>JAKSCQ010000061.1 GCA_022360555.1 Pseudomonadales bacterium
CGTACCCAGGCGGTGACCGGATACGTTGAGCACGTCATCCACCCGGCCGGTGATCCAGTAGTAGCCGTCTTCATCGCGACGGGCGCCGTCGCCGGTGAAGTAGTAGCCCTTGTAGGCGCTGAAATAGGTATCGATCATGCGCTGGTGATCGCCATACACGGTGCGGATCTGGCTGGGCCAACTGGCCTTGATGGCCAGGTTGCCGGAGGCGGCGCCGTCCAGTTCATTGCCGTCCGGGTCCATCAGTACCGGTTTCACGCCGAACATGGGCAGGGTGGCGGAGCCGGGTTTCAGATCCACGGCGCCAGGTAGCGGGGCAATCATGATGCCGCCGGTTTCGGTCTGCCACCAGGTGTCCACGATGGGGCAGCGGGATTCGCCCACCACCTTGTAGTACCACTCCCAGGCTTCGGGGTTGATCGGTTCGCCCACGGTGCCCAGTAGACGCAGACTGGCGCGAGACGTCTTTGTTACCGGTTCGTCGCCCTGACCCATCAGGGCGCGGATGGCCGTGGGGGCGGTGTAGTAGATATTGACCTTGTGTTTGTCCACCACCTGCCAGTGGCGGGAGGCATCCGGGTAGGTGGGCACCCCTTCGAACATTACCGTGGTGGCGCCGTTGGCCAGCGGGCCGTAGACGATATAGCTGTGCCCGGTGATCCAGCCCACATCGGCGGTGCACCAGTAGATATCACCGTCGTGATAATCGAACACGTACTTGTGGGTCAGGGTGGCGTGCAGCATGTAGCCGGCGGTGGTGTGCAGAACGCCCTTGGGCTTGCCGGTGGAGCCGGAGGTGTAGAGGGTAAAGAGCGGGTCTTCCGCGTCCATCCATTCCGGTTCGCAGTCGGTGGAGGCTTCCGCCATGGCGTCGTGATACCAGACGTCCCGGCCCGCCTGCCAGTCGATGTTGCCGCCGGTGCGCTTGACGGTCAGGCAGGTGTGAACGGCGTCGATGCCTTCCATGGCCTGGTCGGCATTGGCTTTCAGGGGGATGGTCTTGCCACCGCGCACCCCTTCGTCGGCGGTGATCACGGCGCAGGCGCCGGCATCCAGAATCCGGTCCTTGAGTGCTTCCGGGGAAAAGCCGCCAAACACCACGGAGTGGATGGCGCCAATACGGGCGCAGGCGAGCATGGCGTAGGCCGCTTCCGGGATCATGGGCATGTAGATCACCACCCGGTCCCCTTTTTTTACGCCTCGCGCTTTGAGCACATTGCCGAACTGGCTGACGTGCTCGAACAGTTCCTGGTAGCTGATGTGCTTGTCCTGGTCCGGCTCGTCGCCTTCCCAGATGATGGCGGTCTGGCTGGCCCGCTCCGGCAGGTGCCGGTCCACGCAGTTATAGCAGGCGTTGAGAGTGGCGCCCTTGAACCAGGCGGCGCGGCCTTCGTTGAAGTCCCAGTCACTGACCGTGTCCCACGGGGTTTTCCAGTCAAGCAGTTCGCGGGCGCGATCGGCCCAGAAACTGTCCGGGTCGTTGATGGACTGGGCATACCAGCGGTCATAGGTATCGCGGTCCATCAGTGTCTGGGCTTTGAAATCGTCAGGTACGGGGTGAACAACGGGTTTGGACATCAAGGGCCTCCTTGGAATACTGCCGGACGGGAGCGAAAACGGCTCCCGTTTTTTCCTTCATTATTGTGGGTATCTCGCCCTACAGGTATTCAACCATGGTCGTAGAGGAAACAGGCTATTTCCAAGAGTAAACAATGTGTTGGTGAATGGCCAAGGGGGAAGGCGGTTAACAATGCATTGTTAACAGTTAATAGCGGCGTGCGAGGGGAGGGGGAACGGAACTGCGGGTGCGCTTGAACGGAGCCTCTGTGGGAGCTCGCCTGCAAGCGATTTGGTCGCTGCGGCGCGGGATAAAAAAACGCCGGCATTTGCCGGCGTTTTAAATAATCCTTGTGAACGGATTCGGTATCAGGCGACCTGTACCGGAATCGCGTTGCTGGTGCCTTTGACTTCGTTGCCTTCCGCCATGTAGATCAGGCTGGGCTTGAAGTTGACCAGTTCGGAACTGGAGTAGCTGGCATAGGCACAGATGATGACACGGTCACCGGGCTGGGCCTTGTGTGCAGCTGCACCGTTCACGGAAATGATCTTGGAACCGGCTTCACCGCGGATGGCGTAGGTTTCAAAACGCTCACCGTTGTCGATGTTGTAGATCTGGATCTGTTCGTATTCCAGGATGCCCGCCATGTCCATCAGGTCACCATCGATGGCGCAGGAGCCTTCGTACTCGAGTTCCGCGTGGGTCACGCGAGCCTGGTGGAGTTTTGCTTTCAGCATGGTGCACTGCATGTTGGTTACCTCTTACACTGCCTGAAGCCTGCTGTGAGCGGTGTTATGGACCAAGCAGGCGCTTCAAGGGGCCCGAAGTATGCATGAATCAGGGGGTGCGCACAACGGCCAGTGAGACATTGTCTATCAATCGTGTCTGGCCCAGTTTCGCGGCGGCGGCAATTACCAGATTGGTGTCGTTTTCGCCCGCTGGGGCCAGGCTCCGGGCCTCGGCAATGGTGAGATAATCCACCTGAAAACCGGCCTGATCGAGGGCTTCACCATGGCGTTTTTCCAGAGCCCGGAAATCCCGCTCGCCGGCTTCGATGTCGGCTTTCAGTTGTTGCAGCTGCCGGTAGAGTCGCGGCGCGAGTTTGCGCTCACTTTCGCTGAGAAAGCCGTTGCGTGAGCTGCGTGCCAGGCCGTCACTTTCCCGGCTGGTGGCGGCGCCGACAATCTTGACCGGGAAGCACAGTTCTTCGGCCATGCGGCGGATAATGGCAAGCTGCTGGAAATCCTTCTCGCCGAATACGGCCACGTCCGGCTGAACAATGTTGAACAGCTTGGATACCACCGTGGTGACGCCACGGAAATGGCCCTCGCGGCTGGCGCCGCACAGGTAGTCTCCCAGGTTATCCACGTCGACCCAGGTCTGGTTTTGGCCCAGCGGGTACATTTCGTCCACGGACGGGGCAAAAAGCAGGTCGGTGCCCGCGTCAACCAGGGCGGCGGCATCCGCGTCCAGGGTGCGTGGGTAGCGGTCGAAATCCTCGTTGGGGCCAAACTGGGTGGGATTCACGAAAATCGAGACCACCACCACATCACAACGGGCGTGGGCTTCCTTGATCAGGCTCAGGTGGCCTTCGTGCAGGTTGCCCATGGTGGGCACAAAGCCTACGGACAGGCCCTTGTTATGCCAGCCTCGGACATATTCGCGCACCTGCGAGACGGAATGAACGGTTTGCATCGGTGACCTCGGTAAAAGAAGCAACAAGCTGCAAGCTTCAAGCGACAAGGCGCGGGAGAGTTCGGCGCTGGTTGAGCAGCGCCTTTGCCCGCGGTTCTTTGCCAGGAACATATCTCTGGCGTTTGGGCGCGGATCCAGACGCAGCAGCTTCGTCATGCCTGAGTCCGCGTTGCAGCTTGAAGCTTGTCGCTTGCAGCTGGGTTTAAAAGCAGTGTTCGTCGGCCGGAAAGCTGCCGTCTTTCACTGCCGTATCATAGGCTTTGAAGGCGGCACGGATATCGCCGGCCTCGGCCATGAAATCCTTCACGAAACGGGCCGGTTTGCCGGGGCTGATGCCGAGCATGTCGTGCATCACCAGCACCTGGCCGTCGCATTCCGGGGCGGCACCGATGCCAATCACCGGGATGCTCACTTCCCGGGTGATGCGGGCGCTCAGTTCGCGGGGCACGCATTCGAGCAGCAGCATGGCGGCACCGGCCTCGTCCAGGGCTTTGGCGGCTTCCAGCAGTTCCGTGGCGCCAGCGTCGTCCTTGCCCTGCACCCGGTAGCCCCCCAGGGCATTGACCGCCTGGGGTGTCAGGCCCAGGTGGGCGCAGACGGGAATACCATTGCGGTTGAGAACCTCGATGCTGTCCGCCAGCCAGGCGCTGCCTTCCAGTTTGACCATATTGGCCCCGGCCTGCATCAGTGCGGTGGAGGTTTCCAGGGCCCGCTCCAGGGTGGCCGCACCCATGAACGGCACGTCGGCGATCAGCAGGCTGCCCTGGTTGCCGCGGGCCACGCATTCGGTGTGGTAGGCCATCTGTTCCAGGGTCACCGGCACGGTGCTGCCCTGGCCCTGAATCACGTTGCCCAGGGAGTCGCCAACCAGGATGGCATCCACGCCGGCTTCGGCGATGAGCTGGGCGAAGCAGGCATCGTAGGCGGTGAGCACGGAGAACTTTTCACCGTCCTGTTTGCGTTTCTGGAGGGTGCGGATGGTTACTGACATGGGAAACCTCCCGAGGAAATTCAGGGGGGCAAGCTGCAAGCTACAAGCTGCAACACGGTCTCAGGCTGTCAGGTTTTGAAACCCCGGAACCCGCGCACCGATTCACGCGCGGGCTCCAGGCTTTCAGAAACCGCCAGAGCTATGTCGTGTTGCAGCTTGTAGCTTGTAGCTTGCAGCTATCATTCAGCCGACCAGCGGCCGGGGGTTAAAATAGTGGCGGCCGGAGCGGATGTCCAGCAGCTCGCTAATCAGTTGCTGGTAGTCCCGGTCATGGTTGACCAGGTCGATTTCCGCGGCATTGACGATCAGTAGCGGGGCCCGGTCGTAGAAATGGAAGAACTCCGTGTAGGCATTACTGAGCCTGTCCAGATAATCGCTCTGGATGCGTTGCTCGAAATCGTTGCCGCGCCGGCTGATGCGCTGGCGCAGCACCTGTGATGGCGCCTGCAGGTAGACCACCAGGTCCGGCTGCGGGGCATCCAGGGTCAGGTGATCGTCCACGTTCCGGTACAGCTCGAATTCGTCCTCGTCCAGAGTGACCTGGGCGAAGAGGCGGTTCTTGTCGATCAGGAAGTCGGCAATGCGCGGCCCGGCAAACAGGTCCTGCTGCTGGATCTGGCGTAGCTGATCGGTGCGCTGGAACAGGAAGAATAGTTCGGTTTGCAGGGCATAGCGGGCCGGGTCCTGATAGAAACGGGTCAGGAACGGGTTCTCGTCGGCCTGTTCCAGCAACAGGTCATAGCCGAAGGTCATGGCCAGTCGCTTGGCCAGGCTGGTCTTGCCGGCGCCAATGGGGCCTTCCACGGCGATAAAGCGGGGCAGGGTGCCGGCCTGGCGGCGCTGTTCAATCCGCTCGTTAAGGGTTTTCTCGTTCAATGAGTGCATCGCGTTCCAGTTCCGCCAGCGGTGAAATCCGTTGATCCTTGACCTGTTCCAGAAAGCTACTCAGTGCAGTGCCATCGGGCAAGAGGGCGTCGGCACAAATGTCCATTAGCGGATACAGGACGAAGGCCCGGCGGGTCATCTGGGGATGGGGGACCTGCAGGTCAGGAGTGTCGATGCAGCGGTCGCCGATCAGCAGGATATCCAGGTCCAGGGTCCGCTCGCCCCAGTGACGCAGGCGCTGGCGGCCGGCGGCCAGTTCCAGGGCTTGCAGGGTTTGGAGTAGCTCATGGGGCGAGCCCTGGAACGTCAGCGCGGCCGCCGCATTGACGTAATCCGGCTGGTCCTGGGGGCCGACGGGGGCGCTGGCGTAAAGCCGGGAATGGTGGCACAGGGTCAGGCCGGGGAGGCGCTGCAGCGCCCGCAGGGCCGAGATCAGCCGCTGCGAGGGAGAATCCAGATTGCTGCCAAGGCCAATGAGCGCCTGCATCAATGTGCCTCCTGGGAAAGACCGGTACAAGTAAAAGTTAATAATGAATAATTAATAACGGACAAGGCGACACTCGAAGACTTCGCGGCGTCGGGTGGTTAAAGAGCCCGCCTATTCCGGGCTAAGGAGGCTCTGAAAAACTCCCGTCATCCCGCAGTTATTCGCTGCGCTCCTCCCGCCTTAGTTGTCGGTTGCGGGTTTCTTGCGACGGCGGCGTCTGCGTTTGCGGCCCCCGCCGCCCTGATTGCCGAGCTGGCTGATCATTTGCCGGCGGCTCTGTTCATCTTCTTCCTGATAGCGGGTCCACCAGTCGCCCAGCCCCGGCTTGATCTCGCCGGCCTGCTCGCGCAGCAGCAGGAAGTCATAGGCGGCGCGGAAACGGGGGTGTTCCATCAGCGCATCGGCCCGTTTGCCGGCGCGCTTGTCCAGGCGCAGTTGCAGCTCCCACATTTCCCGCATCACGGCGGAGAAACGGCGGGGAACGGCAGTGTGCTTGATCTGGTTGTTGAGCGCCCGGGTGGCGCTCTTGTGCAGGGCCTGGGCCGGGGGCAGGCCACTGGACAGGTAACCGCCCATGCGCTGCTGGATCACCGGCCACAACAGCACGGCGTAGATGAAGGCCGGGGTGACCGGCTTGTTCAGCTCCAGTCGCCGGTCGGTGTTGTCCATGGCGGCCAGCAACATGGCCTCCCAGGTTTCGCCATGTTCGCCCTGCAAGGCCTGGTGGGTTTCCGGGAACAGGAAACGGAACAGATCCAGTTCCCGGAGCTGTTCGTAGGAATGGCGGGCATGACCGCTGAGGAACAGTTTCAGGACTTCATCGAACAGTCGCGCCGCTGGCACCTGCAGGAGCAGTTCCGCCATGTCCGGGATCGGCCCGGCGGTGGCCTTGTCGATGTGGAATCCCAGCTTGGCGGAAAAGCGTGCGGCACGCAGCATGCGTACCGGGTCTTCGCGGAAGCGGGTTTGCGGATCGCCAATCAGGTGGATGACCTGATTCTCAATGTCATTAATGCTGCCGGCAAAGTCATGCAGGGTGAAGTCGGCAATATTGTAGTAGAGGGCGTTGATGGTGAAATCCCGGCGCAGGGCATCTTCCTCGATGCTGCCCCAGGTATTGTCGCGCAGCACCAGCCCGGTTTCCTCGTGGGCGTGATGCTGATCCCGGTCCGGGTTGTCGTCGCGGTTCATGGCCCGGAAGGTGGATACCTCGATGACCTCCCGCCCGAAGCGCACATGCACGATCTGGAAGCGGCGGCCGATGATGCGGCTGCGCTTGAACAGCCGGTTGACCTGCTCCGGTGTGGCATTGGTGGCCACATCGAAGTCCTTGGGCTGGCGGCCGCTGAGAATATCGCGCAGGCAGCCTCCCACCAGGTAGGCGTCGAATCCGGCCTTGTGGAGGCCGTAGAGCACATCCAGCGCGGCACGGGATATCTGCTTGCGAGAGATGGGGTGCTGGTCTCGAGGGATGATGCGTGGTTCCGGCAAAATCCCGTTTTTCGGGGAACCCGGTTTGAACCAGCGTGTCATACGTTCCAGAAGCTTGCGAGGCATGCGTTGATATTGGCCTAAAGTGTGAGCAAGAAGGCGGCGATAGTAGCACTTTTTTTCGCCGATTGAGATGCCGTGGGCGGAATCGTCGAGGGTGGTGGTCCGTGATTCCCGGGAAAGTCCGTATGAATTGGCAGTCAGCCTGCCAGCCCCTATACTGGCGAGCTTGTGGTTTTGACAGGGCCACAAAGTAAAAAGGAGCCACAACCGAAGTTGTGACTCCCATATTTTGCGCTGATTCTGTTGTTATTATTGTTTGTGTTGTTTTCTGCCTTGTCGCTGCAATCATCAGTTGCAGCAGCACTGCATTGGCTC
>JAKSCQ010000060.1 GCA_022360555.1 Pseudomonadales bacterium
ACCTGGTCGCCTGCACCAACATTCTCTTTGGGAGCCATGCTCGCATGGAGTTTCGAGTTTCGAGTTTCGAGTTTCGAAAAGCCAAACCGAAATGCCGGGAGGTTGCCAGGAAATTCTGCGTAAGGAAGGGACGAGTTTCCCCAAACACCGTGGGAGCCATGCTTGCATGGCGAAGAGGGCTGGAGATGGCACCGGTATTATCTGGATAGAAATGTAGGGTGGATTAGCCGCAAGGCGTAATCCACCCTACGATGCCTGATCGCCCGTTGGGCGATTTCCGCGCGAGCGCGGTTCGCGCCCTGGAAGGGAATTATTCGCTGCGCTCACCCTTCGGGCCGCCCTGCGGGCGTTACTCCGCTACGCTCCGTTCCTACCGCGGCTTCGTAGAAAGCACCGGGGTTGGGGAACTTTTCAGACCTTCCCTATCCAACCCATCGCAACTCGCCTGCTCCCTAATGCAACAACCCGCTGGGCATGTCGTCGATGGCGCCGAACATGTCCACGCGGTTATCGCTGAACATGTCCATCTCGGGGGCCAGTACCTGGACATAGCGGTCGAAATACAGGAACTGCTTGAGCAGCAGGGCAAATTCCCGCGGGAAGCGGATGCCGTGACTCTCACCGATCTTGACCAGATCCATCATCAGCCGGTTCACTTCCTTGTCGTTGCGATCCGCCTGCACCAGCGCCGTGGGGTCCACCTGGCCCAGCACGCCCTGCAGGCCCTCGATGTCCCGGGTCAGGGCATCCACGTCCACCTCTTCACGGGTCATGCCCACCAGTGCCATGGCTTCTGCCATCTGGCGCACATCGCCCCGCCCGATGGCATCGAAAAACTTCGCCATGCCATCCCAGGCTTCCCGGCGGATACGGCCAACGATACCGAAATCGATAAAACCGACGCGACCGTCTTCAAGTAACATCAAATTGCCAGCATGCACATCCGCATGGAAGAAATCACACAGCATCAGGCTGGAAAACCAGGTATTGAGCGCGGATATCAGGGTCTCCGCCGGGTCATCGGTATATTTTTTCAGCACCTGCATATCCGTCAGTGGCACACCGAAAAAGCGCTCCATGGTCAGCACCTTCCCGGTGGTATGTGACATCACCGGCTCCGGCGCCACGGCGCGGGTATTGCCAGTGTCACGCAGGAAGGCGTTGAAGGCCTTCAGGTTGCCGGCTTCGCGAATAAAGTCACATTCTTCCAGCATGCCGGCCTGCAGCTCTTCAATCACGCCTGAAATGGCCGACTTCGACAAGCCCGGTGCCAGCTTCTCGGTAATCCGTGCGGCAAAGTACAGAAAGTTGAAATCGGTCAACAGAACATTGCGCACGCCCGGTCGCTGAACCTTTATCACCACGTCCTGACCATTCTTGAGTTTTGCCGCATGAACCTGTGCAATGGACGCACTGGCCAATGGTTTGGGGTCAACGGATTGGTAAAGCGCCTCCAGTGGCTTGCCCAGTTCCTTCTCTATGGTTTCCCGGATGTAATGAAAAGGTAGTGCCGGAGTCCGGTCCAGACAACGCTGAAATTCCTCCACGTATTCTTCCGGGAAAATCGACGGGGAACTGGCAATAAACTGGCCGAGCTTGATGTAGGTCGTTCCCAGTGATTCAAAGGTAGTACGCAGCAAAGCCGGGACTGGCGGGCGATTGCCCAGTGCCCAGCCCAGCCCCTGACGACCGATGACACCCAGGGTTTCGAGAATCCGAACACCGCCGCGAGCGGTATTGAGTGCCAGGGAAACCCCACTGCGTTCGCCAGCCAGCCAGGCTTTCATGTCTTTAATGTCAGTATGGTCAGTCATAATAAAGTCGTACTATCCCTGTGAATACGGGCGGTTAACGTAAACGCAATCCATCATATAGCAAATTTATTGTTTGTAATTGCTTGCAGCCTTTTTTGTAATTGCCGCTTGTGCCAATTCCCTGACTTTCGTACCTTTGATCGCGCTAATCCAGAGAACAATAACAAGGAGCTACCGAATGGGTTCTCTTTCCATCACGAAAATGCTACGACACTCCCGTCTGGCCCTGGTAGGGGGCGCCATCCTGGCTCTGCAAGGCTGTGGGGTCATCTACAAAACCACTGGTGACGTGCTGATCAGCTTCGGTCGCTCCGAAATGCTGCCCTACATGCTGACCTACAACGACGTTCGCATGGCCTGTGTTACCGGTGAAGCCCAGACTCCCCTGCTGATGGCTTTCGAGCGCGTCGGCTCTCACCCCGAGAAACTGGGTGCCATGGTATTCACCACCGCGGCGGCCTGCTCCGAACAGATTGCCCTGGATGCCGAGCTGCGCTACATGCGCGCGGTAAAGGCCGGCCAGGTCAATGAAGCCCAGGATGCCCGGATCGAACAGAAGCGCTGGTCCGCGGTGACCGCCGAACGCCAGTACACCGCCTATCAGAACATGCTGGCGGCCTTTGGCGAGCAGAAAGAGGGCGAATGCCCCAAGATGAAGACCGACTTTGATGAACTGGTATGGATGATCGGTAACATCTCCGGTGTGCAGGCCCTGCTCAATGACGGTGCCGCCGATGGCGCTGTTGGCGTTCCCCGCGACATCGCCGCCAAGGTAGAGCGCAACATGAAGTGCCTGGACAACGCCAAGTGGTGGGGCGTTCCGCGTGGTACTCGTGCTGCCGTGTGGAACCTGCTGCCGATGCTGGCGCCGCCCAATGCCGATCCCTGGCAGGAGCTGGAAGCATCCGCCAAGGCCGGTTTCGACGGTGGTGTTCGCCTGGGTAGTGCCCTGTATGCCATGAGTGCCTTCAGCAAGGGCGACGACCAGCGCATGCGCAAGGCAATCCGTGACTTTGCCGCCAACGACCAGAACCTGAACCCGGATTACGCCATGATGGACGCCATTGCCAGCTCCATCATCACCGGTATTTCCGACCGCGAATGGACCGAGAACACCGGCAAACGTACCCCCGTAGGTGGCCTTGGCACCTTCTGGGATGACGCCGCCAAGTCCGGGCCGTCGGTCGATATTGACGATTTGCTGTAAGCCTTCAGCGGCCTTCGGGCCGCTTTCAATTAGATCAAGAAGTAACCAGGAGACAACCATGCGCTATTTCAAGGCGTTAACCGCAGCAGCCACCGCTGCCCTTGCACTGACATTCAGCCCCGCCCAGGCCGCCGAAAAGCGCACCATGTGCGTATTCGACATCATCGGCGCCAATGGTGATATCTACAACATCATGAAGGACTACAAGACCGCCGCCCTCGGCTGGGGTGTAGACCTGGAGCTGAAGCCCTACACGGACGAGAAAATCGCCTCGGAAGACCTCAAGGCTGGTCAGTGTGAAGCCGCCGTACTCACCGGCATCCGCGGTCGCCAGTTCAACAGCTACACCGGCAGCATGGACTCCATTGGCTCCATCCCGTCCTATGACGCCATGCGTACCGTGATCACGGTCCTGGCCAGCGGTAACCCTTCGATCAACAAGCACCTGGTTTCCGGCCCCTATGAAGTGGGCGGCGTGGCCCCCATGGGCGCGGCCTACCTGTTCGTGAAAGACCGCACCATCGACACCGTAGGCGAGCTGTCCGGCAAGTCCATTGCCGTACTGGAATATGACACCGCCCAGGCCAACATGGCGTCCCGGGTCGGCATGTCCCCGGTGATGTCCGACATCACCAACTTCTCCGGTCGCTTCAATAACGGCTCCGTGGATATCTGCTTTGCTCCCATCGCCGCCTACTCCGCGCTGGAACTGTACAAGGGCATGCAACCCGATGGTGGCATCGTCGACTATGTACTCGGCCAGCTCACCGCTCAGGTAATTCTGAAGAAAGACGAGTTCCCCGACGGTTTTGCCCAGAAGTCCCGCGAATACATGCTCGGCCAGTTTGACCGTGCCATGCGCGTGATCGAGAACGCCAACTCCGAAGTGGACAAGAAGTGGTGGATCCGCATTCCGGAAGCCGACAAGCTGCGCTATGACGAAATGATGCGCGAAGCGCGGATCGCCCTGACCAAAGAAGGCGTCTACGACAAGGAAATGATGAGTCTGCTGCGCAAGGTGCGCTGCAAGATGGACGCCTCTCGCGCCGAGTGTGTCAACCCGGTCGAGTAACGCCCACACAGAGCGGGGCCGCATGGCCCCGTTTCTCCCTAGCGACCTAAAAACTGTCAATCTGCGCCAAGGCAGCAGGTAGTCAAGGTGTTTACACTGCCATAGAATGCGGGGTTAAAGCATTTCAGAGCCACCGGCTCTCAATGTCCCGCGCCATAACGGCGGTATAACAACAACCGGGTGCATAATGGATAAACCATCAACTTTTTCTGTTGGAAACCGTTCCATCGGCGAATGGTTTTCATCGCTTCCAACCCTGATTCTTCTACTTCTGACCATCTTCCTGGCTTCCGGGGAAGTGATCCACTCACAACTTCTCAAAATCGGTGAAAATACCTGGGAAGGCTACTTCCTGCTCCGTGGAGCCGGGATGGTGGAACAACCAACCTGTAACCCCGACCCGGACCTGGACAAGGAGTTGCAGACAGCCATTGCCAAGAAAAAGCAGCAGATGGCCGACGACCCCCTCGCCGGTATTTTCGGCACCGAGGTCAATGAAGCCGCGCTGCGCGAATCCCTGGAGTCGTCCCGGACCATCTGTCGCGAGAAGTGGGAACGCTACGAGATGATCCAGGAGAAGGCGACCCCGGCAGTTATCGCTTTCCGGACCCTGGAAGGCGGTGTCGCCAAGGTGGTAACCACCCTGGGCAACTACAAGCGATTGCTGTTGTGCCTGCTGGTCATCATCTGTGCCGCCACCGCAACACTGACTCGCCATCACATTTCCCTGCGGCCTCCCAAAACCCGCAAGGACCACTTTGTAGGCACGGCCGGCCAACTGGCCGCCAACGTCATGCTGCTGATGTCCGCCTGGATTTACCGGGGCGAGGAAGTCAGTGCCATGGCCGATGGCGTGCAGGTGAACCACTTCTACCTGCACCAGTTCTGGATCGGCGGTTTCATCATTCTGTCCCTGGCTGCCCTGTACCAGTTGGTCCGCCCGCCCAAGGACCTGGAAGAAGGCGGTACCTGGGGCAAGGCCCTGCTGACCATTCCGCTGTACAGCTTCATGTGTCTGACCGCGGGCGCCCAGTTCGTGAGCCAGGGCTACTACCACGGCATCAGCGTCTACCTGGGCATGATGATGGAACTGTCTACCCTGTTCCTGAGCCTGGCCCTGTATATCTGGATCGGCATGATGCTGCGCCAGACCAAAATGGCACACCTGGTCTTTGACGTGCTGCGTCCCTGGAAAATGTCCCCGGAACTGATGTGTTTCGTGGTCCTGGCCGTGGCGGCGGTTCCCACCGCCTACACCGGGGCGTCCGGTATCTTCGTGATCGCCGCCGGTGCCACCATCTACAATGAACTGGTCCGTGCCGGTGCCCGCAAGCAACTGGCCCTGGCAGCCACCGCCATGTCCGGCTCCATGGGTGTGGTACTGCGTCCCTGTCTGCTGGTGGTGATCATTGCCGCCCTGAACAACGCAGTCACCACAGACGAGCTGTTCACCTCCGGCCTGAAGATCTTCGGCATCTCGCTGATCCTGTTCTTCATCTACAGTCAGTTCGCCCGGACCGCCCCGGCCCGGATCGCCCCGTTCTCCGAAGCCGTACCGCAAAGCATCAAGCGCCTGGTCCCGCTGCTGCCCTATGTGATCATCATGGGCACCGTGGTGGTATTCTTCCGCGACCTGCTGGATACCGAGCTGAACGAGAACTACGCACCGATCATCCTGCCGGTAATGTTGCTGGCGATCCTTACCTACGAGAAGTTCAGCAACAAGGCGCTGCACGCCTTCACCATCATTCTGGTGCCACTGCTGATTTACTCTCTGTACAACCTGTGGGGCATCAATGCCGCACTGGATGCCGGCAACATCCCCACCGGTACTTCCGCGGAAGAACTGGAGGGACTGTTCTGGGGGCTGCTGTGGCGTAACCTGATCCTGGGTGCGGTTCTGGTGGTGCATTATCTGGTCAAGACCCCGGATATGGATCCGCACTACCAGCCGGAACCCGGCATCGGTGAAAAGCTGGAAACCTCCCTGCGCTTTGCCACCAACGAGACCACCGGTCACATTGGTGCACTGCTGATGCTGATGGCATTGTCCGTGAGCGTGGGCGGTATCATCGAGCGTTCCGGCATCATGGAAAACCTGCCGGAAACCTTTGCCAACGTCTGGCTGGCCATGACCCTGCTGGTTGTCACCATGGTGATCATCGGCATGATCATGGACCCCTACGGGGCGGTAATCCTGGTGAACGCCACCATTGCCCAGATCGCTTTCGACAATGGCATCGCGCCTTTGCACTTCTGGATGATCACCCTGGTAGCCTTCGAACTGGGGTATTTGTCACCGCCGGTGGCACTTAACCACCTGTTAACGAGACAGGTTGTGGGTGACGAAGAAGTGGAATCCGCCAAGGTGAAAGGTGGCAGCTTCTACCGCCGCTATGAGAAGTTCATCCTTCCCATCGCGGTCATGCTGACGGCTCTGCTGCTGGTATCCTACCTGCCGCTGATGTCGGATTCCGTCCACGAGTATCTGTTCCAGAAAATTGAGGTAGGCGGATAACACGCCTGCTTGGTACAAGCACTCCAGGGGCCGCATACGCGGCCCCTTTTTTTATGCTTCACCACACACCTTTACCGGCGTTCAGAAGCCTGACGTCTGGCATCAGTTCCGGTATCACTTCCCTTCAATCTGCGATCCCCCTTTTTGCTGCTACAGCCCAACCACACCCGAGAATCAAGACAGCACCGTTTCCTGCTGCGCATAGTTGTGAGAGCCTGTCACACAGGTTTCTAAATCGCTGTGAATAGCGGATACTGTAGCCGAGAAGCTATTCCATTCACTCAGGGAGATGGCTGATGAGTAATACCCGGGATACCCGGACTCCGCGCGAAACGGAACCGTTGCCGAAAACGGCCAAGCCCGCCCTGCTTTTTCTGCTGTTTCTGGCAGCCGTGGTACTCTCCATTGCAGCGGCCGCCTATGTGGTCGACAGAATGATTTACGGATGAGTCATATGGCTACGGCTATGGATAACCGACGCTACCCCCGTACCAGCCGTGAAGAGAGCCTCTCTCTCACGCTGCTGCCCAGCAGCTCCGGCTCGGTGGACCCGGCGGATCGTCTTTACCTGAGCACCCACGACATTTCCCTGGCGGGCATCAGCGTGGAGTTACCCGCGCCGATCCGGCCCAACACGGATGTAGAGCTGTGGATCGCGTTGCTCGAAGAACATGGCACTTACCATCTGTACGGCACCGTGGCCTGGTGTGCAGCACCGGAAGGCCAGCTACTGGCCGGTATTGCCCTGGACCTTGAACGGGCCGATGGCCGTCTGTGGGCCGCTCATTTCGACAGCTCAGGCTACTTCAATGACTGACCCGCTGTTCCAGCGGGGTGAACAGTACCAGCAGTTCCGCCCAACCTATCCCGATTCCCTGTTTCAATGGCTGGCAAAGCAATGCCAGCAGCACGCTACCGTGCTGGATCTGGGCTGTGGTAGCGGGCAGGCCAGCCGGGGGCTGGAACCCTGGTTCACCCAGGTAATCGGCGCCGACATCAGCCTCAGGCAACTGCAGGCCGCACCCACTTCCCGGACTCGCTACCTGATCAGCAACGCCCACCAGCTTCCCCTGGCCGATCAGTGCCTGGATCTGATGACCGTTGCCCAGGCGTTCCACTGGTTTGATCAGGCCGGTTTTTTTGCCGAGGCGAAGCGCTGTCTGCGGTCAGGCGGGGTGCTGGCCCTGATCAGTTATGGCATCTGCGAGGTGGAAGGGCTGGGTAACATGATCAGCGAATTCCACGACGGCCCGCTGGGCCCCTGGTGGCCGGCGGAACGGGCTCAGGTGGTGGCCGGTTACCCCGATGTGCACCTGGACTGGCCGGCCCTGCCCTTCCCGGATAGCGACATTACCCGACAATGGTCAGCACAGGAGATGATCGGGTATCTGGATACCTGGTCGGCCCTGGTGCAGGCCGGCAAGACCGGGGAAGACCCGCTGAAGGCGTTTGCAGGGACGCTGCGGGCAGCCTGGGGAGAGCAAAAGCGTACCGTTCGCTGGCCATTACGAGTGCGGGCCTGGCGCAAGGGAACCTCTGAATAACTCCTTGCATGC
>JAKSCQ010000286.1 GCA_022360555.1 Pseudomonadales bacterium
AGAGGCCCCGGGCTGGGCGCTCCTGGCTCAGGTGGGCGGGCAGAATCCACAGGGACTCCACCAGCGACAGCACCAGAATAGCCATGGAGACAATGGGGATGACCCGCATCAGCACGCCTTCCGGGCCGGGCAGAAACAGCAACGGCGCAAAGGCAAACAGGGTGGTCAACACGGCAAACAGAACGGGCTTGGCCACCCGTTGTGCCCCGGAAATGGCGGCATCGGTGCCTTTCATGCCGCCGTGACGACGCTGGTGATCGATGCTTTCGCCCACGATCACGGCATCATCCACCACAATGCCCAGCACCAGGATGAAGGCAAACAGGGAAATGGTATTGAAGGACTCGCCCAACAACGGCAGCAAGGCACAGGCGCCCAGCATGCAGACCGGAATCCCCAGTGCCACCCAGCCAGCCAGGCGCAGGGTGAGAAACACCCCCAGCATCAGCGTCAACAGCACCAGCCCCTGCAGGGCATTGCGCCACAGCAGGCTGGAGCGTTCCTGGAACTGGCGGGCATCATCGCTCCAGACACTCAGCGCCACGCCCCGGGGCAGATCCGCTTCGGCCAGATAACGCTTCACCGCCTGCGCCACGTCCAGCACGTTCTGTTCGCCCACCCGGTAGACATCCAGCGCCACCGCCGGTTTGCCATCCAGCCAGGCGGCCTGGGTGTCCCGGGAGAAACCGTCATCAATGCGCGCCACATCCCCCAGCCGCAGCAGGTCGCCCTGTTCCGACTGACGCACCACCAGGCCGGCGTAGGCATCGGGGTTGCCCGGTTCCTGACCGGTTTGCAGCAGCCAGTCTCCACGGTCGTTGCGCAGCAGCCCGCCGGCAATCCGCTGGACGCTCTGGCTTGCCCCGGCGGCCATGGCTTCCAGGGTGAGCTGGTAGCGGTACAGGTCGTCGCGGTCGACCAGCAGCGACATTTCCCGCTCCGGCAGGTTTTCGATATCCACGCTGGATACCGCCTTGTCATTGAGCAGGTCGCGCCGTACCTGGTGGGCAAGCTGGTACATATCCTTGCGGGCCAGGCTACCGCTGAGCAACAGCCTTACCACCCGGTTGCGGATCACCAGCTCCTGCACGCGCGGGCGCTCGGCCTCCACCGGCAGGTTATCCAGAGCATCCAGGCGGGTACGGATCTGCTCCAGCACCGCCCGGGTATCATGCCCCTCCATCACATCCAACTGCACCGAACAGAGTCCTTCGCGGGATTCACTGATCAGATCGGTGCTGCCTTCCATGTCTTCGATGGCGGTTTCCACCGGCGTGCAGACCAGGGCTTCCACGGTTTCCGGGGTGGCCTGGGGGTAGGCCACATAAATGCCGATGCGATCCAGCGGCACATTGGGCAGGGTTTCCTGACGGGTATGGGGGATGGCCAGCAGCCCCGCCAACAGCAGGGTTATCATCAGCAGGTTGGCCACCGCCCCGTTCCGGGCAAACCAGGCAATGGAGCGGTTCACGGCGGCGTCCCTGTGTTCCCGGCCAGCCCCGGTGCCGGCGGACGGGGGGTAATGCGCATGCCTTCCAGCAACTGCAGATCCCCGGCCAACACAACACGGGTATCACTGGTAACGCCGTCGTGGAGATAGAGGTATTGATCGTCGCGGTGCAGCACGGCCACCGCCTGGCGGCGCAATCGCTGCTGCTCGTCCAGCACCCACACCGCCCCCTCGCCGGCGCCCGCGGACCGGGGCAGCATGGCCACGGCCCGGGTGGGCGCCCCTTGCAATTCGGCGCGAACCAGCACGCCGGGCTCCAGAGGAAATGTCTGCTCGGTGTTATCCACCTGGACGATCAGCGTCATCATCTGGTTGGCATTGAGCCCGCCTTCCCGGCGCACCACCCTGCCCCGCCACTGCCCCTCACGGCCGGCAAACCGTCCGCGCAGGGTGACGTTGACGTTCTCCAGAGAGCTGTCATCGCCGGGCACGATGCCCAGCAGGGCCAGCCATTCATCGCGTACCGGCAGGCGAATCTCCACCTGGTCTTCCTGATACAGCTCCGCCAGCCGGGCACCGGCCGGTACATGCTGCCCGGCCACGGCCACGACCCCCTTGAGACGGCCGCTGACCGGCGCCACCAAGGTGGATTGCTCCAGATGTCGCTGCGCCTGGCGCAGCCCCGCCCGGGCGGCGGCCAACCGGCTGTGGGCTTCATCCATCTGGGGTTCGAAACGGCCCAGCGACGAGCTGCGGTTTTTCGCGCCCGCCACCCGGGCCTTGGCACGGGTCTCGGCCAGGTGCAGTTTGGCGGCGTGAACGGCATTGCGTTGCGACGTCACTTCCAGCTCAAAGGGTTCCGGGTCCAGTTTCAGCAACACGTCCCCGGCTTCCACCCGGCCCCCATCGGCAAAGGCCTCGGCCACTTCCACCACCCGCCCGGCCACTTCCAGGCTGAGCGGCAGTTCGTGGCGGGCACGGACCAGCCCCTGGGAGTGCACGGGAATGACCACATCCTTCCACTCCACCTGCCTGGTATCCAGCGTCAGCACCGTGTCGTGCTTTTTGCTGGCCGGGGCGGCCGGCGGTACCAGATACAGTGAAGCCACCGCCAGCACCATGGCCGCGGTGGCCAGCAGGGCCACCAGGGTTCGCAAGCTGACAGGCGCTTTCATGTCACCGCGCCCAGCCAGTTGATCCAGCGCTGAAGGCATTGTTGCGCCACGGCGTGCGGAGCCCCCAGAGACGGGTGCAACTTCAGCGCCAGGTTCATGCGCCCATTCACCACCATGACGCCATTGGCTACCGGGTGATTGGGGCTGCCCGGCCCGCAGCAGACGAACACCGTATCCGCTGGCAAGCCGCCGGAGGCAAAGTTGATCTGCCATTCTCCCAGGCTGGAAAACGACCCACAGTGCTGCGGCCCATTGAGCAGTAGACGACACAACCAGTCCACGCCGGGCTGCCCGATCCAGCGGCCGATACGCGCCAGGTGCCAGTAACGCCAGTGGATATTGGCCTTGAGATAGCTACGGATGGTGCGGTCCAGATGCGCGGCGGAATCGCCCTGGTCCACCGTCATGTAGAAGGCGCTGGACAGGTTCATGTTGGCCCGGGGCATGGGGACCGTGCCGCGCATATTGACCGGGAAACACCAGCTTCCCGGGCCATCGTTGGTCAGCAGGGTATCCGACACCGCCCGCTGCAGCGCCAGTAGCAGCATGCTGTTGAGCGACACCTTCTGTGCATGCGCGCGCTGGTACAGGGCACGGGTCTGCTCCGGGGACAACGATTCCACCAGGGGGTCGTTGCTTTCACTGGCGGGCTCGGAAAAACGACGCCACTGCGGTGTTTCCGCCTTGCGCTTTTCCGGGCGGGCCTGCCAGCGCTGCCAGATCGCTGGCGCGTAAAGCTGCCGGCTTTGCGGCATGGACGGCTGGCGAATGCCCATGCGTTGCAGTGATTCGGCAATCCCGCCCACCCCGTCGTGGTCGCGGTGCCGCAGGGCAACCGTATAACGCTCGCCAGAGGAAGGCTGGATAAAGATGAATTCGATGCGGTCATCAATACCCAGCCGGGCACGGGCCCGGTACCACATGCCGATATAGTCGGTTGTCGAGGCACTCACAGTCGCGCCACCTCCACATAGGGCAGGCGACCATCCAGTTGCTCACGGGGGTCGCCGTCGTAGCTCACCAGAAAATGATCACTCAGCAGCAGGCGGCGGCGGTAGCGCGCTGGCACCCTGGCCAGCGGGTCCTGAGTAAAAAAGCCGCATACCAGCGCATCGTAGCGGCCTTGAAAACGGTTGACGGCATCATCGAGCAACAGGCGCAGCAGGTCCGGGTCATTGTTTTCCACGGCCACGCTGTGCAGGGTCAGGTAAGACAACACCCCGCCCGGGGCCGGCAGCTTCATGCCACCACGCAGCAGGCTGTGGGTATTGTAGAGATGGCGCATCAGCCCCATGCCACGGGCATAACCCAGTACCCGCGTCTGCTTGATGCCCTGCTGATCCCAGAAACCCAGCACGCCTTTCAGCTCGCCTTTCACCCAGAGGCCCAGAAAGTGATTGGGGCTCAGCCCGTAGCAATAGGCATCGCCGCGCACCCGGGCCACATCCCAGTAGGGGAAGAACTGTTTGCTGGCCCCCTCGCGGGCGATCAGCCGGGCAATGTCCGCCAGGTCCTCTTCCCCGGTACGCCGGATGGTCACATCCGCGGGCTGCCGCTGACGGCGGGAGCGGGTATAGAGCAGGCTGGTCTGGATTTCGCCAGCGGGGTAGTAACTGGGCAGACCGGCCCGCCCGCTGGCCACGGTGGAGAGAGAGGCATTGTTGTCCCGCAGCACAGTGGTCTGCATCCATTCTCCCTCCGCCAGTTGCCGGCGAAGCTGGCGAAAAAGCCGGTGCAAGATCATGCCGTTACGGTATTGCGGGTCGATACGCAGGTCATGGGCATAGCGCACCGGTTTCACCTGGCCGTTCACCCACACATGGCGCCAGCCTACGTTGTAGACAGCACTGACTTTGCCTATCTGGTCATGGGGCTCCGCCACCCAGACATCCGGCTCCTCGCAGGTTACCCGCGCACCGCGAAAGTAATCCGGATTGCGTTCGAAATTCAGTGTCACCGCGCCCTTCTGCGGCGTGCCCTGCAGCAACGAGAGGATGGCACCGTTATCCGTTTCCCGGGCCGGGCGTATCTGGTAACTCACAGCGCCACCTCCTGGCCAGTGACGGGCTGCCCTTCCCGCCCCAGCCAGACAGGCAAAGCGCCTTGCCAGTGCTGCAGGGATTCCATCTTGATGTTGCCTTCGATCATGCCGCGCTGACGGCACTGGTGCAGGTAACGTTCGCGCATGTCCGGATGAATGATGCAGCGCACCGGTGCCAACTGCTTGAGGTTGCGGGCAAGCTGATAATGAAAGTTCTGCTGCAGGGCATGATCCAGATCGGCGGCAAAGCGGGCGGCATCCGACCCGTCGCCTTCCAGCAGCAGCACATAGCCAGGCAAGCCGTCCTCACTGTCATCAATGGCCACGGTGCAGACCGGGGTGAGCCGGGCCGGCAGATTAAGGCTGGCAATGGCATCGCCCACCAGCGGCGCGGTCAGTTTTTCTCCCACCAGATCCGTGGTACCGGCACGGCCCAGGAAACGCAGCACCGGCACGCCACCGTTGAAGCCCTCCACTGCCACCAGGTCCTTGAGTTTATAGCGCAGCAGTCCGCTACCCGTGCTCAGCAACGGCATCACCTGCTGACCGGGCTCCAGCTCCCAGGGGGCATAGACGCAGCCATCGGAAGGGTCCTGAAATTCATACACATGACTGCGGTAGGCCAGGGTGTACTGCCCCTGATAGGGAATGGTCACCACGCCTTCGGTGGCCCACAGACCCTTGCCCTGGAACGCGGCCTGGGGCAGCAAGCCATGAAGTTGCCTGGCCCAGGGCCCCGAGGCCGCCGTATCCCAGGCGCTGACCAACGCCAGTGACGGCCACAGAGCCATGAAAAAATCGGCATTCAGGCGGCCATCCCACTGTCGCAACAGTTCGGCCCCCTCCGGGGACCATGGGCAACTATCCATGTCCGCGCCCTGCAT
The DNA here is from genome assembly GCA_022360555.1 of Pseudomonadales bacterium. Classification (GTDB taxonomy): domain Bacteria; phylum Pseudomonadota; class Gammaproteobacteria; order Pseudomonadales; family Alcanivoracaceae; genus Alcanivorax. Next base: position 5,551 of record JAKSCQ010000286.1, read on the forward strand.
CCTGCGTCCCCAGCTACCGGTGGCCAGCACCTCCGCCAGCTCCTCGCGCCAGCCGGCCATGGCACGCAACATACCCAGCCCAAAGGTGGGGCTCCAGATGGACAGCATGGACAGGGATCGGTCACTGATCAGAAAAGCCAGGGTGGCAAACAGGGAATCATCCGAGGTCCGGGCCAGTGACACCTCCTGCGGAACGGACTGGGTGGCCCCCGCCAGCAATCGCTTGCCCAGTGACATCAGCTGGATATCGTCATTGATATCATCACGCATGCTCTCGCGCAGTGACGTGGGTACCCAGGACATGGACCAGTAATGCCGCCCGTGCATCAGGCGAGGATGTTGCCGGTAGAGATCCACCACCCAGGGGCTGATGGCACTGTCCAGCTCTTCAAGAAACTGTCGGGTATAGGGGATCCATTTGATGGAGGAAGTGGAACCGCTGGTGGGCTGGTAACGGGTTACCGGTGACTGAATCAATGGCTTCCCGCCATTGGCACGCCCCTGATCCACGGCGTCACGCCAGTGGTCGTAATCGGTCACGGGCTGGCGTTCGGCAAAGGTTTCCCAGGACCAGTCCGCGTGGATACCCCGGCGCTGCCCTTCCGCTGTGGCGGCAACACCTTTAAGCAAAACACTCAGCTTACGACGTTGCACCGTTTCCATCATGTAGCGTGATGCGGCAAAACGACGCTCACCAGGCCAGGTGGCCAGTTTCAGAAGTCGATGTCCGAACATGGGTTACCCCGTATTTTTTTAGTTATTTGCCGGAACCGCTGTCATTGTTTTCCGGGTTTTACCACGCAACTTGCGCCACAGCATGAACGGATAGTTAAAAATCAGGGAATAGGAAATTTCACCGATGCAGGGCAGCTCCGTCCCCCGCCGCCAAGTGGGGTTACGGCGCTCGAAAAACTGAATTTTTTCATTTTCCCGGCGCATTTCATCGGTAATGTCCGCCACGTCAGATTTCAGATGCGTATAGCCCTCACCAAAATCCAGAAGCTTTCTTTCACTGCAGTAGCAACCCGGGAAAAGCCTTTCGCAGTAATCATCCACCATCTTTTCCATAGCGCGACTGTTACTTTCCGGGTTCGGGTAATAATTCTGGAAGTTATTCGCCATCAGCAAATAGGTCTTGTACCCCTTGGAGATCAACAACCAGAACAGCGGACGGAAAGGATGGCGAAACTTTTCACGAATCATGCGAAAGAAAAACGCCACATGAAGCGCCTTATTGCCCCAGTATTGTTGCTCAATAATGGTATCGCCACTGAACACGCCCTTTACCCGGCGGCCTTCGATATTCATGTCCAGGGTTTTCATGGTGGAGAAACCTACCACGCGCTTGGTAGCTCGCTCTTCCACGAGAAAAACGCCGTTCTTTTCCACCATATCCTTGCAAAAGAGATCGAGACTTATATTTTCGTAGTACCCGGAATATATCTCATACATTCTTCGCATGACGGGTACGGAAACCCTGGAGAGTGGGACATAACGGGCTTTTAGTCTCGCATTATTTTCCCTTTGCATTTTTCCGCTCCATGTTTATTTTTATGTGCCGAAAGCGGAGCACATCATGTCCACGGACAGTGATCGACTTAATAGTTAAAGCGGCCATTTTTTTGTTAAAAATGGCAAATCCCTTTTTAAAGGGGCAAAAGGTATAGCTTAGTGAGAGCTGTATCACATACATAAGAACAACAGCACTAACCGGCACACCGGGTAACAACAATGAAAAATGACGGAATGGCGTTAGACGTTCCTCTCATCTCTGTTCGCTATGCCCGCCGTTTTTTACGGTTTGTCCAAAAACACGGAATAAATGGAACGATAGTGCTCGAAAATTCCGGCGTGGATGCCTCCATGCTGGATAACCCCGATGCGTTTCTTTCCATGCGACAGGTAACCCATCTGCTACGCAATGGCACTCGCCTGCTTGCCGACCCGACGGCGGCTTTTCGTTTTGGCCAGGAGCTGGATCTGCAAGGGCACGGCCTGTTCGGTTTCGCACTGCTTCGACAACAGGATTATCGGCAACTGGTGAATATGGTGGTGCAGTATTTGCGAGTATCCCTGCCCATCATGGACATGGAGATCAGTTGTAATGGTGGCCTGATCGCTATCCGCCTGCATGACAACTGGGACCTCAAGGAACTTAAACCGACAGTGGCCAATATCTATATGGGCAGCATCCATGCACTGGCCTCGCTGGTATGTCGGCGCTTCACTTTCGAGTTCGATTTTGCCTGCCCGGGCAATTCCCTGATCTGGCAGAAGCTGGAACAAGGCGTGGAAGTGCGATTCAACCGCGACAGCAACCAGGTACTCATGCCGCTGTCCGGTCGACAAGCGCGCGATGATGACGCCAGTGTTGCCAACTACCTGGCCGCCGCCCGTTCCCGGGAACAACTGCAGACTGACGACAGCCTGAAGGTCGTCATCCAGGTACGCCACGAAGTCATGAATGCCCCGGGGCGCGACAGCACCCTGGAACGGGTGGCCCAGAAGCTGGGGATGAGCCCGCGCTCCGTGCGCCGCCATCTCAGCCTGGCCGGCTTTGCCTTCAGCGGCATTCGCAATGAAGTACGCGAAACCTTCGCCACCCGCTATCTGATGGAAACCGACATGCCGCTGGAAAAGATTTCCGAACAGCTCGGCTACAGCGACCAGGCCAGTTTTAGCAAGGCCTACCGTAGCTGGACCGGGCGCACCCCCGGCGAGGTTCGCCGCACCAGCCGCTGACTGTAATTGACCCAAATTCACCCGGGCCTGTCGCTCGGGGTTTTTCCTTTCCCCGGCAATGGAACTAGTATCAGCGTCAGATAGACCCAGTCGGGAAATAGCAATAACAAGCAGGATGAGACTGATGAAGAAGTTGTTCACTGCCGCTCTGGCGGCCTGTGCCCTGGCGGCCTCACTGAACGTGCAGGCCGAGACCATGAAACGCAAGGTATGTGTATTCGATATCGTCGGCAATGTGGGCCCGGTGATGGGCGCCATGAAGGACTGGAAGGCCGCCGCCCTGGGCTGGGGCCTGGAAGCCGAACTGATTCCCCATACCAACGAGGCCATTGCCGCCGAGGATCTCAAGGCCGGTGTCTGTGACGCGGCGCTGATCACCGGCCTGCGCGGCCGGGCCTTCAACGAATACGCCGGCACCATCGACTCCATCGGCGCCATCCCTTCCATGGATCACATGCGGGTGGTCCTGCAAGTGCTGGCGCATCCGCAAAGTGCCGCCAAACTGTCTCAGGGCGCCTACCAGATCATGGGCATCGCCCCGGCCGGCGCTGCTTACATTTTCGTCGACGACCGGGAAGTGAACACCCTGGCCAAGGCGGCCGGCAAGCGTGTGGCGGTGCTGGAATATGACGAAACCCAGGCCAAGCTGGTGTCCCAGGTGGGCGCTACCCCGGTGGCCTCGGACGTCACCAACTTCTCCACCAAGTTCAACAATGGGGTGGTGGATGTGATCGCGGCTCCGCTGGTGGCCTATGATGCCCTGGAACTCTACAAGGGCCTGAGCCCGGACGGTGGCATCATCGATTATCCGCTGGTCCAGCTGACCATCCAGTTGATTGCCAAGAAAGACCGTTTCCCCGCCGACATGGCCCAGAAGTCCCGCGAGTATTTCTACAAGAACCTGGACCGGATTGAGGAGCAACTGCGCAAGGAAGCCGAGAAGGTGGACAAGCGCTGGTGGGTCCAGATCCCTGAGGCGGACAAGCGCGAGTATGAAGTAATGATGCAGGAAGCCCGCACCCAACTGAAAAACGAGGGCTACTACGACCCGGAAATGCTCAAGCTGCTGCGCAAGGTACGCTGCAAGCTGGACTCCAGCCGGGCGGAATGCACCTAAAAAAGCAGTTGCAAGTTGAAAGTTTCAAGTTGCAACGCGGGGCAAGTTAACGACAGCCCCAAACACGAGAGGCCGCGTCCAGACTCTGGACGCGGCCTCTTGCATTTTCAAATACCTCGAAAGCAAATCCGCGTTGTTACTTGCAACTTGTCACTTGCTCCTAAAGCCCCATCTGCTTGGCAATCACCTCGTTCATGATCTCGTGCGTGCCGCCGCCGATGGACAGGATGCGGTTGTCCCGGTAGAGACGCTCGACAATGGTGCCGCGCATGTAACCAGCGCCGCCGAACAGTTGTACCGCATCATAGGTCACCCGGTCGGCACAGCGGGTGGCCACGTTCTTGGCCATGGACACATCCAGCACACAGTTTTCGCCGGCCGCGATCTTCGCCGCCACCCGGTAGGTGAATTCCGTGCTGGCTTTTACATCCGTGGCCATTTCCGCCAGCTTGTGACGGGTCACCTGGAAGCCTGCCAGCGGGCGGCCAAAGGCCTCACGCTCTTTCACGTAGCGCATGCATTCGTCCAGCGCGAGCTGGGCGGTGCTGTTGGCCGTCACTGCCAGAATCAGACGCTCCATCTGGAAGTTGCTCATGATGCAGTAGAAACCGCCGTTTTCCGGGCCGATCAGGTTTTCCGCCGGCACCCGGCAATCTTCGAAGAACAGCTCGGCGGTATCCGAAGCCCACCAGCCCATCTTTTTCAGCTTGCGCCCCACAGTAAAGCCCGGCGTGCCTTTTTCGATCAGCAGCAGGCTGATGCCCCCATAGCCCTTGTCACCGGTGCGCACGGCCACGGTGTAGTAGTCGGCCCGCACGCCGCTGGTGATAAAGGTTTTCGCGCCATTGACCACGTAGTGATCCCCGTCGCGCACCGCCCGGGTACGCAGGTTGGCCACATCGGAGCCACCATTGGGCTCGGTAATGGCCAGGGCGGAAATCTTCTCCCCGGACAGCACTTGCGGCACCACCTTCTGTTTCATGGCCTCGCTGCCCCACTTCCAGACCGGCGGCAGGCCGATATCCAGGGAGCCCAGGCTGGCGCAGAGCCCGCCGGAGGAACAGCGCACCAGCTCTTCACAGGCGGCCACCTTCATGAAGACATCTTCGCCGGTGCCCCCCAACGCCTCCGGGGCATTGATACCCAGAATGCCGGCCTCAGCGGCCCGGGTATAAAGCTCGCGGGGAAATTCACCCGCCTCTTCCCAGTCGTCCACATGGGGCAGGATTTCCCTTTCAACAAACTTGCGCACGGTGTCGCGCACCATCTGGTGGGTCTCATTGAAATAATTCAGCGCGCTCACGGGGCCTCCTTTTTGTATCAACCTAGCGCTTGCTTGGTGACCATAACAGAACCGGGACACAACACGCCACACTCAACCCCTGCGCCACTGTCGGGTTATTCGCTGTGCTCCCCCTTCGTTGGCTGAGCTTCCGGAAAAGCATCGACATCCTGAGGGAGGCTCCAGGGCACAAGCGCAGCGCAGAACAGACGAAGTCTGGCCCCGAAGGGGTGAGCGCAGCGAATAACCCCGGAGTGACAGCAAAGCGGGATATCCTGTAGTCGGCAGGGCTTAAAATCTGAAGTGAACAGCATTACGCCTGCTGCCCCGTTTCTGTCCGAAGCGGAGAACGCGGTTTATTCAAACAGGCGACGGCCGCGCAGGGCCTGAGCCAGGGTGGCCCCATCGACGAATTCCAGGTCGCCCCCCATGGGCACCCCCTGGGCAATACGGCTGACGCGGACACCGGTTTCCTGGGCCAGGTCCAGCACATAGTGGGCCGTGGCCTCCCCTTCCACCGTGGTCCCGGTGGCCAGGATCAGTTCATTGATCTGGCCTTCCCGCAGGCGCTGCTCCAGCACATCCAGCCCCAGCTCCCGGGGGCCGATGCCGTCCAGGGGCGACAGTTCGCCCATCAGCACGAAGTACTGGCCCCGGTACTCCCCGGATTGTTCAAAGGCCAGTACATCCGCCGGGGTGGAGACAATGCACACCAGTGACGCATCCCGTTTCGGATCTTCACAGACCGGGCACAGCTCGGCTTCCGCATAGTTGCGGCAGCGGGCACAGTGCTCCACCCCGTCCATGGCGGCCTGCAGGGCCTCGGCCAGCCGACGCCCCTGCTCACGGCCCCGGTCCAGCAGGGAGTACGCCATGCGCTGGGCAGAACGGGGCCCGACACCCGGCAGGCAGGTAAAGGCATTGATCAACTGGTCGACCAGAGGAGCATGTTTCAAAGGGAAACCCCCAATGTTGGCGCATTCTTTTTAGCGTGCGACATCTGACGGCTTACAGCTTGAAGCCCGGCGGGAAGGGAAAGCCCCCGGCCATGTTCTGCATGTTGTCCTGCTGCTGCTTTTCCACCCGGCGTACTGCATCGTTGACCGCCGCGGCCAGCAGGTCTTCCAGCAGTTCCTTGTCTTCGCTCATCAGCGACGGGTCCAGTTCCACGCTTTTCACGTCGTGGCGACCGTTCATGACGACCTTGACCATGCCGGCACCGGCTTCTCCAGTCACCTCAGCATTGGCCGCCTCTTCCTGCATTTTCTTCATCTTCTCCTGCATGGCCTGAGCCTGCTGCATGAGAGAGTTGATATCGAAATCCATGGTGTACTCCACCCGGCCCTGGCCGGGGTTATTCAACGGTTTCTTTGGGGCTGACGCTGTCTTCGTCCAGACGACCACCGAAGGTGCTGACCAGTTCCTGCACCACCGGGTCGCCGTGCAGCGTCTGCTTGGCGCTTTCCAGAATGGCCTGACGTTTGGCCTCCGCCATGGCTTCCGGGGTTTCCCCCGCTTCCTGTTCGTATTCCACCTGCAACTGGATACGCCGCTGGAAATAATTTTCCAGAGCACTGGCCAGTTCATCCAGCCGATCCCGGTTCACCAGTACCTGATGTCCGGTGCTCAGGCGCAGGGTCCAGACACGTTCCTCGCGGCTCACCAGCACGGCATTACGGGCGATATTGCGCACCGTGCCATCCAGGTCCAGGCGCTGCAGCAGGGCCGCCCACCAGGTAGCCACTTCCGCCTCGCTGGTCGGCTCCGGCAGCGGCGCCAGGGGCGCAGGCTCTGCCGATTCAGCGGCCGGTTCAGGGGCCTGCGGCTCTGATTGAGGCTCAGGTTCTGGCTGTGGCTGAGGCTCTGATTGCGGCTGAGGCTCCGGTTGTGAGTCGACGACCGGTTCCGGCAAATTGCCACTTTCCACCTGGGCCAGCGCCGCCGAGGCCGAAGGCGCCTGCCCGCCAGCCCCCGTCGCCGATGGCTCGGTGGGCCGGGACGCCGTTGGCTGGGGAGCCGGTTTGGACGGCGACGCTTGCGACGGTGCGGCGGCAGCCTTCGGGGTGTCCAGCAACGCCCGCAAGTCCGGACGCCCGCCGGTCTCCGGCGGGGCAGCAGCCGCTTCAGGCTTTTTTGCGGTGGGGGCCTCCCCCGCCGTGGCAATCACCCCTTTGGGGGTAAACAGCACCATGCGCAGCAGCAGCATTTCCAGGGCGGCGCGGGTATCCGGCGCATCCTGCAGGTCCCGCCGGCCACGCAGGGCAATGTCGTAGTACAACTGCACCTGCTCGGCGGTCAGGGCTGCGGCCAGTTTGCTAAGCGTTTCATCCTGGCTGCCCGGCACCGCCTGGCAGACCGCAAGCTGGTGTAACTGGCTGATCAGTTCGTCCAGCAGGGCCAGTTCACCGGGGCAATGTTCGCAAACCGCTGCCAGCGCCGTGAGTACCCCGGCCGGCTCCTGTTCGGCCAGCGCCACCAGCAGGGTCAGCACATGATTGCGGTCCACCGTGCCCAGCATGGCACTGACCGCTTCAGTGGAAAGCTGCTCACTGCCGAAGGCGATGGCCTGGTCGGTCAGGCTCAGGGCGTCACGCATGGAGCCTTGGGCCGCCTTGCCCAGGGCCAACAGGGCCGGTTCCTCGTAGCGGATCATTTCCTTGTCGAGCAAGGCCTGCAGGTGGGCGGCAATCTGCTCCGGAGGCAGCGCCTTAAGGCTGAACTGGAGACAGCGGGACAGCACGGTCACCGGCAGTTTCTGCGGGTCCGTGGTGGCCAGCAGGAATTTCACATGGGGCGGCGGCTCTTCCAGGGTCTTGAGCAGCGCATTGAACGAATGCGCCGAGAGCATGTGCACCTCATCGATCAGGTACACCTTGTAGCGACCCCGGGTCGGCGCGTACTGCACGTTGTCGAGTAGCTCGCGGGTATCTTCCACCTTGGTGCGACTGGCCGCATCCACCTCGATCAGGTCCACAAAGCGACCGTCGGTGATTTCCTGGCAGGTGGGGCACACCCCGCACGGGCGGGCACTGACGCCCTGTTCGCAATTCAGGCAGCGGGACAGGATGCGGGCAATAGTGGTCTTGCCCACCCCGCGAGTGCCGGTAAACAGATAGGCATGGTGCAGGCGGTCCTGGTCCAGCGCATGCATCAGCGCCCGCGAGACATGCTCCTGTCCCACCAGTTCATCGAAAGTCCGGGGACGGTATTTACGGGCAAGAACCTGATAACTCATAGCACTCCAGCGGCAATCGTGGCCACCAACAATAACGGCTTGGGAAAGGACTTATGCTATCGAAGTTCCCGGAGGGAGGACAGTGCGGGAAACCGGTTGTGTGAATCTGGCGTGGTGCGTGAAAGCGTGGGGCGTGATGCGGAATCAGGAGGTCTCCCCGCCAGCCACACCCCGGCACACGAGTCCACTGCTACCGTTGCTCCCTTCCGGGCCTGGCGGGGTTCACAGCTTGTCGTTGCGGGGGGACCGACGGGTCGACCATAACGCGCCACTGGCAGGGCCACGTAGCGAGCGCGCATTGTGGCCAATGCCACCGTCCATTGCAAGATGCCGCCTTCCGTCTGCCTAAAGCTTGATCAGGCTGGCTCTGGTCCAGAGTCCGGGTCTACACTGGAAGCAGGTGGTAGACGGAGCGTGTGCCATGACAGACGACAAAAAAATTCGCATTGCAATCAATGGCTTTGGTCGAATTGGTCGTTGTATCGTCCGCGCCATCAGCGAGCATCCCCAGAGCCAGCGCTTCGAGCTGGTGGCTATCAATGATCTGGCGGATTTCACCGTGCTGGCCCATCTGCTGGCTTTCGACAGTACCCACGGTCGCTGGCAGCAATCGGTGCACTATGACGGCGAATACATGGAGATCGATGGCCGCCGGATTCCCTGTTACGCCGAGCGGGAGCCGGAGGCCCTGCCCTGGCAGGAGCTGGCCCCGGATCTGGTGATCGATAGCACCGGCAAGTACAAGAGCCGCGCCGCGCTGGAGGGCCATCTGGCGGGCGGTGCCCGCCGGGTGCTGGCCAGCTACCCGGTGGGAGATGCTGATGCCATGGTGGTTTACGGGGTCAATCACGACACCCTTGATGGCACACAGAAGATCGTCTCCAACGCCTCCTGCACCACCAATTGCCTGGCGCCCATGGTGGATGTGCTGGACCGAGCCTTCACAGTGCGCCAGGGTCTCATGACCACGGTGCACAGCTATACCAATGACCAGAACCTGGTGGACAAGGCCCATGGTGACCTGCTGCGGGCCCGGGCCGCCGCCGTCAACATGATCCCCACCAGCACCGGTGCGGCCAAGGCCGTGGGCAAGGTATTGCCGCATCTGGCCGGACGGCTGGACGGGCTGGCGGTGCGGGTGCCGACCCTGAACGTCTCACTGGTGGACCTGACCGTCCTGCTGGAGCAAACCCCGTCCATGGACGAGGTCCACGAGGCGCTGAGCAACGCGGCCCATGGCCCGCTGCAGGGTATCCTCGCGGTCAATCATCTGCCGCTGGTGTCCGGGGATTTCAATCACCAACCCTATTCCTGCATCGTCGATACCAATCACACACGGCTGGTCGGCCAGCAACTGAAGCTGCTGGCCTGGTACGACAATGAGTGGGGATTCAGCCAGCGAATGCTGGATGTTGCGGCACACTGGCTGGACGCCAGCTAGACCGTGATCAAGGCCGTTGGAGCCTTGCTCGCAAGGCGAAGGGTTCAATCAAGCGATTCGCTTTGCGTGTCGGCTTGCGATGAAAACACCACTCCCACCGGCCAGCCGTTTCGCCATACTGAGCGAGCCAGCCTGCTGGCGATAATCGCTTGCAGGCAAGCTCCCACAGGGTTGCTATCATCCTCAATCGAACGGGCTGAAATGCTCCTCGCGGCCAGCTTCTTCGGCTTCGTGCTTATGGCCCTGCATGACCTTTTCGACCTTGCTGGCCTGCAAATCGTCGTCGGCATCCACCATCATCAGGTAGTCACCCTCTTCCACCCGGTCCATGTAAGGCGTCAGGTGATGGTTGCGCGACGACACCCCTCGCAGGCCGCCCAGCCAGGCGCCGAAGCAGGTACCGAACAGGGTCGCGCCGATGATAGCGCCGCTTTCCAGTTGCATGCCCCAGGGGTCGGCACCGGCAATCAGGAAACCCACCAGCAAACCAGCCCCCATACCCGCCAGCGCACCCACAAAGCCGGAGTGCATCAGGTCGGTTTCTTCCAGTGGCGTGGTGCTGTGTACATGGGCCTGGGCCAGCGCCATGGTGTCGTTACCCATGACATGCAGGCGGTTTTCACCAATCCCCGCGGCACGCAGGTCATCGGTGATCCCCTGAACAGAAGTCAGTGATTTGGTGAAGTAATACAGGCGTTTCATTGCATGCCGCTCCCTGTGGCTGAACAATGTCTGTCGGGCTTGCGGACGGTCCGGCCTTCCTGGCCTGGAATCGTCGCCGATCCGGTGAGCGGGACCGTGCCCGTTATAATAACTCGCAGGACGGTACCCACGGGCTATTAATCCTTTTGGCTAATATGCAGGGGCCTTCTCCTGCGTTGGTTCCAAAACTAGCAAAAAGGGGCCTTACCGGCCCCTTTACTATGTCACAAAAATCGCGTCACAAAATGCAGCGATTAATTACTTTTTGTAGGCGCCTTTTCCCCATCCACCGGGATCACACGAGGTTTTTTCTCCTCGGGCACCACACGGGTCAGGGTCACTGTCAGCAGGCCGTCATCCAGGCCGGCTCCATCCACCTCCACATGATCGGCCAGCTTGAAGGTCCGCTCGAAGGCCCGGCGGGCAATGCCCCGGTGCAGCCAGGTGCGCTCTGATTCACTCTGGGCCGGCAGGTGACCACGAATACGCAGTTCATTTTCCTGCACGGTAATTTCCAGGTCCTTGCGGCCGAAACCGGCCACCGCCATCACGATACGATAGCGGCCGTCACTCTCCCGGATAATGTCATAGGGCGGGTAACCATTGGACTGGTCGGCGCGCAGGGCCGCGTCCAGCAATTCATCAAAACGGTCGAAGCCCACTGAATGGCGAAACAGGGGCGCAAGGGAAAATCCGGTATTCATCACACTATCCTCATTCCATCTCCACCAACGGACCCAATCGGCATCCGCCGGCAAACGGTTAAAAATGATTGTGCGTGACGCGAAAACGCCTGCCCGATCAGGGACAGAGGTTTTCAACCGGCCAGTTGTGTCACAAGAAATAAAATGGGGACCGCCCTCTCCCTTTCAAGGGGCCGGGCGCATTTTTATGCTGGCGCGCTGAACCGGGAAGGCAAACTCGCCGGCATTCCCCGCCGGCGTGGTCGTGGCGGTGACTGTAACGGTTTCCGTGTCGCCACCGACCCGGACCGGGACACGCACACAGATTCGCTCACCGGCAGTGACCGACCAGCCCTGGCTTTCGCCACGCTGCCAGCGCTCGCTATCACCGCCACAGCGCCGGTCCATCAGCAGCCCACGAACCCGGGAGGAGGAGGTATCGAAGCGCACGGTCCCGGTGACGGTGGCCCGGTATTCGAAGCCGAGTATCGCCGTGCTGCCCGGCTTCAGCGAGGGCACCGGGGTTGCCTGCCAACCCGGGGTGGCGATCACCCCCAACGCCAGCGGGCCGGAATGCCGGTCCGCTACGGCCTGTAACGCCCATTTAACCCGACCGGCGCTCACCTGCCCCGGTTGTTCGCCCAGTGCCGGCCGCCGGGGCAGGGACCAGTTGCCGGGCACGGTGACCGACAATGACAACGCCTGCCCCCGGCTTTCCGCTTCCGACAGGCGAAACTGGAAGCCTCCACCCTCGCCGGTGGAGACGGCCTGGCGCCAGTCGCCGGACGGGTCCGCCAGCACCCACTGCCAACCGGACAGTCTGGCCTCGCCCGCATCGGCCCGACCATTAAAGGCCAGGTGCGGATTGCCGCCGCCGTTATCCTCGAACACCAGGCCGGTGACCCAGTGGCCGGCGGGGCGGCAGCGGTATCCCGCTTCCACTCCGGCTACCGGTAATGAACGGAAACCGGCGTGGGGAGTCTCCGATCGCATCAGTGTTTGCCCGGCCCCGCCACGTCCTCCGCCAAGGGCACCGTCCGCCCCCGTCGCCTGGACTGTCACCGGCACCTCCGCGGTGTCGGGCAGGTCCAGCCACAGGGTGCCGCCGGCCCCACCGCCGCCGCCAGCCGTACCGGCGGGATGGCCGGCGCTACCGCGCAGGTCCAGGTTGCCCGGCCCTTCCAGTCGGGCGGCACGGATCACCATGACACCACCGCCCGGCCCTCCTTCTCCACCCTGGCCACTGCGACGGGCCGCCGCACCACCGCCACCGCCCATCACCAGCGCCTGGGGCGAGGCATGACCGCCCTGGCCACCGCCCTCATCGGGCTGCCCCGGTTCGCCGGCCTGACCGTTGCCACCGCCACCGCCATGGCCCAGCTTGCGGTGGGACAGGTCCAGACCATTGCCGCCACCACCGGCATTGGCTGGTGCCCCTCGCCCCATGTCACCATGCGGATACCCCTTGCCGCCTGCCGTCAGCATGGTCGGGGTGCCTGCCAGTCCCTCACCCTTGCTGGCATGGTGGCCGTAGCCAACTTCCCGGTCTTGTGCTGAAGGGGTGGTGTAACGCCAGTCTCCGGGGCGCCCCAGGGCCCCCTGCAGCGACACCGCCGGAGCACCCCGGAATCCGGCCCCGGCCACCGACAGGGTGTGACCGTTCAGATCCAGCCCACGGCGCACATCCAGCGCCAGCACCCCGCCAGTGAAGCCGTCCCAGGGCAGCGCCTGGCCATCACGGTCCAGCGTCAGGCTTTCCAGTTGAGGGACACGCACCAGTTGCCAGCGCTGGCGACCACTTTTGCCACTGGCAGGCGCATTGGTATAGGTATGGATGAGCCCGCCCTGCTTACCGGCACCCTGAATGTGCACCTGGTTGCCATCCACCCGGTCAATGCGCACCCATTCCTGGGCCAGGCGGGAACCGGTGATCCGGCCATAGTCGGGGGCATTGTCGGTGCGGATATCCGCACCCTGCACTTGCAGCATCAGCGCCAGATCACCAGCCTGAAGCGCCACCTCGCCCCGCTGGCGAGAAAGCATGAAGCTGCGGGTACCGGCGGCCAGGGTCTGGGTGTCCGGGCCGGTGAAGTAGCTGTTGGGGGCCGCTGGCGGGGCCACCGCGCCATCGCGGCCCGGATTGGCACAGACCGCCGCCCCCGCCGGCAGGGCCAGCAGGCAAGCCAGGATCAGCGCGGCGGATCGAGCCAGTCGGCAGTAGTGTTGTTGCAACGGAACCATCCGGCAATACTGTAGCGTTCCCGGGTGGCTGCCAAGACTTCGTGGGGAATTTTCTCGCTCAGGAAGACCACCAGGGTACCGGCGCGGGGCTCCACTTCGGTGACCACCCGCATGGCATCCGGCTCCGGCCAGATACGCAGGCGCCCGCCCCACTCACTCTGCCAGCCTTCGTTCAAATACAACACCACCGACAACAGCCGCCCGTTGTTGCCGTTGAAGGCGTCCAGATGGCGCTGGTAATAGTCGCCGGGGCCGTAAATGGCAAAGTGGGATTCCAGATCGAACAGCCCCATGAACAGGGTGCGATTGACTTCCAGCCGCAGGGTTTCCATGGCATCCAGCAACCGGCACTGGGCCAGGGAATCCCCCTTCAGCCAGCAGGTGCGGTCGCTGCGAACGCGGGTATCCTTCTGGTGATCCTGGCGACGGCCGATGCCCGCCAGCCGGAATTCCCCGCGCTGGTCCCGCTCCATGGTCTCCTTGCGCAGGGCGCGAACCAGTGATGGCGGGAAATACCCCGGCGACACGGCATAACCCCGTGTCACCAGGCTGTCGATCACCCCGCCTAGACGGTCGCCACCGACGCCGCCAATCAGATCCGCATTGTCTTCCAACGAGTTTTCCTCGGCAGGCTGTGTCAGTGAAGCGCGTCGCTGGCACCGGTTTCCATATCATCAGGCCACATCAGCCAGTGATATTGCTGACACTCGTCCAGTAACTGAACGGTGGCATCCACCGTCGCCTGAACGAAATAAATGAACTGTTCAAAGCTGACGCCCTTGCGCCCCAGCAGCAGGTCACAGGCCACCAGACGAGGCAGGGAGTCATCGTTCACGTCCAGGAACAGCTTGAGCGACGGATAGGACATATTCATGCGGCTCAGCTCTGCCTGGACGGCAAACAGGGCAGACGGGCGGATTTCCAGCTCGCTGGTCAGCAGGATACCGTCCTCCTCCACGAACAACCGGGCATCCACCACGCCCTCGCGCCCCTGCAACTCGGACAGATGCAGACCATGGCAGTGTTCGCAGATGTAGTGATGGATATTGGCCTGTTGCAGCCAGCGCTTGACCTGGTCCGCATCGGCCTGCACGACGCCTAACATGAACTCTCCTTTCTCCCCCGGGGCCCGATCCACTATCTGGTAGTCTCCGGTGGCGCATCATTATCCATCACAACGGAAAAGGAAATAGCCAATTCCCCGGATTTTTTGGTCATTGGGCCAGTGGATGACCCCGTTTATCATCCCTGAACCGACGAGACAGGATCCATAACAATGACAGTTCCCCACGTTGCTTTCCGTTCCAGCGATGGCCTCCACCAGCAAACCGACGGCTTCATCCGCCGCATGCAGGCCGGCGCCACCCGGCCCGAGCCGAAAGAAATCGAGGCCATCATGGGCACCTTCATCGAAGAGGCACTCAATGCCTTTATTGTCCGTGCCGCCGAAGCGGCCGACCTGTCTTCCGGCATGTTCCGGGTGGTGAACATGACCTGCCAGACTATCAGCAAGGCCACTCATCTGGTGATCAGCCGCAGCGCCAAAAAAATGGACCTGCAGCAGAACCAAGCCGCCGCCGACTACATGGACCAGGTACGTCAGCCAGCCCCGGACGACGATTTCTGGTACGTGGCCTTTCCGGTGGGGGAAGCCCTGGCCAGCCAGGGGAACAACCTGCCAAAGCTGTGCGAAAACGGGGATTACCAGGCGGCACGACAAGAAATGGTGGCCTACCTGCTGTCGCTCACCGATGAAGCCATCGACTGGTACTTCGAGCGCCCCATGGCCCTGCTGGGGTTCGGGCCGGTGCTGCGCAAGCTGGCCTCGGTGGGCGTGGAAACCACCCGCAAGGCATCGCGCAGCCTGATCAACAACCTGATTCCCAAGCTGAACGAGGAACAACTTGCTGCCTCAGCCCGTTATCAGGCCAGCATGCTGGTGCCTCTGCCACCCAGACAGTCATGACCGGCGCATTACAGAGTTTGCCCACCTCGGCAACGCGCCCTACACAATGCATGCTTGTTGATAACAATTACTTACATTCACCTTGGCCGGTGGTCTAAGTTCACCAAGTTTTTACAAAACTACTTATTCAACACATTGCGCAGCAATAACGCGGCTCACTACTATCAAATTGGTATTACGTCTTATAAAAAAACGAGGAGTGAGCCGTGTCATTGCGCCATGCCATACTTGTCCTGCTACAAGATCAGGAAGCCAGCGGTTACGACCTCGCTCGCGAATTTGCCAACAGCATTGGGTTGGTATGGAACGCCACCCACCAGCAGATCTATCTGGAGCTGGGGAAGCTCAATGAGCAGGATATGGTGAAGTACCGCCACATCCCCCAGGATGGCAAACCGGACAAAAAATTGTACCGGATCACGGAAGAAGGCCGCGACGAGTTGATTCGATGGCTTCGCAAACCCGCGGCACCTCCGCGTATCCGCGATGCCTTCATGGTAAAGATAGCCGGCGGCGACCTGACCGACACGTCGTCGCTATTGCGGGAACTGGACGATCAGGCCGACCTGCGTCGCGAACGTCTGCATACCTTTGAAGCCCTGGCCAGAAAGCTGGACGACAAGGGTCGCGACAAGGACCTGTTCACCTACCTGACCCTGCGTCGAGGCATTCTTGACCAGCAGGCGTGGCTGAGCTGGGCCGAGGAAGTCCGTACCGCCCTGGAAAAACGCGAAGCCCTGTCTCTCTGATGCCGGGCCAGCCAGACAAGCTGGCCCGCCAGCTTGTCTGGCTGGTTCAGGCCCCGTCCCTGTTACCCTGCCCGGACAGCTGCCGGGATGCCGGCACCTTGCTGCAGCGGGAATACCAGCATGCGCCCCAATTGATCCAGCAGGCCGCCGAACGGCTGGCGGATCAACCCCAGCCGCGACGGCTCGGGCTGCTGTTCGAAGCCTGGGTGGCCGCCCTGATCGATGCTGCCCCCACCCTCACCCTGCTCGGTCGCAACCTGCCCATCCGTGATGACGGCACAACCCTGGGCGAGCTCGACATGGTGGTGCGTGACGAACACAGCGGCGAGATCCATCACTGGGAGCTGGCACTCAAGTTCTACCTGGCCACCGCGACGCAGTGGTATGGCCCCAACAGCCACGACACCCTAGAGCGCAAGGCCCGCCACCTGTTTCACAGCCAGTTGCCCCGTTCCGACCACCCCGCCGCCAAACGGCTGCTGACGGAACGGGGCTGGCCCCTGTCCGGTCGCGTCCTGCTGACACGGGGGCGATTGTTTTATCACTGCGACCAGCCTCGGCAAGGCCAGCAACCCACAGCGGATCACGAGCGTGGCTGGTGGCTGCCCAGCAACGCCCTGCCCAACACACACTGGCAGGTATTGGACCGATCAGACTGGCCCACCCCATTTATGTCGGACAAAAGTACCAGTTTCATTGATACCCCCACCCTGATTGACTATGTTGAAAGCCGTTCACGCCCGCTCATGGTGCTTCAGGTACACCATGACACACCGGGTTTTGTTGTCCCTGTCAGTTGGCCGAATCCATGACCTCTCAGCCACAGCCTCACACACTGGTCGATGACCAGGGCCAGGTCGCCTATGGCACCTTTCCCGCCACCCTGGCCCGCATCAACGGCCGGCAGGCGGATTACCGTACCCCCATGGGCAAACCGGCATCCGCCTTTGCACGGCACTTTCACTACAAGCAGTTCCAGTATTTCGGGCTGATCAGCGACCAGTTGCTGGCCGGCTGCGCCCTCGCCCACACCGCCTACCTGGGCATGGCCTTCTTCTACACCTTTGAACCCGGCACCGGCCGGCTGCGTGAATATACCTGGCGTTCCCCGCTGGGGCGGGACCTGGCCATGTCCGACTCGCCCCGGCAGGGGGAAAGCCGTTTTCAGCAGAAAGGCGTGGATATCCGGCTCGGCTACCGGGAAGGCGACAACAGCGCCCTGGCTAAAAGCCTGTCGGTCACGCTGGATGACCTGGAACTGGTCGCCCACATGGACGAAGGCGCGGATTATCAGCCCATGTCCCTGTGTACCCGCACAGGCGTGAATGGCTGGGTCTACGCCAACAAGGTGGCCGGCAAGGCGGTGACCGGCACGCTAACCCGGAACGGCCAGGTTCAGGATCTGTCGGCACTGGGCGCCTGCGGTCATCACGATTTTTCCGCCGGCTACATGCGCCGCGAAACCTTCTGGAACTGGGCCTGCCTGTCCGGTCGCGTGAACGATACCCTGGTGGGCCTGAATCTTTCCTGCGGCGTCAATGAGACAACCTATTCGGAAAACTGCCTGTGGGTCGATAACGTCATGGTGCCCACCGATGGCGTGGTATTTGATTACCAGCGGGATGACCTGATGCAGCCCTGGCACATTCGCAGCCTGTGTGGCCAGGTCACCCTGCGTTTTACCCCCAGTGGCAATCATCGCGAACGGCTCAACCTGGGCCTGTTCGCCAGCAATTTTAATCAGCTGTTCGGCCGCTTCGATGGCGAGCTCCGCCTGAAAGACGGACGCACCCTTCCCATCGAAAGCCTGTACGGTTTTGTCGAGGAGCAGTACGCAAAATGGTAGAGAGCAAACACAGCCGCGAGCCGGAAACGGAAGCCCCGCGCGAGAAATTCAACGACAAGATTCGTCGTGGCTTTTTCTGGGTGGTGCAGTACTGGCGCGAACTGTTCAACTTCCGCTTCGACAAGTACATGATCATTCAGGTAATGCCCGGCGTGTACGGCATCTCGCTGGTGGCCATCGGCATAGGCCTGCTGTACCTGTGCGTGGAAGCCTTCATGGCATCCACCTGGCGCGGGCTGTTCTACTTCTTCTTCGCCGCCCCACTGACCTTCCTGGTGCTGGCCACCATCCTGCGCGGCCTGCTGGAGTTCTACATGGTGGTGTTTAAAATTTCCGAACACGTGGATGAACTGGTGGGCCTGCGCGATACCGTGGACCGGCTATCCGGCATCAGCGACAGCGTGGACGAAATGGTGTCCGTGACCCGCCGCATTCCTTTCTGGCGGGTACTGTCCGGGCGCTCCACACGCACCCTGCCGGCCAAGTCTGACCGACCGGAAGAAAGAAAAAAGGACAAGGTCGGATAAAAAAATTCATCGCGGATTAGCGGGAAAGCCGATGGGTCGGACGTCTGAAGTCGGACGTCCGGCGAAAGACAGAAAACCGGCAGCCCCCAAGCCCTTGGTTTATACACCAGCGCCATGTACCTGCCACTACGCTCACAAGCGCTGCAAACTTGGCATCGCCACTCAAGCGGGTTTGACTTGAGCGTCAGACTTCTGACGCCCAACCATCAACCAGGCCCGCTTAACTTTCCCCAAAATCCGCGAAGAGCCCAAAAAGCGCCCTGCCGTTGGAGCCTTGCTCGCAAGGCGAAGGGAGTTCCCCCCGGGGTTTTCTGAAACCTTCGCCTTGCGAGCAAGGCTCCAACGGCATTTTCATTAGAGACTCGCTTCCAGCGCCGTCAGCAACAACCGCTGATACAGGCGCTCGCGAATCCCTTCCGGTTTATCCAGCTTCATTCTTGCCAGCTCATCCCGAAATTCCACGTCGCTGCCTTCCTGGAACAGAGCCCGGCGCCCCAGTTTCAGGTATTCCTTCTGGCTGACCTTTTCCTTCAGCCAGGTCAGCGCTTTCAGCAGGCGTTGCTCCGTCTCAGTGAAATCACAGCCCAGCGGGAACAACGGGAAACTTTTTTCCCCCAGACGGTCTGCGATGACGTGCAAATGCTCAGGATTATTGTGCCGGTAGGCTTCGGGAATCTGGTAGTCCCTGCGCAACTTGCCTGCCGCCTGGGCTTCTTCCATCAGTTCTATCTGAAAACGGCTGTCGGCTACATTGAGCATGGCCATGACCACTTCTTCATCGGTCTTGCCACGCAGATCCGCCACCCCGTATTCGGTGACCACCATATCGCGCAGGTGGCGGGGAATGGTGTTGTGGCCATAGCGGAACAGCACATTGCTCATGGCCTCACCACCGCGCTCACGCCAGGCCCGTACCATGAGAATGGAACGCGCTCCTTCCAGCTCATGGGCCTGGCTGACAAAGTTGTATTGCCCACCGACACCACTCAACACCCGACCGTCCTCGATCTGGTCAGCCACCGCGGCACCCAGCAAGGTGACGGTAAAGGCAGTGTTCACGAAACGGGCATCCTGGCGTTGCAGACGTTTCAGGGTTTCATCGCCATACAGATGGTTGATGAAGCTGATGCGCGTCATGTTGATGGCCGCGCGCTGTTCATCATCCAGTTCCCGCAGCCGGTCATAAAACGCCTGTGGCCCCAGGAAGAAGCCACCGTGCATCACCACCCCGCCTTTCAGGTGATCGCCAAATACCGCTTTCAGGGCTTCACGGGTGGCACGGTCATCCAGGTCATTGGCAACCTTGACGCCATTGGGCAGTTCCAGTTCATCGCCATGCTTGCTGATGCCATCACGGAAAATGCCAAAACGTTTGAGGCTGCGCACCTGATCCCAGTCCAGGTGACGGGAGATCGCGGATTGCTCACGCAGGGCATCCAGTAATGCCAGCCCCGGTGTGGCCGGGTTATGCATTTCCAGTTGCTGCAGGGGCGCCCAGTCGTACACCGGGCGACGAATGATGTTGTCGTCCACCAGAGTGAGCAGACCGTGGGTCATCATTTCACTGCAACCATACAGCCCTTCCCGGAAAGGTGCCGTTCCACCTTCGTGGTCAATCAGTTGCTGCTGATCGGCGGGAATCTTCCAGTCGTTCAGGGCGTTCAGGTAGCGCGGGTTGTCCTGTTCGCGCAGTCGCAGGTGATGCACCAGGGCATCCCCCAATGCGCCGCTACCAATCTGCAGGGTGCCACCGTCTTTCACCAGGGTACTGGCATGCAGACCGACAAAATGGTCCTGCAAATTGACGGGCATATTGGGCGTGCTGAACAGGCGGGTGTGACCCTCCGGGTCGTCCAGCAGGATGTCCATTTCCGTCAGCCAGTCACCCACCTGAGCATCGTTTTCCATGAAGGGCAGATCGCGATGAATCTGCCCCACGGCGATGATGGTTTGCCCCGCGTCCCGGCGGGCTTTCAGCAGTGGCATCAGGTCCAGGGTGACTTCCGGATTGCAGGAAAAGCTGTATTCATCACTGCCTTCCACCTGGCGGTGGGCCAGCAACTGCGCCACCACATTGACGCCACGGGCATTCAGGTCCCGCGCCACATGGGTGTAATTGCTGCTGATGTAATGCTGCTGGGCGCTGTCGCTGCCCAGCATACTGCCGGGCTGGACGAAGAATTCGAAAACACGAATATTGTCCGGCAACTGGCTGCGCTGCTGCGGCTTCAGATAGGCCAGCTCTTCGTAGTCGGCAAAGAGCCGGTCGGCGAACGGGTTGAGAAAACGCTGCTCCAGATCACTGCCGGCACCGGGCCTGCCCAGCGACAGGGCGGTGTAGATATCCAGCGACAGGGAGGGATCCTTTTCCACCCGGGCATAGAGGGCATTCACAAAGCGGTTGGGCTTGCCCAGCCCCAGGGGCATGGCCAGGCGAATCTCGCCACCGGTCTGCTCGATGACATGCTCTACGGCCTGATCCACATGCTGCATCCGTTCTGTCACAGGGACTCCTTGTTTTCCGGGTAATGTCTGTGTCCGCGGTTCGGGAAAAATGTTCGGTCTTTAGGGCTTCGCTAGCAGGCTGTCAGGGTGCCCGCTATAACGATGACCGTAGCGACATCAATACAATACCGATTCCGGCCCGGAGCGCATAGGCGATGAGAGGGCTATGCCTGCGGCATGTCGGCGAGCTTGTTCAGCAGGGACTCCAGTTCTGCCAGTTGCTGCGCGGCAAACTCCGGTTGGTCATGGCGCACAATCAGTACCAGCCGGGTTGTCCGGTTGTCATCCGGCCAGTGATTCATGGGCGTCATTTCCGGCTCGCTACCTTCCACCCACTGCACCAGCAGGGGGCCATCCAGCCCGTCCACCCGCAACAGCCCCTTCACCCGGACCAGGGCCTCACCGCATTGCTGCGCAAGCTGTGCGAGTGCCCCCTGCCACAACGGCCAGCCCAGGGCGTGGGGCCATTGCAGGGAGGCACTGAATAACTGGTGACGGGATGCCCGCGAGCCGCCGGGCTGCGCTGACAGCGCCGTCTGGCCGCTCACCGGTACAAAACGCCCGGTGACCCGGCAACGCGGGCCCGGCTCCCGGTCGAGATATGCCGCTGGAACGGAGTCCTGATAACAGGCAGCGGCAGGGTTCAGGGTAGCGAGCTGGTCGCGCAGGGCGTCCAGGGACTCGACCTGGTCCGTCTTCGACAGCAGGAAGGCATCGGCGGCCTGTATCTGCTCCAGACACTCCGGGTGGCGCTGAATGGCGGCGGGGCCGGCTCGGGCATCCACCACCGTCAGCACGGACCGGCAATAGAACCGTTTGCGCACCCAGGGGTCCTGGGTCAACGGCACCGTCACCCCGAAGGGCTCGGCGGCGCCGGTGGTTTCCAGCACCACGGTGGAAAAGGCCGGTACATCGCCGTTCTTGCGTGCCATGAACAGGTTGCGCAACGTGGTGGACAGTGAACCCTGCACCACGCAACACACACAGCCGCCGGCCAGCAGGGTCACGGGAACGGCCTGATCGGTGGTGAGGTGCTGGTCGATACCGATATCGCCCAGCTCATTGATGATGACGGCCAGATCCCCCCGCTCACGCAACCAGCGATTGAGCTGCGTGGTCTTGCCGCTGCCCAGGAACCCGGTCAGAACGACAATCGGAATCCGCTCCATCACAGTGACCAGGGCAACTCCTGCCCGGCATAGAACGGCACCATGGGCTCGCCAGCGGCATCAATGACGGCAGGCACCTGCCAGGGCTTGCGCAACAGCGTCACCGTGTCGGTGTGCCGGGGCAGGCGGTAGAAGTCGGCGCCATAGTGGCTGGCAAAGCCTTCCAGCTTGTCCAGGGCGTTGTGCTGTTCCAGGAAGGTGGCATACAGCGGCAGCGCGGCACGGGCGGAATAACAGCCGGCACAGCCGCAGGCAGCTTCCTTCTTGTTGCGCGGGTGCGGGGCGGAATCGGTGCCCAGGAAAAACCGGCTGTGCCCTTCCAGCACGGCCTGCTGGATGGTTTCCTGATGCTGGCGACGCTTGAGGATCGGCAGGCAGTAATTGTGCGGGCGCACGCCACCCACCAGCAAATCGTTGCGGTTCATCAGCAGGTGCTGCGGCGTCACCGTAGCGGCGGTGAGCTCGCTGGCCTCGCGCACAAAGTGCACGCCCTCGGCGGTGGTGACATGCTCGAAGACAATGCGCAGCCCCGGAAACTGGCTGCGGATATCGTTCAGGTAGCGGTCAATGAACACCTTTTCCCGGTCAAAAATATCGATGTCCGCATCGGTAACCTCGCCATGAACCAGCAGTGGCACATCGTGCTTTTCCATGGCTTGGTACAGGTGGGTGATCTTGCCCGGGTCAGTCACGCCGCTGTCGGAGTTGGTGGTCGCGCCGGCGGGATAGAGTTTGAAGGCATGCACGAAGTCACTCTCGGCAGCGCGGGCCACCTCTTCCACCGGTGTGCTGTCGGTCAGGTACAGCACCATCAATGGCTCGAAGGTGACGCCGGCGGGGACCTGGGCGAGGATCCGGTCACGGTATTCCGCCGCCTGGGCAACGGTATTCACTGGTGGCGTCAGGTTGGGCATGACAATGGCCCGACCGAACACATTCGCCGTGGCCGGCACCGTTTCGGCCAGCAGGGCGCCGTCGCGGAAATGCAGATGCCAGTCGTCGGGGCGGGCGATGGTCAGGGTGTCAGTCATGGCGTCACCTTGGTCGGAGTTTTTTCGGGGCACATAGTGTAGCGCAACTGCGGGGTCGGGCGGGTTGAAAATGTTTTGAGACGGTATGAGCAGAATGCGTGATGAGTTTCGAAGAGCGAAAACCCGGGTTTGCGTAGCACCAACAAAAACGCCCCGCAGTGCGGGGCGTTTTTGTTTATATGGCGGAGAGGGAGGGATTCGAACCCTCGATACGCGTAATGCGTATGGCTCCTTAGCAGGGAGCTGGTGTCAGCCACTCACCCACCTCTCCAAATGCGGAACTGCTTGTTGTCAGTGAATTAACGCTCTTTGTTGGCGTCGTTTCCCGACACGCCGCGCATCATAACGATTTTGCGGAGAAAATACAGCCCAAAAATCAGACAGACTCGCTGTCTGTTGATTTTTCGTGCTGAATCCGCTGGTAGATTTCTTCCCGATGTACCGCCACTTCTTTCGGTGCATTGACACCAATGCGGACCTGGTTGCCTTTCACACCCAGTACGGTAACGGTAACTTCGTCACCTACCATCAGGGTCTCACCAACTCGACGCGTAAGAATTAACATAATGATCCCTCCTGGGGTCCTTGATTGTCCGTGAGCGCAAATCCGCATCCGGGGCTCGCGGGTTGCCGTTCCGTGACGACTCCTTGGTGCGGGGACCATTTACCCACCCCTGATACGGGGGCGGTAGTATGCCTGAATTTTGTTCGCTCGTCTCGCTGAGAACGGGGCACGACCAACCGGTCGTCGCCCCGAACCTACCAGCCGGTATGCCGATTAACCGGCAGGCTGGTCGAGCTCGAAAGCGGAGTGCAGCGCACGTACCGCCAGCTCCAGATACTTCTCGGCGATGACCACGGACACCTTGATTTCCGAGGTGGAAATCATCTCGATGTTAACGCCTTCGTTGGCCAGCGATTCAAACATCTTGGAGGCCACACCAGCGTGGGAGCGCATGCCCACGCCCACCAGGGATACCTTGGCAATCTTGTCGTCGCCAATGATCTCCGGGTTACCCAGCTCGTCGGAGGCCTTGCGCAGGGCTTCCTGGGCACGGGCAAAATCGTTGCGGTGAACGGTGAAGGTAAAGTCGGCGGCGCCGTCCTTGCCCACGTTCTGCACGATCATGTCCACTTCGATGTTCTCTGCACTCACCGGGCCGAGGATCTTGTAGGCAATGCCCGGAGTGTCCGGGGCGCCACGCACGATGATTTTGGCTTCATCACGGGTAAAGGCAATTCCGGAGATTACCGGCTTTTCCATATCAACCTCGTCGTCGACGGTAATGAGAGTTCCAGGGCCTTCCTGGAAACTGGACAGGACACGCAGCGGCACGTTGTATTTGCCGGCGAATTCAACGGAGCGGATCTGCAGAACCTTGGAGCCCTGGCTGGCCATTTCCAGCATTTCCTCGAAGGTAATGCTGTCCAGGCGGCGGGCATTGTCCACCACCCGGGGGTCGGTGGTGTAGACGCCATCCACATCGGTGTAGATCTGGCACTCGTCGGCCTGCAACGCGGCGGCCAGCGCCACGGCAGTGGTGTCGGAGCCGCCACGGCCCAGGGTGGTGATGTTGCCGTCGGCATCCACGCCCTGGAAACCGGCCACGACCACGATGCTGCCACCATCCAGGTCGGCACGCATCTTCTTGTCGTCGATCTCTTCGATGCGGGCCTTGGAGTAGGAGTTGTCGGTGCGCAGGGGAATCTGGCTGCCGGTGTAGGAGCGGGCATTGACACCCAGCTTCTGCAACGCCATGGATAACAGGGCAATGGTGACCTGCTCGCCGGTGGAGACCAGCACATCCATTTCGCGCGGTGAAGGGTTGTCGCTGACACCTTTGGCCAGCTCGATCAGGCGGTTGGTCTCGCCGCTCATGGCGGAAACCACCACGACCACCTGGTCACCCCGTTTATGAAAGCCTGCCACCTTCTCGGCGACGGCTTGAATGCGTTCGACGGTACCCACGGAGGTGCCGCCGTATTTCTGCACGATAAGGGCCATAAAGTCGCTTTGTCTGCAAAAAAGAGCGCGTAACTCTAGCAGAAACGCGCCTGGATTTCATGTTGGCGGTTCGGCGGCAAGCCGCTGCCTGCGTGATTTGACACCGCAGGAGCTTGCTTGCAAGCGAACCACGACGGTCTACTTACCTGCCACCCAGTCCTTGACGCTGTCCAGGGCTGCCGGCAGGGCGGCAGGGTTGTTGCCTCCACCCTGGGCCATATCCGGGCGGCCACCGCCGCGACCGTCCACCTGGCTTGCCACATGCTTGAGCAGATCGCCAGCCTTGAAGCGGTCGGTCAGGTCCTTGGTGACACCGGCCACCAGGGCCACCTTGTCACCATCGGTTGCCGCCAGCAGGATCACCGCGGAGCCCAGCTTGTCTTTCAGCTTGTCCATGGTCACCCGCAGGGTCTTGCCATCGGCGCCATCCACCTGGGTGGCCAGCACCTTCACGCCCGCGATTTCCTCAACACTGTCGGTGAGGTCGCTGCCAGCACCACTGGCCAGCTTCTGCTTGAGGCGTTCGATTTCCTTTTCCAGATCCCGGACCTTCTGCGCCTGGCTGCGCACCCGCTCCGCCGCGTTCTCCGGGGTCGACTTGACCGTAGCGGCGATATCGCTGAGCGCCCGCTCCTGCTGGCGCATCACGCTCAGGGCCTGCTCGCCGGTGACTGCCTCGATACGGCGCACGCCGGCGGCGGCGGACGCTTCCAGGGTAATGCGGAACAGGCCGATGTCCCCGGTACGGCTCACGTGGGTGCCACCACACAGTTCCTTGGAGAAGCCCTCGCTACCCATGGTCAGCACGCGCACCTGATCATCGTATTTCTCACCGAACAGGGCCATGGCGCCGGCTTCACGGGCGGCGTCGATATCCATCAATTCGGTGGTTACCGCGGTATTGGCCAGGATCTGGCGGTTCACCAGGGTCTCGATCTGCTCGCGCTGGGCTTCGCTGACCGCCTCGCCGTGGGAGAAGTCGAAACGCAGGTAGTCTTCGGCCACCAGGGAGCCTTTCTGCTGCACATGGTCGCCCAGTACTTCGCGCAGGGCCGCGTGCATCAAGTGAGTGGCGGAGTGATTGCGCATGATGGCGCGACGACGCTCCACGTCCACATAGGCGGCCACTTTGTCGCCCACATTCAGGGTGCCGCTTTCCACCTTGCCCAGGTGCACATGGGCCGCCTGGCGCTTTTTGGTATCAGTGACGGCAAACCGGTTGTCACCCTTGACCAGAAAACCGGTATCGCCCACCTGACCGCCGGATTCCGCGTAGAACGGCGTGCTGGCCAGCACCACCATGCCCTCCTCGCCAGCAGCCAGGCTGTCCACGGCCTCACCGTCTTTGAACAGGCCGACGATCTCGTCCTCGTCCGCCAGCTTTTCGTAACCGGAGAAATCGGTCACCGACTCGATGTTGAGACGGTCGCTGTAGTCATTGGCAAAGCTGCCGGCGCCACGGGCGCGTTCGCGCTGGGCTTCCATGGCCTGCTCGAAGCCGGCCATGTCCACGGTCAGCTCCCGCTCGCGGGCCACGTCGGCGGTGAGGTCCGGCGGGAAGCCGTGGGTATCGTAGAGGTTGAACAGGACATCGCCGGGCAGTTCCTTGCCTTCCAGGTCGGCGATGGCCGCTTCCAGCACTTTCATGCCCGCCGCCAGGGTGCGACCAAACTGTTCTTCTTCCGCCAGCAGAGCCTTTTCAATTCGAGCCTGCTCACGGGCCAATTCCGGGTAGGCATCGCCCATCTGCTCCACCAGTGCCCCCACCAGGGTAGAGAAGAACGGCTTGTCCTGGCCCAGCTTGTGGCCATGGCGCAGAGCGCGGCGGATGATGCGGCGCAGCACATAGCCGCGCCCTTCGTTGGACGGAATCACGCCGTCGCAGATCAGGAAGCTGGCCGAGCGGATGTGGTCGGCGATCACTCGCAGGGACTTTTCTTCCAGGTCATTGCAACCGGTGGCCTGGGCCGCCGCCTTGAGCAGGGCCTGGAACAGGTCGATCTCGTAGTTGGAGTGCACGCCCTGCAACACCGCTGCGATGCGCTCCAGGCCCATGCCGGTATCCACGCTGGGCTTGGGCAGGGGCTTGAGCTCGCCGTCGTCCTGGCGGTCGTACTGCATAAACACCAGGTTCCAGATTTCGATATAGCGATCCAGATCTTCACCCTCGGAGCCCGGCGGACCACCGGGGACATCCTCGCCGTGGTCGTAGAAGATTTCCGAGCTGGGACCGCAGGGGCCGGTGTCGCCCATCTGCCAGAAGTTGTCTTCGTCCAGGCGGGAGAAACGCTCGGCGCTGACGCCCATTTCCTTGAGCCAGATATCCGCCGCCTCGTCGTCGGAGATATGCACGGTCACCCACAGGCGCTCGGGCGGCAGGCCTAGCACCTCGGTCAGAAACTGCCAGGCGAAGCGGATGGCGTCGCGCTTGAAATAGTCGCCGAAACTGAAATTGCCCAGCATCTCGAAAAACGTGTGATGGCGCGCGGTATAGCCCACATTCTCCAGATCGTTGTGCTTGCCGCCGGCCCGCACGCAGCGCTGTGAGCTGGCCGCGCGCTGATAGGGGCGGGTTTCTGCGCCGAGAAATACGTCCTTGAACTGGTTCATACCCGCATTGGTGAACAACAGCGTGGGATCATTGGCGGGCACCAGGGAACTGCTGGGCACACGGGTATGGCCCTGGGCTTCGAAATACTTCAGGAAAGCGTCGCGTAATTCTGCGCTCTTCATAAACACCTTACCGTTTAGCTGGGGTGCGGCCCGACGCCGGGCCGCGGTCACAATTTCGCAGCGGGCTAGTATATCGGGAACCGGCAACATATTCACTGGCACCGGGGCCATCCCGGCGGCGCTTGATCTGCATCAAGGCAGCCGGCCGGGCTTTGCCTTTAAGCTGCTGAGGTCACGATTACCAGACCGGAGGCGACCCTATGGAAGACTCACAAGTGTGGAAAAATCTCGGTGTAGTGGTGCTGGGCCTGTGCGCCCTGGCTGGAGTGCTGATCGTTATCGCCAATAACATTTGAACCAGACAGGCGGCATGAACCGCCAGTCGCGCACCTGCACCACACTTTTCAGGCTCAACAGAGCCAACTGAATTAGTGTCAACAGGCCCTAGAAACCCAGGGCGCTTTCGTCGTAGGTTTTGCCCGCCAGCAGGTGTATATGCAGGTGAAAAACCGTCTGTCCCGCCCCGGCGCCATTGTTCACCACCACCCGAAACGCCTCGTCCACCCCGACCTGGCGGGCAATATCGCCCACCTTCAGCATCAGGTGGCCGAGCAGCGCCTTGTCCGCCTCGCCGGCATCGGCCAGGCGGGGGATGGGACGCCGGGGAATGATCAACAGGTGGGTGGGCGCCTTGGGCGCGATATCCTTGATACAGATACAGTCCTCGTCCTCATAGAGGATATCGGCGGGAATCTCGCCGTTGATGATACGGGTGAATATGGACGGCTCCGATCCTGATGCTTCTGTCATAGCGACTACCTTGCCTTTGTCTCAACCCAGTTTTTCTTCTTCGGTCAACTGGCGGGCTTCGGACTCCAGCATCACCGGAATGCCGTCGCGAATGGGATAGGCCAATCCGCTCGCCCTGCACACCAATTCCTGATTTTCCTTGTCGTACTCAAGCGGTGCCTTGCTCACGGGACAAACCAGGATACTCAGTAATTTTTGATCGATCATAATCATTCTCGCGCTCAACATCAGGCGCCAATGGTACACCCATGCCGGCCTCCCGTCTCTAGTGCGGGGGCATTTCCCCCACCAGCAACTGCGGGTCCACCCGAAACTCGAACCAGTTCATACGCCAGTCCAGATGCGGGCCCGTGGCCCTGCCGGAAGCGCCCACCTCGGCGATCGCCTGGCCCTGGCGGACCTCCTGCCCCTGGGTCACCAGTATTTTACTCAGGTGGATAAAGGTGGAGGACAGGCCGTGGCCGTGGTCGAGTATCAGCGTGCCGCCGGAGAAATACATATCATCGTGGGTCAGGGTCACCTTGCCCGCCGCCGGCGCCCGCACCCGGGTACC
>JAKSCQ010000142.1 GCA_022360555.1 Pseudomonadales bacterium
TACGTAGGTGAACACGCCGATCCAGACCACATCCAGGAAATGCCAGAACATGGACAGGCAGAACACGCGGCGCTTGTTTTCCGGAATCAGGCCGTGCTTTTTAAGCTGGAACAGCAGGGTCACCAGCCACACGATGCCGAAGAACACGTGCAGCCCGTGGGTGCCCACCAGCGCGAAGAAAGCGGTCCAGAAACCACTGGTCTGCGGGCCGGCGCCCACGTGAATCAGATGATGGAACTCGTACAGTTCCAGCCCCAGAAAGCCGGCGCCCAGCAGGCCGGTCACAGCCAGCCAGAACATGGTGCCCTTCACCCGGTTGGTCTGCATTTGCAGCATGGCAAAGCCATAGGTGATGGACGAGATCAGCAGCAACGAGGTGCTGATGGCGATCAGGTTCAGGTCAAACAGCTCCATGCCGGTGGGCCCGCCCGCATAGCTGCGGCCGAGCACCCCGTAGGTGGCAAACAGACAAGCGAAGATCAGGCAATCGCTCATCAGGTAGATCCAGAAACCCAGCAGGGTACCGTTCTGGGGGTGGTGTTCCCCCTTCACGAAAAATTCCAGCGGGGCCTTCTGGTCGCTGTCATTCACAACAGCAGTCACAGTGTTATCAGACATTGGCAAGCACCCGTGTACGTTCTGCTTCAATCCGCTCTACTTCTTCCGCCGGGATGTAGTAGTCACGGTCGTAGTTGAAGGTGTGGTAAATGGCGGTGCCGATCAGGGCCACAAAGGACACGCCGGCCAGCAGCCACATGTGCCAGATCAGGGCAAAGCCGACCACCACACTGATACCGGAGAGCACGATGCCCGCCCAGGTCCCCTTGGGCATGTGAATCGGGATAAATCCGGATTCAGGACGCTGGAAACCGTGCTGCTTCATCTGCCACCAGGCATCGAGCTCGTGCACGCGGGGCGTGAAGGCAAAGTTGTACGGCGGCGGCGGCGAGGAGGTGGACCACTCCAGGGTACGGCCATCCCACGGGTCGCCGGTTTCGTCCTTGAGGGACTCGCGGCGCAGGAAGCTCACCACCAGGGTAATGACAAAAGCGGCAATACCGATGGCGATCAGGAAGGCCCCGAAGGCGGCGATCTGGAACCAGATCTGCAGGGAATGATCCTCGAAGTGGCTGACACGCCGGGTCACGCCCATCAGGCCGAGCACGTACAGCGGCATGAAGGCGAAGTAGAAACCGATCAGCCAGAACCAGAAGGACACCTTGCCCCAGAACTCGTCCAGCTTGTAGCCGGTGGCCTTGGGGAACCAGTAGGTGATGCCGGCGAACAGGCCGAACAACACCCCGCCGATGATCACGTTATGGAAGTGGGCAATCAGGAACAGGCTGTTATGCAGCACGAAGTCCACCGGCGGCACCGCCAGCAACACCCCGGTCATGCCGCCGATCACGAAGGTGACCATGAAGCCCACGGCCCACAGCATGGGCACATCGA
>JAKSCQ010000059.1 GCA_022360555.1 Pseudomonadales bacterium
GGCTTGGTTCCAGCATAGGCCTCAACCCGTTGTTTTAGTTTTTGTCCTGGACGGAAGGTGACAACCCGGCGGGCGGTGATAGGGATTTCCTCACCGGTTTTCGGGTTGCGACCTGGCCGTTCACTCTTGTCCCTGAGATCAAAATTACCGAAGCCTGAGAGTTTTACGGGGACGTTGTGCTCCAGAGACTGGCGGATCTCCTCGAAGAACATCTCCACCATTTCCTTTGCTTCACGTTTGTTCAGACCCAATTCTTCGAACAAACGCTCGGCCATATCCGCTTTGGTCAGCGCTCCCATCAATCGCTCCTAGCCCTACCCGATTAGTCCCTTAAGGCGGCGTTAAACTGTTGTTTTAGCTGGGATACTACCGCATCCACCAGGTCGTTGACTTCTTGATCCTTAAGAGTGCGTGAACGGTCCTGGAAGGTCAAGCCCAAAGCGAGGCTTTTGCGATTTTTACCGATGCTATCACCTTGATATATATCGAAAATCCGAACATCCGTGAGACGTTCGTCACAGGCGCTGCGCACGGCGGCAACCAGCTCGCCGGCGGGTACGCTGTCTTCCACCACGAAGGCAAGATCACGGCGCATGCGTGGCTGATCAGACACCCCAGTGAAGCCCGGCAGGATCCCTTGCTGCAAGGGCTCCAAAGCCAGTTCAAACGCATAGAGCTGGGCCGGCAGGTCCAGGTCCGCGGCCAGGCGCGGGTGGATGCGCCCCAGATACCCCACCACGTCGCCGTCACGCTTGAGCGCCGCCGTCTGCCCCGGGTGCAGGGCCGGGTGCTCACCGACCTCGAAACGGAAGGCGCTGGCATCGGACAGGCTCAGCAGGGCTTCCACGTCCCCTTTCAGGTCGAAGAAGTCCACCGGGCGCTTGCCTTCCCAGTTCTGCGGTTGGGCACTGCCATAAAGCAGGCCTGCGATCATGGGCGTCTGCTCCAGTCCCTGCTCTGTGGGTACGAAGCGCAGGCCGGTTTCGAACAGCCGCAGGCGGTCGGCCTGACGGTTCAGGTTGTGCAGCGCGGTGCTGAACAGGCCAGCCAGCAGCGTAGTGCGCATGACACCCAGGTCCGTGGAGATGGGGTTGAGCAGCGGCAACGGCTCCACGCGCGGCTCCACCTGCTTGAGCAGGCCCGGTTCCACAAAGGTGTAAGTAATCGCTTCCAGATAGCCACGGTCGATCAGGGTATCGGCCAGACGGCGCAGGCCCACAACGTGCTCGCCCACGGTGTCACCGGAGGGGGAGCCCGCCGGCACGCGGCTGGGCAGTTTCTCGTAGCCGTAGATACGTGCCAGTTCCTCGATCAGGTCCTGCTCGATGGCCATATCGAACCGCCAGCTCGGCGCCAGCACGGTCCATTCCTTACCCTCTTCCCGGGTGGAAATTTCCATGCCCAGGCGACTGAGAATGTCTTCCACCTGCTCGGCTGGCAGCCCCAGGCCCAGCAGGCCTTCGATATGATCGGCGCGCAGGGTGATTTCCGCCTGACGCGGTAGTTGGCCTTCATCCACCGCCTCGGTGACCGGACCCGGCTGGCCGCCGGCGATTTCCAGAATCAGGCTGGTGGCACGCTCGATGGCGTCATGCTGCAGTTGCGGGTCCACGCCTCGTTCAAAGCGGTGGGAAGAATCCGTGTGCAACCCATAGGAGCGCGCCTTGCCGGCGATGGCCAGGGGCGAGAAGAAGGCGCACTCCAGGAAGATATCCCGGGTGTCATCGGTGACCGAGGACGGCTTGCCACCCATGACGCCGGCCAGGGCCAGGGCCTCGCGGTCGTCGGCGATTACCAGGGTATCGTCACGCAGGGTCAGCTCCTGGTCGTCCAGGGTCAGCAGTTTTTCCCCTGAGCTGGCCTTGCGCACGGTGATACCACCGTTGAGCCTGGCCAGATCAAAGGCATGCAGGGGCTGGCCCAGCTCCAGCAGCACATAGTTGGTCACGTCCACAATGGGGTCGATGGGCCGCAGGCCGGCGCGGCGAAGACGCTCCACCATCCACAGCGGAGTCTCGGCCTTGACGTTGACTCCCTTGATCACACGGCCCAGGTAACGGGGGCAGCTTTCGCTGTCGGCCAGGGTTACCGCGAGGGTGTCGTCGATGGCCGGGGCCACCTTGTTCACCGCCACTTCGGTAAGCGGGCTCTGGTTCATTACGCCCAGTTCACGGGCGATACCGCGCACGCTCAGGCAGTCCGCCCGGTTGGGGGTCAGGTCCACCTCGATGACGGCATCATCCAGTTGCAGGTATTCACGGAAATCGCTGCCCACCGGGGCATCTTCCGGCAGTTCCATCAGGCCGTCGATCCGGTCTTCCAGGCCCAGTTCGGAGGCGCCACACAGCATGCCGTTGGACCCCACACCACGCAGCTTGGCTTTCTTGATCTTGAAATCCCCGGGGAGTTTGGCTCCCACCTGGGCGAAGGGGATCTTCAGGCCCGGACGCACATTGCTGGCGCCGCAGACCACCTGGACCGTCTCACTGCCATTGGTCACCTGACAGACACGCAGCTTGTCCGCATCCGGGTGCTGTTCGCAGCTTTCCACCTGCCCGACCACCACGCCGGTAAAGGCCGGGGCCGCCGGCTCCACGCCGTCCACTTCCAGGCCGGCCATGGTCAGTTGTTTGACCAGAGTGTCCGTATCGACCGCGGGGTTCACCCACTCTCGCAACCAGGCTTCATTCACAAGCATGTTCAAATCCTTACAAGCAACTTGTTACCACAGAGGGCACAGGGATCAGTGAGGGAAAGCGTTGTCTCTGCGTACTCCGTGACCTCTGTGGTGAAATTCTTTAGCTGAACTGGGACAGGAAACGGGTGTCGTTTTCAAAGAACAGCCGCAGATCGTTCACGCCATAGCGCAGCATGGTGATCCGCTCGATCCCCATACCAAAGGCAAAGCCACTGTATTCACTAGCATCCACGCCACCATGTTCCAGCACCTTGGGGTGCACCATGCCGCAGCCCATGATCTCGATCCAGCCGGTGTGGGAGCACACCCGGCAACCTTTGCCGCCACAGCTGACACAGCCCACATCCACTTCCGCGCTAGGCTCGGTGAACGGGAAATAACTGGGACGGAAACGTACCGGCAGATCTTCCACTTCGAAGATGAAGCGCAGGAATTCCGCCACAGTGCCGCGCAGATCGGCAAAGGTGATGCCCTTGTCCACCAGCAGACCTTCCACCTGATGGAACATGGGGGTCTGGGTCAGGTCGGAATCACAGCGATACACCCGGCCCGGGGCAATGATACGGAACGGGGGTTTGCCCTGCTCCATCACCCGCACCTGCACCGGCGAGGTATGGGTACGCAGCAGACGACCGTCACCGAAATAGAAGGTGTCGTGCATGGCCCGTGCCGGGTGGTGGGATGGAATGTTCAACGCTTCGAAGTTGTGGAAGTCGTCTTCCACTTCCGGGCCTTCGGAAATGTCGAAGCCCAGACGCAGGAAAAAGTCTTCGATGCGGCGACGCATGCGGTTGACGGGGTGCAGGTTGCCCGGCTTCTCGCCCCGGCCCGGCAAGGTCACATCCACGGTTTCACTGGCCAGCTGCTCGGCCAGGGCGGCCTCTTCCAGCAGGGTCTTGCGGGCGCTGATCGCCGCCTGCACCTGCTGTTTGCCTTCGTTGATCACTGCTCCGGCCTTGGGGCGCTCTTCCGCGCTCAGTTTGCCAAGGCCCTTCATCAGGGCACTGATTTCCCCCTTCTTGCCCAGGAATTTCACCCGCACATCATCCAGGGCCCGGATATCGCCAGCCTCTTCTACCTCTGCCAGGGCAGCCTCGACCAGGGCATTGAGATTTTCCATTGAAGACTCCGCAGTCTTTAGAAAGCTGCAAGCTACAAGCTACAAGCTGCAACGCGGTTTAGAACCCTGCCAACCGACTACCACTTCAGCCGCGCCGACACATTGCCGCGCGGGGAAAGCGTTATCGTGTGGCTGCATGATGGAATCGTGTTGCAGCTTGTAGCTTGAAGCTTGCAGCTGGTCTTTTTCAAACAAAAACGGGGGAAGAGCGCGAGCTCTTCCCCCGTTGAGTATGCTGTTTTGTCTAGGACGAAACAGTGAATCAGGCGGTGAGACTCGCTTTGGCTTTTTCGGCCAAAGCGCTAAAGGTCGCCTGATCGCGGACAGCGATGTCCGCCAGTACTTTACGGTCGATGTCGATGGACGCTTTCTTCAGACCATCAATCAGACGGCTGTAGGACAGACCGTTCAGACGCGCAGCGGCGTTGATACGCACAATCCACAGACGACGGAACTGACGCTTGCGAACCTTGCGGTCGCGGTAAGCGTACTGACCAGCCTTGGTAACGGCCTGTACCGCTACACGATAAACACGGCTGCGGGCACCGTAGTAGCCTTTAGCCTGCTTGAGAACTTTCTTGTGCCGGCGACGGGCCTGCACACCACGCTTTACTCGTGCCATTTTTCAGATCTCCAAAAACCGTATCAGTTATGCGTAGGGCATCATGCGCTTAACAAGAGCCACATCGTTCTCGTGGACTTCCTGTTTCGGACGCAGCTGACGGATGGTCTTGGAAGACTTCTTCGTCAGGATGTGGTTTTTGAATGCCTGCTTGCGCTTGAAACCGGAGGCGGTTTTCTTGAAACGCTTGGCAGCCCCACGATTTGTCTTGATTTTAGGCATGGTACCTTCTCAAGTTGGTTAATAATGGAAAGCAACCGGCTCTCTTTGCAGGGAGGGTTACTTCTTCTTTTTGCCCGGGCCGAGCACCATGATCATCTGGCGCCCTTCCATGTTCGGACGTTGCTCAACAGTGCCGTATTCTTCCAGGTCCTTCTCGACTCGCTCGAGCAGTTCCCGGCCCAGCTCCTGGTGAGCCATTTCCCGACCGCGGAAGCGGACGGTAATCTTGGTTTTGTCGCCGGCCTCGAGGAACTTCTTGAGGTTACGCAGCTTCACCTCGTAGTCGCCGATATCGGTGCCGGGACGGAATTTCACTTCCTTGACCTGGGTCTGGCGCTGCTTTTTGCGACCCTCTTTGGCCTTTTGCTTCGCCTCAAACAGGTGCTTGCCGTAATCCATGATCCGGCAAACGGGCGGTTCCGCACCAGGGGAGATTTCTACCAGATCCAGCTGCTTTTCGGTGGATTTCTCCAGCGCTTCCTGCAGGGTCACAATACCGACCTGCTCGCCGTCCACATCGATCAACCGAACTTCGGTTGCCTGGATTTGCTGATTGATCCGGGCGCGCTGCTCGCGGCCCTTGTTGCCTCCACGCTTAATGTCGTGAACCTCCAATCTGTTATCGAAAACGAGGCGGGTGCCTCACCGCCTCAGTAAATAGGCGCGCATTGTATGCCACCATAACGGGCACAACAACCCCGAACCCGCTGTCCGGAGCGCGCAACTGACTGACACGGAATGAATTCTACCCGGTTGTGAGCAGCAGCTCACGGATCTGCGCCTTGCTGGCTGGCACTGATTCCCAGGAAGGGACCGTATTTTAAGCAAATCCGGGCACTTTTCAAGCAGCAAATGCCGCCCAAGCCCGCTCTTTCAGATCCCTTTCCGGCGGGCCGGGTCAGCCAGGACGGCGGCGATAGCAGCGATCGCAAACCCGGGTAAGCCTGCTGCCATACAGACCCGCCCCGATCACCGACAAAAAAGGCGGCCAGCGGCCGCCTTTCCGGTTATTCCCACTCGATGGTGGCCGGGGGTTTGGACGAGATATCGTAGGTGACCCGGCTGATGCCGGGGATCTCGTTGATGATCCGGCTGGAGACCAGCTCCAGGAACTCGTAGGGCAGGTGCGCCCAGCGGGCGGTCATAAAGTCGATGGTTTCCACGGCGCGCAGGGCCACCACGTATTCGTAGCGGCGGGCATCGCCCACCACGCCCACTGACCGGACTGGCAGGAAGACGGCGAAGGCCTGGCTGGTCTTGTGATACAGGCCAGCGGCTTTCAGCTCTTCGATGAAGATGTTGTCCGCCAGACGCAGGATGTCGGCATATTCCTTCTTCACCTCACCGAGGATGCGCACCCCCAGACCCGGCCCCGGGAAGGGGTGGCGATAGACCATGTCGTAGGGCAGGCCCAACTCCAGACCGATCTTGCGGACCTCATCCTTGAACAGCTCGCGCAGGGGCTCCACCAGCTTGAGCTTCATGTCCTCGGGCAGGCCGCCCACATTGTGGTGACTCTTGATCACGTGGGCCTTGCCGGTCTTGCTGGCGGCGGATTCGATCACGTCCGGGTAGATGGTGCCCTGGGCCAGCCAGTTGGCGTTTTTCAGTTTGCCGGCCTGCTCATCGAAGATGTCGATAAAGGTGTTACCGATGATCTTGCGCTTTTTCTCCGGGTCGGCCTCGCCGGCCAGCTTATCCAGGAAGATGTCTTCCGCGTCCACTCGGATGACACGCACGCCCATGTTGTCGGCGAACATTTCCATCACCTGGTCGCCTTCCTGGTGACGCAGCAGGCCGTTGTCCACGAACACACAGGTGAGCTGGTCACCGATGGCCTTGTGCAGCAGGGCCGCCACCACGGAGGAATCCACCCCGCCGGACAGGCCCAGGATCACTTCATCCGTGCCCACCTGCTCGCGAATGGCATCCACCGCATCGTTGATGATGTTGGCCGGAGTCCACAGAGCCTCACAGTCACACAGTTCGCGCACGAAACGCTCCAGCAGACGACCGCCCTGCAGGGTGTGGGTCACCTCCGGGTGGAACTGGATGCCATAGAAGCGCTTTTCTTCATTGGCCATGCCGGCAATGGGACAGCTCGGGGTGGTGGCAGTCACCACAAAGCCTTCCGGGGTGGCGCCGACGCGATCGCCGTGGCTCATCCACACATCCAGGAATTCCTTGCCCTGCTCTTCGTGGTCGACGATGCCGTCCAGCAGGTGGTTCTTCTCGGCCTTTTCCACCCGGGCATAACCGAATTCGTGCTTTTCACCGGCGACAACCTTGCCACCGAGCTGCTCGGCCATGGTCTGCATGCCGTAGCAGATACCCAGCACCGGCACACCCGCTTCGAAGACAGCTTCAGGCGCGCGCGGGGTTTGCGCCGCGGTCACCGACTCCGGACCACCGGAGAGGATAATACCCTTGGGCGCAAACTCGCTGATTTCTTCAGCGGTCATATCGAAGGCGCGGATCTCACAGTAGACGCCGATCTCGCGTACACGGCGGGCGATCAACTGGGTGTACTGGGAACCGAAATCCAGAATCAGGATACGCTGGGCATGGATGTCTTGCATGGGGTTCTATCCCGCGGTGGTTACCGGCGGCTGGCACCGGGTCTTGTTGGTAACGGGTCGGACGTCGGATGCCTGACGTCGGACGCTTTAAAAGCAAAACGGCCGGAGAGGTCTCCGACCGGTTCTGGCATCAGACGCCTGACCTCAGACGCCCGACCACTTTCCCAATCACCCTACCGGGTAATTCGGCGCCTCTTTCGTAATCGTCACGTCATGCACGTGGGATTCCTTCATCCCGGCAGCGGACACTTTCACGAATTCCGGCTTGGTGCGCATTTCCTCGATGGTGGTGCAACCGGTGTAGCCCATGGAGGCACGCAGGCCGCCCATCAACTGATGCACGATGGCACTCATGGGGCCCTTGTAGGGAACACGGCCTTCGATACCTTCCGGTACCAGCTTCTCGATGCCGGCGGAGGCATCCTGGAAGTAGCGGTCGGAGGAACCGGTCTTGCCGGACATGGCGCCCAACGAGCCCATACCGCGGTAGGCCTTGTAGTAGCCGCCCTGGAACAGCTCCACCTCGCCCGGCGCCTCTTCGGTGCCGGCCAGCAGGGAGCCGATCATGATGGCGCTGGCGCCAGCGGCCACGGCCTTGGCGATATCACCGGAGAAGCGGATACCACCATCGGCGATCAGCGGCACACCGGTATCTTTGAGGGCTTCGGCCACATCGGAAATGGCGGTAATCTGCGGCACACCGATACCAGCCACAATACGGGTGGTACAAATGGAGCCGGGGCCAATACCCACTTTCACCGCATCCGCGCCGGCCGCCACCAGGTCACGGGCGGCGGTGCCAGTAGCAATGTTGCCACCGATCACCTGCACTTCCGGGAAATGCTTCTTCACCCAGGCCACCCGGTCGATCACGCCTTGGGAATGGCCGTGGGCGGTATCCACCACGATCACGTCCACACCGGCTTCCACCAGTGCCGTGACGCGCTCATCGGTGCCTTCACCGGTGCCCACAGCAGCGCCGACCCGCAGGCGACCCTGGGAGTCCTTGCAGGCGTTGGGGTATTTGGCTGCCTTTTCGATGTCCTTGACGGTGATCATGCCACGCAGTTCACCGGTTTCATTCACCACCAGCACCTTCTCGA
>JAKSCQ010000058.1 GCA_022360555.1 Pseudomonadales bacterium
AATTGACCGTGCAGTGACTGTTCGTGGTGTTGGTATCACCAAAGGTGCCCGCGAAGCGGTTGAGAAGGCCGGCGGCAAAGTCGAAGAATAAGGCGACGCTTTATGGCGAAGAATCGCGCTCAGACATTGAATGGTGGTCCGCCGAAGGCTGACAGCAGCGCAATGCGTGAGCTGTGGCGGCGAATCGGTTTTCTGTTGGGCGCCCTGGTGGTGTTCCGGATCGGGGCACATATCCCGGTCCCGGGCATGAACCCGGAAGCGTTGCAGCAGATGTTCAACAACAACCGGGACACCATTCTTGGCCTGTTCAACATGTTCTCAGGGGGCTCCCTGGAGCGCATGAGTATCTTTGCGCTGGGCATCATGCCCTACATTACTGCCAGCATCGTGATCCAGCTGATGACGGCAGTGGTTCCGACCCTGGAACAGCTTCGTAAAGAAGGTGAGCAGGGCCGGCGCAAGATTACCCAGTACACCCGTTATCTGACGGTGTTGCTGGGCGGCATCCAGTCCTTCGGGATGGTGGCCGGCCTGAACAGTCAGGGTATTACACTGTTGCCGGAAACAGCCAGCACCATGCAGGTGGCGAGTTTCTACTTTGTGGCGGTGACCAGCCTGCTGACAGGTACGGTGTTCCTGATGTGGCTGGGTGAACAGATTACTGAGCGCGGTATCGGCAACGGGATTTCCATGCTGATCTTCGCGTCCATTGTGGCAGGCCTGCCCGGCGCCGTGGCACAGACTTTCGAGTCTGCACGGACCGGCGACCTGAGCCTGATCATGATGCTGTTTGTGTTCCTGGTGGCCCTCGCCGTGATTTTCGGTGTGGTCTTTGTGGAACGCGGGCAACGCCGTATTACGGTTAACTATGCACGTCGTCAGCAAGGTCGCCGTGTATATGCAGCGCAGCAGAGTCATCTGCCGCTGAAGGTGAACATGGCGGGTGTGATTCCGGCTATCTTTGCCAGCTCCATTCTGCTGTTTCCGGCTTCGCTGACCCAGTGGTTCAGTGATTCCAACCCGGATTCCTGGTGGGGCCAGGCATTGCGCACCATGAGTGACGCCCTGCTGCCGGGTACACCGCTGTATGTGCTGCTGTTTACCCTGGCAATCGTGTTCTTCTGTTACTTTTATACAGCGCTGGTATTCAACCCGAAGGATGTCGCTGACAACCTGAAGAAATCTGGCGCTTATATTCCGGGTATCCGCCCGGGCGAGCAGTCCGCTCGCTATATCGACACAGTGATGGGCCGACTGACCCTGATCGGTGCGGTATACATGACGCTGGTGTGCCTCTTGCCACTGGGTCTGCAAGCAGTTGCCAACGTGCCCTTCTATCTGGGCGGCACCTCTCTGCTGATTGTAGTGGTGGTGGTGATGGACTTCTGGTCGCAGGTTAATTCGCACCTGACGTCCACCCAGTACGAGAAGTTGATGAAAAAGGCCAACCTGAAAGGGTATGGCGGCACCGGTCTGGTGCGTTAACGAACGAGGCGAGTGCGATGAAAGTTCAGGCTTCTGTG
>JAKSCQ010000057.1 GCA_022360555.1 Pseudomonadales bacterium
AAAGTGCTGGGTGGTTCTCACCGCCGCTATGCAGGCATTGGTGACATCATCAAGGTCACAGTGAAGGAAGCAATTCCGCGCGGCCGTGTTAAGAAAGGTGATGTTATGACCGCCGTGGTAGTGCGTACCCGTAAAGGCGTGCGTCGCCCGGATGGTTCCCTGATCCGTTTCGACGAAAATGCCGCGGTGCTGTTGAACAACAACAAGGCGCCGGTCGGTACCCGGATCTTCGGCCCGGTAACGCGCGAGCTGCGTACCGAGCAATTTATGAAGATCATCTCCCTGGCACCTGAAGTTCTGTAAAGGCGGGTGAAGGTAATGCTCAAGATCAAGCGTGATGACGAAGTCATCGTAATTGCGGGCAAGGACAAAGGTAAGCGCGGCACTGTTCAGCAGGTTCTGGACAATGGTCGTCTCATCGTTGGCGGCGTTAACATGGTGAAAAAGCATGTTAAGGCCAATCCTAACCGCGGTACTCAAGGCGGCATCGTAGAACAGGAAGCAGCGCTTCACGCTTCCAACGTTGCCATCTGGAACCCCAAGACGCAGAAAGCGGATCGTGTGGGCTTCCGTTTTGAAGACGGCAAAAAAGTGCGTTTCTTCAAGTCCAACGGCGAAACGCTGTAGGTTAGGTGACCCATGAGTGATCTGAAAAAGATTTATCAAAGCGAAATCGTGCCCAAGCTGAAAGAAGAGCTTGGTCTCGGTAACATCATGGAAGTGCCCAAGATCACCAAGATCACCCTGAACATGGGTGTCGGTGAGGCCTCCCAGGATCGTAAGGCGATGGATGGTGCCCTGGCGGACATGACTGCTATTTCCGGTCAGAAGCCCCTGGTAACCAATGCTCGCAAGTCTGTTGCAGGCTTCAAGATCCGTGAAGGCTGGCCGATTGGCTGTAAGGTAACCCTGCGTGGCGAGCGTATGTACGAGTTCCTCGAGCGCCTGGTTTCCATCGCCATTCCGCGTATTCGCGACTTCCGTGGTCTGAACCCGAAATCCTTTGACGGGCGTGGTAACTATTCCATGGGTCTGCGTGAGCAGATCGTGTTCCCGGAAATCGATTTTGACAAGGTCGACAAGCTGCGTGGTCTGGATATCACCATCACCACCACGGCTGAGAACGACGACCATGCACGGGCGCTGCTGCGCGCCTTCAACTTCCCGCTGAAGGGCTAAGAGGATTTATCATGGCTAAAGAATCCATGAA
Source organism: Pseudomonadales bacterium (assembly GCA_022360555.1). Lineage (GTDB taxonomy): Bacteria > Pseudomonadota > Gammaproteobacteria > Pseudomonadales > Alcanivoracaceae > Alcanivorax. The sequence continues at coordinate 1,211 of JAKSCQ010000057.1, forward strand.
AAACCGGGAAGCAAAACGCGCCAA
>JAKSCQ010000151.1 GCA_022360555.1 Pseudomonadales bacterium
GCGCCCGCCCGCGTTGACAGTTGGGGCTTCTGATATCCCTGTCACCGCTTTGCCATCTTCGCCCGCCAGACTGGCGGGCCCTGCTACCCAGGAGAAACCATGTTGTTGCGCATTGCCACCTTCACCCTTGTCAGTCTGTTCCTGTCTGCCTGCGCCCGCAGTCCGGTCGTCCAACTCTATGATGGCCCTGCCCGCTCCGACAGCAGCATTGTCACGGTTCGTGTTCCCAGCGAACTGGAAGTCTTTACGATCAACGGTGAAGAGGTAGAAGGCGTCAACACCTTCTTTTCTACTGAGTACAAAGACCTGAAGGTAGCTCCAGGTCGCTACGAGATTCTTGCCTACTACAAGGAGCTCTGGCAGCTGGACGCAGACAATCACGAAATCGTCAAAACCAACCCGGCAAACTTTGTGGTCGATGGAAAACCCGGTGAGATATGGGTTCTCGGATTCGACAAACCACAGGATGTAGAAGCGGCCCGCGCCATGGAAGACAACTTTCACGGCTGGGCAGAAAACCCCGCCAGCGGACAGAAAGTAGCGGCCGAAAAAAGCAAGCTGGTGCTGAAGCGAGGCTTCATGGCGCCTATCACGGGTGAAGAAGTCACGACGCCCACCACCAACAGCGTCGCCCCCCTGGTCACTGGTGCAGCAGCCGCAGCCCCTGCGGCTCAGGCAGCTCAGGCAACCTATCTGGATACCCTGAAGGCCCAATGGAATCAGGCAACCCCGGAAGAACGCCGCGAGTTCCTGCAATGGATATCGCAGTAACACAACGCGAAAGGAGTTTCGGGTTTCGGGTTTCGAAGAGCAAAACCACCCCCCTTCACAGGCGCGGTGGTTTTCCCTTTGATTTTCGCAACTCAAAACTCACAGCGCGAAACTGCGCTTCCCTTTATTCCCCCTGAACCGTCGCCACTAGCCTGCGGCCTCCACCCTGGTCACGGTGTTCACACAGATAAATGCCCTGCCATGTTCCCAACGCCAGTCGACCACGGCTGATCGGCACACTGAGAGACGGCCCGATCAGCACGCTCTTGATATGTGCTGGCATGTCGTCCGGCCCTTCCAGGGTGTGAGCATAGTAAGGCGCATTTTCGGGCACCATCACGTTCAGGTGACGCTCCAGATCATCGCGGACATCCGGGTCCGCATTTTCATTAATGGCCAATGACGCCGAGGTGTGCTGGATGAAAAGATGGAGCACTCCGACCTCCAGATTGACCAACTCTGGCAATCGCTCCAGAACCTCTCGGGTAACCAGATGGCATCCCCGGGGCCGAGCCGACAGGGTCAGCGTTCGTTGAATCCACATACCGTTTTCCCGCCTTTGCGGACGCTCAGCCCGCCCTCTGGCCAAAACAACGTTGATATAGGTTTTTCAGTGCAGGTGCATCGCACTGCTGACAGTAATCTTTCATGTACAGACCGGTTTGGACCCGCACTTTCATGAAATGGGTCTTCAAATACGCTTCCAGCGAAAACGGAAGTGCGAAAGGCGCCACCCCGAGCAAGACGCGATACCCCCAAACGGATAACAAGCGAGCACTGCTTCGCATCGCCCGCCCGGTAGTGACATCTTGAGCCTGTGACGGATCAGCAAGATGCACAAGCAGGCTTTTCTGGGCCTGAACCAGCTCTGTCAATAAAGGCTTGTCGCGCCTCAGACGGGAGAATTCCCAATCACTCAACTCCAGGGCACACAAGAATGTCATAAGCAAGGCATTCGGCAGGCGTGATGTTGCGACAGCATCCCCCACGTGCTTTGCTGCCAGCCCTCCGCCCTTCAACAACGAAACCGACACCGCCACACGCGCACGATCACCCGATAAAGGGGTGGCAGAGGGGGGCAAAAAATAGGCGACATCGATCCCTCCGCGCAGTTCTGGCTCGCTCTCCCCCGGCAAGGGCGGATAATAGCTGATCATGTTGATCATCCCTTTGACGATCTGTTCAGCAGCCCAGTACTCCCGCAGTGTGAGGTAGTCAGTTTCACTGGGCTGCAGCATCACCAGGGAAGCCCCACCGATGGCATCGCGAATGTGTGCCAACGGCAAGTCGCGAAGGGCATCGGAGGGAATGGCCAACCACACCTGATCCCAGGTCGATTCTGCCACCTCTTCCCATTCAGACATCAGCGAAAACTCAGCAAACCTTGTCGTCTTGTCACCACCAAGACGACGCTTGCGGATCATTATGACTCCCTCTTCAAGCGCCTTACGATGATGAGGCTTGATGAAAAACGTCACACGATGACCTGCCCGCGCAAAACATTGCCCGTACACTAGACCAACGGCGCCGGCGCCGAGGATAAGAATATTCATGATTGCCCTGTCAACCTGACTGCATGCTGTCTGGACTGACAACACTAGAGCTTATTTCCCGTTAAAAACACGGGCAACGGGGCCAATCCATCATCGCCAACACATCAGAGTAACCCATGAAACTCAAAGGCCAGACCATTGTTCTAACCGGTTCCTCCAGCGGCATTGGCGCCGAAGCAGCCGTTTTGATGGCCCGTCGCGGCGCCAGACTGTGTCTTGTTGCTCGCCGGGAAGAACAGCTGCGCGAAGTCCAGCAGCGCGTAGAGGAAGAAGGCGCCTACTGTGCCATCTACCCCTGTGACCTCAGCAGCAGCGAAGCGATTGAAGCCTGTGCCGACCAGA
>JAKSCQ010000056.1 GCA_022360555.1 Pseudomonadales bacterium
CACAAAGAAAGCGAGCACGCTGAAGCAAACCTGATGGACGATCACCGCGCCCATATAGGCCGGCCTTTCCTCCGCCGAATACTTCGGCGCGATGCTCATCATCGGCGCGACGATGAGGCTGTGTTGCATGCTTTGCAGGAATTCGATCACGAGCCAGGCAATGGTGAAGATGCCGAACTCGACGATGCCGAGAAATCGCGCGAGCAAGATGCCCGACAGGAAGTTGACCCCGCTGATGACGCCTTGATCCATCAGCGCCCAGTTCACGTGGCTGTAGGCGCGAATTTGCGTTGCTCTACGCTGATAAAGGTCGGTCAGTTGATTGCGCAGAGACAAGGGCCGCACCGTCGGTTTCGAATTGATGACTCGCTAGTAACGGGAATGTTGCCAGTGGGACAAGGTAGCCTGTCATAGCCCATTCACATCGCATCGTCCCGCACCGGCCAAACCTAAATGGGGGTACTCCCAATGCGCGAATTGGCCAGCGGCATCGTAAGAAGTAGCTAAGGATTTCCACGCATGTCCAAAAAAGCGGGTTGGTTCTTGTACCGGAGCGAAGGAAAATTCGCCGGGTGGCCGTGCGCCGTTCAACCGTGCGCGGAATTGTGTCAGAGAGGTGACGGTCGTGTTTAAGATTTCTTTCGATCTTTAACGCGGCTGTAAAGAATCCGTCGGGAGGCAAGGCAATTCATGATGGACCCAATGAAAGTGGCAATACTGGCCGGCGGTGTTGGCAGCCGGCTCGCCGAGGAAACGGAAACCAAGCCGAAGCCGATGGTCGAAATCGGCGGCCGGCCGATCCTCTGGCACATCATGATGCATTACCGCAAATATTTTCAACCTGAATTCTTTGTCGCACTTGGATATAAAGGAGAATACATTAAGAAGTACATGGTCGATTACTGTCAATTGACCGACAATATTACTGTTGATTTTCAAACCCAGAAAGTATCCCGCCACAACCAATCCAACATGGATGTCGATTGGACGGTGAACCTGATCGACACCGGCAAGGACACGCTGACCGGCGGCCGCATCAAGCGGCTCGAACCCTACCTCAAGGACGGCACGTTCATGCTCACCTGGGGCGACGGGGTTTCCGACGTCAACCTCGCTAAGCTGCTGGA
>JAKSCQ010000055.1 GCA_022360555.1 Pseudomonadales bacterium
TATCGGGCTGGCACCAATGCGGCGGACGGTGATGAGGAATATGAAACGCGAGTTGAGCAGGTATGGCGCTGGGGCGGCTGGGTGGATGTTACCCAGAGTCGCCGGAACCCGGACTACGGCTCCCCAAATCCGTCGCTGGATTTTGATAACAACAGCCTGACTATTACCCTCACCGACGGGCTGGAACGCTATACGGGAACCGCACCTTCCCTGCCTTTGGGCGGCAATGTGAGTGGTTCCACCACCATTACCGTCAGCAATATGTCGGACTTGGGGCCCGGCAACACTGTGGTTATTCGGATCCCGGTGCATCGCCGTCCCGACAACAACCCGGAAGCGCTCTACAACGACACTCCTCAGGCGACGGCGACCATCAACTACCGCATGGCCGACAACTGCCAGGATGATCCCGGTCGACGTTATAACTGGCGGGGTAACCAGTGGTACGACAATTTTGACAGCTGGGGAGGTGGCGATCCGGACAATCCGCCCACTAACTTCTGGCGGAACTATAACCAGCCCGGTAACCAGGACACCGGCAATGTGGATATCCGCCAGCCCGAGCTAAGCATCGATAAACAGGGCTGGAACTATGACAGCGGCCAGCGGCAGAACACCCGCAGTGACACCGTTTATGGCCACAATGATGATGACATTGTCTGGCGGCTGAATGTCGCCAACTGGGGCGATGCCCCGTTGCAGGACTTGCGCATCGACGATGTCCTGTCCCGTGCCGATGTGATGAATGTCCACTACGCCTGCCCCACAGCGTCGGCCGCCAACGATGTGGCCGCCAATGACGGGGTTTTGCCGGGAGGGTCGAGCTGTGTCGCCACCGATGCGCTGACCGGATCGGTGCTGTCGAACTGGGATGTGATCCCCCCCTTCGGTATTGGCGGCGACGTATCCAACCCCTATGCCGGCACCATGAATGCGGTGACGCCGGGGTCCTCCACCGATGCCATCGATATTGCCCAGGGTGGCAATATCAATATCTACCTGGTGGGCAAGTTGCAGGGCTCGGCGTCCTGCAGCAGCGGCACGCCGCTGGTGAACCGCTTCGAAGATGTGGAATTCGGTTGTGCGGCGCAAACCCCGCCGGGGGGTATTGATTCCGGCCTGGACGACACCGGGGAAGTGCGTACCTGGTATGGCCAGGGCTCGGTGGGGGGTGGTCCCGATGCGCTGGAAGTGGAGCGCACGCTCACTGGCATCGACGGCAGCGACACCGTGGGCATGCGGGGGCTGATGACTATCACCCTGTCCAACCAGAGCGGTGGCACCGTCTGGTTTGACCGGAGCATGGATTACCACCTGCGCGATGAATTGCCGGATGGCTATGTGCTCGACCCCAGTTACGAGCCGCAACTGCTGAGACCCGACGGTAACAATGGCTATGACAACGGGGCGCTTTATGGCAGCTATGCCGGGCAGGTGGACGAGCTGGAATGGGTGAATCCGGCGGGTGGTGTCGACACCGTGGACACCAGCAATTACACCGATTACCTGAATAACACGGCACCGGAATTCAAACTGCTCAGTTCCACCCAGTATCAGGAAAGTAACCCGGATGGTGCCTACAACACCGGCCGGGTTTACCGCGACCTGATGCGCCATGGTGATGTGGCAGTGATTCGTTTTGCCATCATCCACAAGGAGGCAGCGCACTTTGACCGTGCTGCGGATCTTGACGTGGTCACCGAGATTCCGGGGCTCAATGCACATCAGCACCCCGGTGAGCCCACCGACCCGCCGGCCCTGGGCAATCTGCAGAACACCCTGGCCGTGGAGTTCAAGACGCTCTGTGATGCCCAGGGCCAGCAGAACTATTCACTACAGGATAACGGCACCAGTCGCGGCCCGACCGATAACACCAGTGGCTTGCCGATTACCTTTGATCCTGAAGATCTGGATGTCCAGGTTCTGGACCCGTCATTTATCGTCACCAATGACCCGACGCAAACCACGCCACTGCGTGTGGAGGTCACCAACAATGGTGGCGTCAATGCCCGCGACGCCAGTGTCTTCGTCAGCTTTGGCCCGACTTTGGAGGTGATGACCGTCCAGGAGCAGAACAGCAACTGGACGTGTGAAAATATCCTCATTACCGGCTCGCCGGTGCCCCAGCCGTTGCCCTACAAGGCCTGGGTGATCAACCCGCCCGGTGATCCGAACAGGCTGCACCTGCCGCTGACGACCACCGGTACCGTCTACCGCTGTTATCCGAACCATGGTGACCCGCTGTCTCGTGTACTGGCGCCCGGTGCCAGTGAAGAGTTCCATTTCGAGGTCAGGAAAAGCACCGATCCGGCAAAAATCCAGGAAGACGATGTGACCTTCCGGGTCGATGCCCTGGGTGAAATCTGGACGGTGGCCGACCTGGCGCTGGCCGATCCCACGGTCCAGATGCAGGATACTGGTGGCAGCACCAACAACCGTATTGTGCAGAGTTACAGCACCACCAACACGCCAACCGCGATTACCAATGACGAACCACTGTGGTTCCCGCAGCCGGGCAATAGCAGCCAGAACAATGACCGCCGCGATGGTGAAGTGGATCGGGGCAACCTGTATTCCCTGGATGCCAACTGGTCACGGGGTATCGGGTTCAACCTGCTTAAGGATCAGGTGGCCTGGAGTGATTCCGGCGGCGATGTATCCGCTATGCAGGGGGCCATTCCCGCGCGCGGGGAATGTAATGAAGACAGCCCGGCTACCACGGCGGATGCCTTGCCCGATAGTGCCATGTCGGATGGCTTTCCCAACTTCGCCCGCAAAATTCGTGAGCGGGTGCAGATCGGGGAGGAATGTACCAATCGTATCCAGACCGGCGGCTGGTTCGGCTTCCAGTCTCGGGGTTTCTCCTTTATCGGCGTGCGGGATGTGCAGGTTCAGGATGAAGTGCAGGATGGCCTGGTCTTCCTGTCCAGCACACAACCGCAGACTGGCGCGCAGATCGCGGGGGCCACTTCCGCTCCCAACAGCCCGGTAAAATCCGCCCTGGATGAAGGTATTTTTGGCTGGTTCTTCACGGGTAATCAGCCCGGCAGTGACGGGCGCAATGATTATATTGTCGATATCGACCAGTGGTTCCACATCAATACCACCACGCGTATACAGAACAAGGCGCAGAACGATCGTGCCGCGCCCAATATGCAGGGCGCCAATCGCAACAATGTGCTCAATTCGAACTTCAACGCGACCTACCACAACGAGAATACCGGCGAGGATGAAACCTTCCCCTTCGGCGACAACATTGTTGGTTATCCCTGGGAGCGTATCCGCCGTACGGATGTGGTGGTCACCGAGCCTCGCGTGGAGATCGTCAAGGAGGTCTGTGCGGCGGCGGACTTCGATGCCGCCACCGGTAACTGTGGCGCCGGCTGGACGGCAGACTATCAGGGGGCGGTCACTACCAGCGACTATATCTATCGCCTGACCGTCAGCAACGAAGACGAAGCCAATGACCATCCCCGCGCGCCGGCCTATGACCTGATCGTCGAGGATACCCTGCCGGACCTGTTGCGCATCGTGGACACGGCAACGGACGGCATCGATAACGATGGCGATGGCCGGGTGGATGCCGCCGATGATGACGGTGAAAGCACCATCGTCGGCAACGTCATGAATGACGGTAACGACACCGTCATTACCTTTTCCCACGAGCAGGGCGTGGATGGCACAGGCCTGCGTCGCCTGGATCCGGGCAGCAGCTTGCACCTTTATTACCAGGTGGACCCGGATGACCGTATCGCGCCCTCCGAAATGCTCACCAACATCGTCCAGGTCAGCTATTACGATTCACTGGCCGGCAGCCTCAATGAGCATGGCCAGCAAACCGTGGTCATGCCGGGCAGTGGCGAAGTGGGCGGGGCGCGCACCTACCCGGCGGCCGCCGATGAGAATACCGACGACGAGGCCTCGCTGACCTTTATCGAGCCCTCCACCGAGCCGAAGACCATTACCGCCATGGCGGAAACCGCTCTGGCGGCGGGCGGTACCCAGCAAGCCAAGATTGGCGAGGAAATCGAATACACCCTCACGGCGGAATTGCCGGTGACCCAGTTGCGGAACCTCACCGTCACCGACAACCTGCCGGTCGGAGTGAGTTGTGTCCATGCGCCCACCATTGATTTGAGCAACGACGCGCCCTGGGATGCCGCCGGTTTCAAACGGCCGGATCTCTCCGATGTGGGGGACGTGACCCCCATCTGTGATGACAACCAGGTGCAATGGGCGTTTGGCGATGTGGTGTTGACCAACCCGTCGGCGGATCGCGATCCCAACCGCTTCACGTTCCAGCTTTCGTTTATTGCCCGGGTTGATAACACCGTCGCCAACAATGACGGCGACACCCTTTCCAACGGCGAGCCGGCCACCACCGCCACCCTGGAATGGCAGGACGAAGCCGGCACCGGCCACAGCCTGGATTATGGCCAGGTGGATGTGCTGGTCACCGAACCGGAAATCACCGCGTCCAACTTTATCAAGGCCTGGGACATCGCGGCCCATTCCGATGCTGGCGATGAAGTCACGGTCACCGTGACGGTCACCAATACCGGCACCGCCGGCGCCTATAACCTGCGGGTACTGGATACCCTGCACCCGGACCTGACCTATGTGTCCGGCAGTGTGGCCGGTGCCGGCGCGCCGGACAGCGTGGATGAAACCGACCCGAAAGCACCGCTGTTTGTCTGGGCAGACAACAACCCGCTGGCGGTCGGCGCCACCCGGGAATTCACCTTCAGGGTCAGCCTGGATACCGCCATTGAGCCGCACACCGAACTGGCCAACAGCCTGGTGGCCGACTGGACCTCCCTGCCGGGCCGGAGCACGGCGCTCAACCCCTCGGGGCAGATCGGCGATGACGGCTCGGCCACCGGCATGCGTATCGGTTCGCTGGATAACAGCCACACCGCGCCCAACGACTACGTGCAAACCTCCAATGACGTGGAAGGGGAGGTTCGTCCCCTGGCGCTGACCAAGACAGACCTGACCCCGGCACTGGAACCGGAGATCGGCGCCCACAAGCAGTTCGAACTGCTGATCGACGTGCCGGAAGGCACCACCAGTGCCCTGCAAGTCAGCGACGTGCTGAACAGTGGTGCCGTCAGCTATGTGCTGGCCCGCGATGCCAACTTCGATGTCAGCTACACCTTTACCGGCATTGCCAGCATCAATGGCCAGGCGCCCGGTGAAGCGGCATTCAACAGTGCTCCCGCAGACGGCGACAGTGGCACCGTGCTGTGGGACATCGGCACCGTGGTCACCGACACCGAAAATGATCTGCCCACCGCCGGTTCCGTGAACCCGCAGATTCGCATTACCTACCACGGGCGTATCAACAACGACCTGGATACCAATGCCGGCAGTACCCTGCAAAATTCGGCCAACGTGGATTACACCCATGGCCAGACCGGTGGCCCGGCGCCGACCCTGAACGACAATACCTCCGTGGTCACGGCCATGGAATCCGATCTGTCGGCCACCAAGAACTACACCAATGTCAGTGGCGGTCCGCTCACCGGTGGCTCGGTGCTGGAGTACACCGTCACCCTGAACAACAACGGCGATGCCACCGCCTACGACCTGAACATTGCCGATACCCTGCCCAGCGGACTGGAGCTGGACGACAGCTTCACCGCCACCGCGACCATCAACGGCACCGATGTCCCCGGTTTTGTGGCGGATCCCACCGATGCCGGTGGTGGCAAATGGATCTGGGGCCGCGAAAACAGCGATGAAAGCCTGGACCTGCCCGCCGGCCAGGAGCTGGTGCTCACCTATCGGGCGATCATCACCTTGCCCGGCGGCACCTTTACCAATGCCATGGCGGCGGACTGGACCTCGTTGCAGGGTGACAGTGAATACCAGCGTACCGGCGACGGTTGCCCGGCGATTACCGCCCCGGACGACTACTGTGTCACCGCCGACGTGACCACCGGCGAGTCGTCCGATGACACCGCCATTGCCAAGGCGTTTGCCGGTGACACCTGGGACGATGACGGCAGCAATGCCAGCGATGCCCTGTTGCGGGTGGGCGACACCGTGGACTATCGCCTCACCCTCACCCTCAACGAAAGCAACACCGGCGATGTGGTGCTCACCGACACGCTGCCGGCCGGTCTGGCCTTCGAACAGATCGTGTCAGTGAACGGCGACAGCGCCGCGCCTTTTGATCCGGTCTCCCCGTTCAGCCACACCCCGGTGGCCGACCCGACCATCAGCGGTGATGCCACCAGCGGCCAGACCCTGACCTTCAGCCTGGGGGATATCGACAACGCGGTGGACAACAACACCGCCAACAATGATTTCGTCATCATCTACCGTGCCCGCGTGGTGGAAGACGTGCTGGCGCATCAGGCCACCCTGCCACTGAATAACGCCGTGGTACTGGCCTATACACTGCCGGGTGGCACCCCGGCGGCCCATGACCCGGCGCGCATGGAATCGGCAGCGGCCATTACCGCCAACCAGCCGGTGATGAGCACCATCACCAAGGTGGAACGCAGCGGCCGCGTCAGCCCCTATGACGTCATGGACCTGGCCGGCACCACCATGCAGTTCCAGCTTCAGACGCAGAACAATGGCGATGCCCCGGCCTATGACCTGCTGTTCACCGACACCCTGGCACCGCAACTGGACGAAACCAGCCTGACCACCCCGGTGGTCAGCGTTGACGGCACGGCATTGGCAGCGGCGGACTTCGACTACACCGCACCGGCCGCCCGCGGCGACAGCTTTACCGTGAAACTGAACGTGCCGGTGATGCCCGGCGACAGTGTGACGGTGGACTACGACATCGGCTTCCACACCGACGTGCCGCCCAACGACACCTGGAACAACAGCGCACAGATCAGCGAATACTGGTCCCTGCCAGGCACGGACGGTCAGCGTTACGCGCCGACGGACCTGGTCACCTTCACCATGCAGAACCCCATGACGGATCTGCCGGTGCCGCTCAAGACGCTGGTGGCCCCCACGGACAAGGCGGTCATCGGTGAGGAAGTGGAGTACCGGATTACCGTGCCCGGGGAAACCCTGGGCGCGGCGCTGGATGATGTGCAGGTCACCGACACCTTGAGTCCGGACCTGGAATTCGTCTCCGCCACCGTGGCCGACCCGGCCCATGGTCTGGTGGACAACGGCAGTGCCGGCCAGGCCGTGGACCTGACCCTGACCCAGATTCCGGCGGGGCAGCAGGCGGAAATCACCCTGGTGGCCCGGGTGGTGAACACGGCGGACAGCAACGCCGGTGACACCGTGACCAACATTGCCAGCTATACCTTCGACGGCGACACCCTGAGCAGTGAGCCCACCGCGCCGCTGACCCTGGCCGAACCGCAAGTGACGCTGACCAAGAACGTGACCGCCCCAGCCAGCATCAGTGCCGGCACGGTGCTGGACTACACCCTGGAACTCAGTGCCGCCACCGGCGCCAATGCCGCCGATGCCCAGGACCTAGTGCTCACCGATACCCTGGACCCGGGCCTGGTTTATGAAACCGGTAGCGCCAACATCGGCGACCCGGACACCCTCAGCGGTGACGGCATCAACACTCCGCAGGTGCTCACCTGGAACATCGGCAACCTGCCCGAAGGGCAGACCGATACCATCACCTATCAGGTGACGGTGCAGGACACCGTCAGCGCCGGCCAGACACTGAACAACAGCGCCGAGGCCCGCTGGACCAGCCTGGCCGGCGACAGCGACTACGAGCGTGACGGGAGTGAGACCCCGGCCCATAACGACTATGTTTCCCGTGCCTCCAGCCAGGTAACCACCACCGACAGCACCGCCTTCGAGAAGGTCGTGGCCAGCGATACCTATGCGCCCCAGGACGATGCGGTGTTGCGCGTGGGTGACCGGGTCAACTTCGAACTGCGGCTGAACCTGCAGGAAGGCCGCCACCAGGAGCTTGCCGTCACCGATACCCTGCCCGATGGCATGGGCTTCGAGCAGGTGGTCAGCGTCGATCAGTTTGGCAACCCGGGCTCACTGCCGGCCCCCACCGTCAGTGGCCAGACCGTCACCTTCGAGATCGGCGATGTCACCAACCCGGCGGACGGCGATGCCAGCAATGATGTGCTGGTGATTACCTACCAGGCGCGGGTGCTGAACGAAAGCGCCCTCAGCCACCAGCCGCTCAGCCAGATGCTGGATAACCAGGCGCAGCTCAGCTACAGCCTGCCCAGCGGCCCGGCCACACCGATTCCGGCCACGGCCAGCGTGGACGTGCGCCAGCCGCTGCTGGAAGTGGCTGGCGTCACAGCGGTTACCGCCATTGATAGCGATACCGTGGTCACCGCCGGTGAAACGGTGACCTACACCGTGGACATCGTGAACAACGGCCAGGCCCCGGCCTATGACGTGCAGATTCAGGACGTGTTGCCCGAGGGCCTGCGTGAAGGCGGCATTACCACGCAAAGCATCACGCTGCTGTCCGGCGCCAGCCTGCCGGTGGTGGCACCCAGCTACGACCCGGCCACCGGTACCGCCCTGTGGGATCTGGATGGCGCGCCCAATGCCTGGACCATTCCCGCCGGGGACACCCTGCGACTGGTTTATACCGCCACCGGTGATGCCGGCCTGGGGGCCGGCCTGGCGTTGAACAATGACGTCAGTGTGCCGCTCTACCATTCCTTTGATAACGGCGATGTGCCTGCTGATGGTCTGGCCGAGGAACGCCAGATCTACGGGCCTTCCGATGCGCTGGCCACCACGGTGACGACACCATTGCCCGGTGCCCTGCTCAAGGACATCACCCAGCCCGAGGCTGCCATCGGCGAGCAGTTTGCCTACCGGATTACCGTACCGGAAACCCCGGCGGAAACGGCACTGTATGGCGTGCAGATTCTGGATGACCTGAGCAGTTCCGCCGCCGACCTGCGCTTTGTCAGCGTCAGCAAGGTCAGTGGCAGTGAGCCCTGGGTGCCGGAAAACACCGGCACCGAAACCAGCCTGGTAATCGAGGACACCAACACCGGCATCACCATTCCCGCCGGTGAGCAGATCACCGTGGATGTGGTGGTGGAAGTGCTCAATTCCGACACCAACGTGGCCGGTCTGGTGTTCAACAATACCGCCACCTACCAGTTCAGCACCTTCAGTGGCGACACCTCCACCCTGGCCGACACCTCGCCGGACATGACCATTACCGAGCCGGACAGCCTGGTGCTGGAGAAAACCGGCCCGGCCACCCTGCAACCGCAGATGGATGGCAATTTCCGGATCGACGTGCAGAACACCGGCAGTGCCCGCGCCTGGGACCTGACCGTACAGGACCTGCTGCCCGATACCGATCCGGGTGGCATGTGCGACAACGCGCCGCTGGTCACCAGCGCCCAGGTCTTCGAAGCCGATGGCACCACGGCGGTATCGCCGGTACTGACCGAGGGCACCGACTATCAACTGAACTACGACACCAGCACCTGCCTGTGGACGGTGACCGCGCTGTCGCAAGCCGCCTCCGTGGGGCCGCAGGAGCGACTGATCATCGATTACACCGCGCGCCTGGATAACGATGCGGTCAGCCAGTCACTCACCAACATCGCTGCCGCCACCCAGTGGTACAGCCAGGACACCGACGGCAGTGGCGCCAGTGGAGAAACCCGCGAATACAGCCGCGAACTCACCGACGGCACCCCGGCGGTGGTGGACCACGAGGACACCCACACGCTGGATACGGAAACCGCCGTCATCGGTGTGGAGAAGACGGTCTACAACGCCACCACCGGGCAAAGCGGTGCCACTGCCGCCCCCGGAGACCGGCTGCGCTACAGCGTTACCATCAACAACGTCAGCGATGTGCCGCTGAACAATTTTGATCTGTTCGACGAACTGGGCGTGCTCAACGGCGACCCCGTGTTCCAGCCGGGCACCCTGGCAGTGGTGACCCTGCCCGCCGGGGCCACCGATAACAGCGATGCCACGGGTGGCTCTGCCGGCAGTGGCCAGGTCAGTATTCAGGACCTGACCCTGGGCGAGCAGGGCAGTGCCACCGAATCGGTGACCGTGGAATTCGAGGTGGACCTGGCACCGGTGATTACCAATGGCACCGTGGTGCTCAACCAAGCGTACATCGAATCCTACGGCATCGAGCTGGGGCTCAGTGATGATCCGGCCGTGAACGGCGCCGCCGACCCGCAGGTGGCCGGTGACGAAGACCCCACCGAAACCCTGATCGAGGCCAGCCCGGCCTGGCGGGTGGAAAAGACCGTCAACGACCTCACCGGTGAACCGGACATCCACATGGCCGGCGATACCCTGCGCTACAGCCTGTTGGTACAGAACATCGGTGGCGAACATGCCGAGAACGTGACTCTCACCGATCTGGTGCCGGCCTTTACCGACTATGTTCCCGGCAGCACCACGCTGAACGGGCAGGGCGTGGCGGACCTGAACGGCACCACTCCCCTGGCGGCGGCCATGCCGATCCATGCCCCGGGCAATCCCGCCAGCGGGGTGATGGAAGCGGGCGCCGCCGACAATATCGCCCTGGTCCAGTTTGATGTGGTGATCCAGGCCGACGTGCTGGACGGCACCGTGATCAGCAACCAGGGCTATGTGAACGGGGACGGCGTGGGCAGTGGTGCCTTCGAGCAGGCCCCGTCCGACGACCCGAACACCACCGCCGTCAACGACCCCACACGGATCGTGGTGGGCAACCTGCCGTTGCTCACTGCCACCAAGACCGTGGAGATCCAGGTGGATAATGGCACCCCGGATGTGGTCGATGCCGGCGACACCCTGCGCTACACCATCGTGGTGGACAATCTCGGTGCCCAGCCGGCCACCAATGCCCTGTTCACCGACCCGATCCCGGATGACACCACCTATGTGGCTGGCAGTAGCACACTCAATACCCAGATGGTGGCCGACATCGGCGGGGACTCGCCCTGGGTGGGTGGCTACCCGATCCAGTCGCCCGGTGAAGTGAGCGGCACCATTGCCGGTCAGGCGGCGGCCACCATTACCTTCGATGTGGTGGTGGATGCCGGCACCCCGGAAGGCACCATCATCAGCAACCAGGGCGAAGTGGCCAGCGAAGAGTTGCCCACGGAACTCACCGATGCCGATGGCGACAGCAGCAACGGCTACCAGAGCACCGACGTGGTGGTGGGCTCCGGCCAGATGCTGCTGATGACCAAGCAGGTGATGGTGGTCGGCGGCGGCCCGGCATTGCCCGGCTCCGAACTGGAGTATCTGGTGCAGGTGCGCAACACCGGTGCGGTACCGGCCACCGAGCTGGTGATCACCGACGACCTCAAGCCGCTGGAAAACCTGGCGACACTGGTGGATGACTCCGCCAGCCTCAACGGCGATGCCGCGGATGTGAGCGTGGTGGATAACGAACTGATCGCCGATTACGGCGCCATCTATGGCGACCTGCCACCCAATGGCATTGCCACCCTGCGTTTCCGTATGCTGATCGAGGAAGACGTACCGCTGGGCACCAGCCTGATCAACACCGCCGTGGCCACCTGGAACGACCCGCCCCAGACCGCCGAAGCCAGCGTGGCTCTGGATGTGGGTGGCATGCCCGGCACGGCCATGCTCAATGGCCAGATCTGGCACGACACCGACTTCGACAACATGCTCGCCGATAGCGAGAACCGGCTGGCGGACTGGACAGTGACCCTGCATCGCGATGGCAATGTGGTCGGCACCGTCCTCACCGATGCCGAAGGCGCCTATACCTTTGTGGGCCTGCCGCCCACCGTGGCCGACGCGGATTACTACGAACTGCGCTTCCAGGCCCCCGGCGCCACCATGACCACCGCGAAGCTGGGCCTGGCGGATTCCGACTTCACCGACGGCCTGCAACAGATCACCGAGATCAAGGCCGGCAGCGGCAGCAATGTGCAGGGCCTGAATCTGCCCATTGATCCCAACGGTGTGGTGTACAACTCGGTGAGTCGCCAGCCGGTGTCCGGTGCCCGTTTGACGCTGCTCGACAGCAACGGCACGCCCCTGGCCAGCAGTTGTTTCGAAGACCCGGTCCAGCAGGGCCAGGTGACCACCGTTGGCGGTTTCTACAAGTTCCATCTCGCCGCGGATGTGGCCTCCTGCCAGAGTGCCTCCTACCAGCTTGAAGTGACTGCCCCGGACGGTGACTACGAGGGCGGCGTGTCACAACTGATCCTGCCGACCACCGATGCCGACACCGGCAGCTATGACGTGCAGACCTGTGCCGACGATGCCGTGGCGGGCACCACGGCCTGTGAAGCCCAGCCCCATGCCGCGCCGCAGCCACCGTCCGTGCCGCCGGAAAGTCCGCTCCACGGTTACTACCTGCATCTGTCCTTTAGCGACATGGTGATGCCGGATCACAGCCAGATCTTCAACAACCACATCCCGCTGGACCCGGTACTCGATGGCGTGGTGTCCATCAGCAAGACCGCCGGGGTGGTGAATGTCAGCCGGGGCGGCTTCGTGCCCTACGTGATTCGCATCAACAACCGCTACGACTCCACGCTCAACGGCCTGGCCGTGGTCGACAGCTTCCCGCCGGGCTTCAAGTTCGTGGAAGACTCCGCCCGTCTGGATGGCCAGCCCGTGGAACTGTCCATGGAAGGGCGGCAACTGATCCTGCGCGATCTGGATCTGCAACCGGATACCGAAGTGGTGCTCAAGATGCTGTTCATCGTCGGTTCCGGTGTGGGCGAGGGGGAGTACGTCAACCGTGCCCAGGTCTTCCAGCCGCTGGCCGCCCGTGCCCTGAACGGCAACTCCCGGGGAGTCTCCGGTGAGGCGTCGGCGGCGGTGCGTGTGGTACCCGATCCGGATTTCGACTGTACCGACGTGATCGGCAAGGTCTACGACGACCGCAACATGAACGGTTACCAGGATGACGGCGAAGGCGGCCTGCCCAATGTGCGCGCCGTCACCGCGCAAGGGTTGATTGTCACCAGTGATGAATATGGCCGTTTCCATATCACCTGTGCGGTGGTGCCCAACGAAGTGCGCGGCTCCAACTTCATTCTCAAGGTGGATGATCGCAGCCTGCCCACCGGCTACCGCCTGACCACGGAAAACCCGCTGGTACGTCGGGCCACCCGGGGCAAGATGGTCAAGTTCAATTTCGGTGCCGCCCTGCACCGGGTGGTGCGCCTGGATCTGGCCGATGGCGTGTTCGAGCCGGACAGCACCGACATGCGTCTGCAATGGCAATCCCGTATGCCGCTGCTCATGGAGCAACTGGAAGCGGGCCCGTCGTTACTGCGCCTGGCTTATATGGCCGAAACCGAAAGCCCGGCCCTGGTGAAGCAGCGCCTCAAAGCCATGAAGAAACGGATCGCCGAAAAGTGGGAGGAACGGGAAAGCCCCTACGAACTGGTTATTGAAACGGAAGTGTTCTGGCGAACCGGGGCACCGCTGACCCAGGGGGGCAAATAATGAAAAATCGCAGTGTCATTGCGCCCTTGCCGACGCAAATCAACGCCGCCATCCCGAACGAGAAACCCGTCATCTTTGCCCGGATCAAGTCCGCGCTGGCGGTGTTGGCCCTGGCCGTAACGGTCGGGCTACCCGCTCACGCGCTGGCGGCGGGTGACGACGACGCCAATCAAGCAGAAACCTCAACAAACAAACGGGAGCTGCGCGAAAGCGAGCCGCTCGGCAAGAACACGGAAAAACAGTTGCCGCTGTACCGGGACTATTCCCAGTGGGTGCAGGACGCCAGTGTCTATGAACAGAACCTGGGCGATCGCATCGAAACGGAGCTGGTTCAGGAACAGGAACTGCACACCATCAAACTCACCGATGTGGTGCCGCCGATCCGCTACGAATCCGGGGTGGCGAAGATTCCCGAGGATTACGTGGAAAAGCTGCGCGATGTGCTTGATACCATGCGCGGCCGTCGCAATGTGCGCCTGCATTTCGTGGGGCATTCGGACAACGTGCCCCTGTTCGGTGACTTGCGTGTGCGCCTGGGCGATAACGAAGGGCTGTCCCGTGAACGGGCGGGAGCTGCGGCGGAATATTTCCAGCAGGCGCTGGATTTGCCACCGGAGTCCATTTCCTACGATGGCATGGGCGAAAGTCAGCCGGTGGCCAGTAACGATACCGCCGCCGGCCGTGCCAGGAACCGTCGCGTGGAAGTGGAAGTCTGGTATGACGAAGTCAAGGAAAAGACGGTCGAAAAGGAAATCGTCGTCGAGGAAAAACTCAACCGCATAAAAGTCTGCCGGGTAGAGACGGTCTGTAAGCTTACCTACAAGGAAGGCCACGCCAAGCGCACCCAGGTGAAGAACCTGATTCCGCCGCTGCATTTCAATGAAGAAAATGCCCAGTTGCCGGAATCCTTCCTGAATCATGTGCGTCAGGCGCTGGATAACCTCGCCGACAAGCAGAATGTGGTGATCAAGCTGGTGGGTTACACCGATGACTCGCCGCTGATGGGCCGCGATGCCCGCATCTACGGCAACCATACCGGGCTGTCCAAGGCGCGGGCCCGCCGTGCCCTGCTGGCCCTGCAGGAGGCTCTGGGGCTGCCTTCCACCATGCTGGAAAGTGATGGTCGCGGTAGCAGCAATCCCATTGCCTCCAACGAATCTGCTTCCGGCCGTGCACTGAACCGTCGTATTGAAGTGGAATTCTGGTATGACGATATGCTGCAGTCGCTGTCCAGCGAGCCGCAGATGTGTCCCGAAGATGCCGGCGCGGAAACCGTCACCCGGGTCTACGATCCCCCCACTGGCGCCATTCGCCCGGTCATTTATGAGCACAGCCAGCCGCAAATTGCGGACGGTTATGCCCAGCGCCTTGGCAAGATTCTTGACGACGTGCAGGACAAGTCCAACGTGCGTCTGCGGTTCATTGGCTATACCGACAATGAACGGCTGGATCGCCGGACCGCCATGGTCTATGGCGATGATATCGGCCTGTCCACCGCCCGCGCCCGACGGGTGCGAGACCTGATCATCGAGGAACTGGGGCTGAGCGAAGAGCAGACCGAATTCGAAGGCCGTGGCTATGTGCAGAGCGACGATGTGGTCAACACCGGCTTTGTGGAATCGGATGTGTCACGGGTCGAGGTCCAGGTGGTCTACGATGAGCTGGCCGTGCTGGACGACATGGATGGTGTCGACATTCAGCGCCTCACCCGGGAAGTGGAAATCGCCAACCCCTACGCGCTCAACCTGATGCGCATCAGCGTGGACGGCAAGGCCATCGATGATCCGGGCAAGAGCTCGGCGGATGTGCAGCGCTGTACCGATGTGGCGCTGGACAATGCCGACATCCAGTTCAAGTTCGACAATATGGAACTCAAGCCGCGCCTGAATGTGACGGCCTGGCCCAACACCATTGCCTGGCAGGACGATCCGGAAACCGATATCCCGGATAATCTGGTGCAGTTCCAGACCTACACCAACTACCCGGCCTATATCGACAGGGCGGAAGTGCGTCTGTTCGAGCCGGAACAGTCCGTGCGCGATACGCCGTTGGCCGTGGTGCCGGTGAACGAAAAAGGGCGCGCCGAATGGCTGGCCGAATTCGACAGCTACCAGGCCCCGGGCCGTGACCTGAAGTTCGTGCTGCGGGTGTATGACAGCGAGGGACGTTACGACGAAACCTCGGCGCAAACCCTGTGGGTGGTGGACAAGGTCACCGAGCAGGATTTGGCCGACAAGAGCGAGCCCTATCAGGAGGCGGATACCGAGCTGCGAGTGGGGTATGGCGAAAACCGTCTGGTCCGTTCCGACATCCCCGTCAATGGCGGCACGGTCAAGGTGTATGGCAGCGACATCCCGCCGGGGCGGGAAGTGTTTGTGGCGGGCCGCCCCGTCCCCGTGGCCGAGAATGGTGAGTTTGCCGTGGAAGAGGTGCTGCCCGCCGGCCTGCATACCGTGGAAGTGGCGGTGCTGGACAACGAGGGTAACGGTGAGCTGTTCCTGCGTGATCTGGAAATGGAAAAGAACGACTGGTTCTACGTGGGGATCGCTGACCTGACCGCCTCCCACGGGGAAACCGATGGGCCAGCGAAACTGGTGACCCAGGACGAGTACTACGACGACAAGTTCAACATGTATGGTCGCCTGGCCTACTTCACCCGTGGCAAGTTCGGCGATAACTGGGAACTGACATCCAGTGCCGACACCCTGGATGGCCCGGTGGAAGACCTCTTTACCGGCTTCATGGACAAGTCGCCGGATGCCCTGTTCCGTCGTATCGACCCGGACTATTACTTCCCCACCTACGGTGACGACAGTACCGTGGAAGAGGGCGCGCCCACGCTTGGCAAGTTCTACCTGAAAGTGAGCAAGGACGATAACTACGGCATGTGGGGTAACTTCCGCACCAGTTATCTGCAGAACTCCCTGGCCCATGTGGATCGCAGCCTCTACGGCGGCAAGTTCCACTTCCAGTCCGATGCGGTTACCAGCTTTGGCGAAAAGCGTTTCATGATCGACGGCTTCGTGGCCAACCCGGGTACCGTGGCCGGTCGCGATGAGTTCCGTGGCACCGGGGGTTCCCTGTACTACCTGCGCCATCTGGATGTGCTGGAAGGGTCTGACCGGGTACGCATCGAGGTGCGAGACAAGGCCTCCGGCATGGTGCTGGCGGTGAAGAACCTGGTGCCGTCACTGGACTATGACATCGACTACCTGCAAGGGCGCATCATGCTCAACGAGCCGCTGTCGCCCAGCATTGCCGATGAGTTGCTGGTGTCCACGGATACCGACAGCGGCAACGAGGTCTACCTGGTGGCCCGCTACGAGTACACCTTCACCTTCGAGGAAATGAGCGCCCTGTCCCAGGGGGGGCGAGCGCACTACTGGTTCGGTGACTACGTGAAACTGGGCCTGACCGGCAGCAACACCAAGGAAGAGGGCGCCAGTGATCTGGGCGCGGTGGACGTGACCCTGCGCAAGAGCGCCCGCACCTGGCTGAAGGCGGAGCTGGCTGGCACCGAGGGCACGGATTCGTCCACCTTCTATTCCAGTGACGGCGGCTTCAACTTTATCGGTGCCACCAATGGCACAGTGCCGAGCCAGGCAGACGATATTGAGGCCAATGCCTCCCGCGTTGATGTCAGTGTGGGTTTCCGCGACGTTTATGCCAATGCGGTGGACGGCAACATGACGGTGTATCGCCAGCAGGTGGATGCCGGCTATTCCGCCCCGGGCCAGATTACCGCCAAGGACACCGAACAGGTCGGCGGTACCCTGCATGTGCCAGTTACCTCGACCACCAATGTGACAGTGAAAGTGGATGCCCTGGAGCAGGAACAGGGGCTGAAAACCGATGCCGCAGAACTGAATGTGGGCCAGCGGCTCAACCAGCACTGGACCGTCAGTGCCGGTGTGCGTCAGGAAAACCGCGAAGACAATTCGCCGGTGGTGCCCCTGACCCAGGTGGAAGGTGAACGGACCGATGTGGTGCTGCGCGGTGACTATGATTCCGGCAATCGCTGGGCCGCCTATGGTTACGCCCAGAGCACGGCGGGCAGTGATGGCACCCAGGAAGACAATGATCGCCTCGGTGCCGGCGGCAGCATGCGTCTCACTGACCGCTGGCGCACCAGTGCGGAAGTATCCGGTGGTGACCTGGGCGTTGGCGCCCGGGCGGGCACCGAATACCTGATTTCCGATCGCAGCAATGTGTATCTGGACTACTCGCTGGAAAACGAGCGTAGCGACAATGGGGTCCGCTCGCGCCGTGGCAACATGACCACCGGCTTTAAGACCCATTATTCCGATACCACCAGCGTCTATCTGGAAGAACGTTACGCCCACGGCGATGTGCCCACCGGCCTGACCCATGCCACGGGCATCGACATTGCCCCCAATGACCGCTGGAACTATGGCGCCAGCCTGGATTTCGGCACCCTGCGGGACAATGACACCGGCGCGGAACAGGAGCGTCGTGCGGTGGGGGCCAAGGTGGGCTATGCCTTCGAGGAGGTGCAGGTGGCCAGCGTGTTCGAATATCGCATCGACAAACTGGAAGGCACGAACCTGAGCACCTCCGAGCGCAAGACCTGGCTGACCAAGAACAGCCTGAAATACCAGTTCACCCCGGACTGGCGCCTGGTGGGCAAGCTCAACTATTCCGACAGCCAGAGTTCGCTGGGTGACTTCTACGACGGCAGCTTTATCGAAGCCATTTTCGGTTATGGCTACCGTCCGGTGTACAACGACCGTCTCAACCTGCTGGCCAAGTACACCTATTTCTATAACCTGCCCACGGCGGATCAGGTGACGGTGAACAATACCGCCACCGAGTTTATCCAGAAGAGCCATATTCTCTCGCTGGATGCCATCTACGATCTCACCCGGCGTTGGAGTATTGGCGGCAAGTATGCCTATCGCCTGGGGCAGATCAGCCAGGACCGCGATGATCCGGAATTCTTCGACAGCCGTGCCAGCCTCTATGTAGCCCGGGTGGACTGGCACTTCATCCGCAAATGGGACGCCACCCTGGAAGCCCGCCTGCTGGACCTGCCCGATGCACAGGATCAGCGCAGCGGTGCCCTGGCGGCCATCTACCGCCACCTGAATGACAACGTGAAATTCGGGATCGGCTACAACTTCAGCTCATTCTCCGATGACCTGACCGACCTGGATTACGATCATGAAGGGGCGTTTATTAATCTGGTGGGCAAGATCTGATAGAGGATAGTTGATAATTGATAATGGATAGTTGATAACGACGCGAATCAGGGGTTGCTGTTTAAAAACACGCTTGCACGCAGCACGCATCACGCTTGCACGCGAACAGGCTACCTGTGGCGAAGCGTCATTCGCGTGAGGCACGCTCCCACGAACCCGTCTGCGGTCCAGGCGCCATAATGAAGCTGCCGTTTGCAGGATTGGCGTGCAAGCGTGATGCGTGCTGCGTGCAAGCGTGTTTTTAAA
>JAKSCQ010000054.1 GCA_022360555.1 Pseudomonadales bacterium
AAAAACCTCGCTTGTATTAGGTGTGAACATCTCCTCTCTTAATAGCAACACATCCCCCAGAGTTAGTTCGTTAGAAGTATCCTCATAATAGGAAATATAGGCAGATGCATTGATCTTCTTTGAGCTGTCAATCAATGGTAACTTTTCTACTACTGATTCTTCCGCAAACGCTGTTCCGACCCATAATAGGGCGACTAACACCTGACTTAACAGGAGGCTCAACTGGTTCTTTATAAGGGTCGTTTTTAACATACCTGAAATATAGAACATCCCTTTATTCAAATTATGAGCAAATTGATCGGAATAGGAAATACCGGGCGACTTTCTTGTTACGTTATGTAAGCTCAGCCACCAAATTGTCTATCAACCCTGCTGGGGTGAATTCATAGTGATAGCATAGCCAGTTTTTTCGAATATAATAGTTAAGGCCATCTCTAACGATTAAAAATAACCTCTGGCATCCAAGCCGGTTCGCAATCAAGGCGCAGCTTTGAAGGCAGGCTGGTTGCCTGTCGAAAAACTGTAACGCAGGGTGCGGATCGGCATACCCCAAAGGGCGCGGTCTGAGAATCGATATTGCTGCGTTAGATCGCTTGCAAGGGGCAACCAGCCCTCACTGCGCTATCCGCCTTGCACTATCGATTCTCAGACCGCGCAGAGGTAATTTTTAATCGTTAGAGATGGCCTTAGGTTAGACGCTTCGTTAGAAAAAATCCGCACTAGCAGATAAAAATGATAATTTGTAAAGCTGAGTCAAAAGAGTCATTAATAATGAACAGAGGAACAGTTATAACATCACCTTAACAGGCAGCAGAAAGATGACGAATAACATTCCTAACGCTTGAAGTTAACGTTCTTGAACGTAGTCGATATAAAGCAATATCAGTAGTAATTTCGAATGGCAAAGGAATCGCTACCAACGAGCCCTCTGCAATATCCTTCTCAACTAATACTTGCGCTGTAGCGGTGATTACCAAACCGGCTTTAGCAAGGTTTAAGCAAGTCAGCGGATTCTCTATTTGATAATGAGGCGTTACCCTTGGCAATAACCAAGACTCATACTCCTCGGGAATTTGATCCATAAATCGTTGTGGTACTTTTGGCAACGCCCACTTAGCGGCGGCCAACTTTTCCACTGTCACATCGCCTTCTTGAAATAAAGGATGGTTTGGTGAGACAACAAACTGGATAGGTGTTTTTAAT
>JAKSCQ010000053.1 GCA_022360555.1 Pseudomonadales bacterium
GGTAACACAAAGTCATTTTGCAAATCGATTGTCAGCAATGCGCTGGACGCAACCTCTGGCGCTGTAAAGCGAGTAAATGTACCAAGCATGGCAGCCTTTCCTGAAAATTTCGTAATAATACTGTTAGTTACACGGTGAAAACCAATATACTGACAGCACTCGAAAAATCAACTGCGGGCATGCGATGTTAATTCCGAATAAAATCCATTTCATCCAAATGGCACCGTATCTACAAGAGCGCGAAGCAACGACTATTGTGCAGTGGGCTATTAACATGCGGTACCACGACGTTCACTTGTGGATTGAAAACGAGCAGTTCCATACTCAGCAAGTTATGTGCGGCATGAAAAAAGAGGGGACGGGCGTTGCAGTAGACAGAGCCGACACCTCCCTTATAAGCACACTCATTGAAGCAATCAGAACAGAATGCGGACACCTTACGACAATTGCAACACTACATGATCGACTTGATACCTTTTCGGTGCAGGTTGGCGTTATCACAGAAGAAATAGGTGTTGTGAGAATAATTCTCGTCTCGGTTAGTCAACTACGGAAAATGTCTCTTGCACGCATGTTTGAAGATGAACTTGGAACCTATCTGTCGTTCAACGCAGCAGAAAACATTCTTGCGCTCAACATACTCAACAATAACGGTGGAATATATCTTCACAAAACAGCAGTTCCGCTAAATTACGCTATACCGAGAACGATGAATCCCTCCAGTTCTATACTCTTCCGCACGGTAAACCGTATGCCGTATATCTTCAGCAACTTACTTATTGCATCCAGTGTTGATGGGCCGGATATGAAAAGCCTTCTGGAAACCTATGAGAAAACGTATCTTGGAGCTTACGGCGAATTCGAACCAGAATATCGGCACGGCCCCACAAGTATTTTACGGTCAGATTTTGGTTTTGATTTAGGAGAGGATTTTGGTTCACTCCAGAACAAAATCCTTGGTGGAAGATATTCTGCTAAAGAAACCGCGAAGATGCAAAAGCGAGTAGACAACATGCTGCTTACTCGCTTCAGATACTACGGGCTGACACAGGTAATTAACAACTGGGCAGCGTCAAAGCGGCTTGATCTCACACCGCTTCCGACCCAACGAGAAAAACCATCGCTCATTGAAACGTTTACCCGCAGCTTTTCTATCAACCGTTCACGCCCCCGCCAGCTGAGAGAAGACGATTTCACAAGCAGCTTCAAAAAAGTATTTAAGCGTAAGGGCGGAGCAGGTATTCACAGGGACAACTGCTTTCTTATGCAGTATTCATTCGAAGATGTTAC
>JAKSCQ010000052.1 GCA_022360555.1 Pseudomonadales bacterium
AACAAGTTGACAGTTGATAGTGGACAGTTGACAGCTGTCACGGGAAATCCTGTCTTATATGCAGTGTATGAGGCCGCGCTTAAAGGTTTGGCGCGGCCTCCAAGGGTTTCTGAACCAGGAGCCTTTATCGCGTAGCTGTCAACTTTCCACTATCAACTGTCAACTTGATCCCTAGCACACAACCACCATTGGCACAAATATTGCTTGCCTTATGGATAGACTGTTATTCTCGGGTTTTGGGGATCAACCATTAACCGAGCAGTATGAAGCCCACACTACAACTACAAATCGGCCAGCAGCTGACCATGACGCCGCAGCTGCAGCAGGCCATCCGCCTTCTACAGCTATCCACTCTGGACCTGCGCCTGGAAATCCAGCAGGCAGTGGAAACCAATCCGCTTCTGGAACTGGCCGAGGATTTCGGTGACGACAGCCTGCCGGAACCTGACGAAGAGCGTCAGGAGCAGGAACTGGACGCCGAGCGCGACGACGCCCTGGAAGAATTCGTCCAGGACGAGCCGGGCATCGACACCGAATGGGATGACATCTATGCCGGGCAGTCCGGCAGCAGCGTCGCTGCCCTCCCCGATGACGCCGACGACTGGCAACAGCGCCACACCGTCTCCGGCAACCTGCAAGACCACCTGCTCTGGCAACTGAACCTGACCCCCATGGGCGATGTGGACCGCATCATCGCCATGACCATCATCGAATCCCTGGACGACCGGGGCTACATGACCGTCTCCATCGACGAGATCGTGGACATGGTCAACGCCCAGGACGACCTGGTGGACGGCGACGAGCCCCTGGAAGCGGAAGAAGTCCTGGCGGTACAGCACCGCCTGCAGCAGTTTGACCCGGTGGGCGTGGCCAGCATCGACCTGGCCGACTGCCTGCAGGTGCAACTGAGGCAACTGCCCGACGACACCCCCTTTCTGGATTACGCCCACGACCTGCTCGGCCACCTGGACCTGCTGGAAAAGCATGACTATGCCGCCCTGCGACGCACCCTCCAGGTCAGCGAGGACAACCTGCTCGATGCCCTGTCGCTGTTACGCAGCCTGGACCCGGCCCCCGGCGAGCAGATCGGTGAAAGCCAGGTAGATTACGCTGTACCCGACGTGATTGTCCGCCAGCACCAGGGCCGCTGGCAGGTCAGCCTCAACGAGGAAGTGCTCCCTAGGGTCAGCCTGCAACAGCAGTATGCCAGCCTGGCCCGGAATGCCAGCGGTGAGGACGGGCAGTATCTGCGCAACTGCGTGCAGGAAGCCAAGTGGTTTATCAAGAGCCTGCAGAGCCGCCACGACACCCTGCTCAAGGTGGCCAGCCGTATCGTCGAGGTGCAGCAGGACTTTTTCGACTACGGCGAGGAAGCCATGAAACCGCTGGTACTGGCCGATATCGCCGATGCCGTCGAGATGCACGAATCGACCATCAGTCGGGTCACCAACCAGAAGTACATGATGACACCCCGCGGCGTCTTTGAGCTGAAATATTTCTTTTCCAGTCATGTGGGCACGGACGGCGGAGGTGAGTGTTCCTCCACCGCTATTCGTGCCATTATTAAGAAACTGGTGGCAGCCGAGAATCCCCGCAAACCGCTCAGTGACAACAAGCTGGCCAGTCTGTTGAACGAGCAGGGGATCAACGTGGCCCGCCGGACCGTCGCCAAGTACCGTGAGGCGATGAGAATACCGTCATCCAGCGCCCGCAAGCGTTTGGTGTAGGGCGCCGGGACGGCCCAACACAGGTAAAGGAGCCAGCCATGCAAATTAATATCAGCGGTCATCACCTGGAAATTACCGATGCTTTGCGTTCCTACGTCGGGGACAAGTTTTCACGCCTCGAACGACATTTCGACCAGATTACCAGTATCCAGGTGATCCTCTCCCCGGAACCCAAGACCCACAAGGCCGAATCCACCATCCACATTACCGGGGCCGATCTGTTTGCCACCGCTGAGGCAGGCGACATGTACGCCGCCATCGACAAGCTGACGGACAAACTGGACCGCCAGATCCTCAAACACAAGGAAAAGACCGTTAACCACAAGCGCGGTCACTAACCCAAGCGACAATTATGCGAGTTCGCGAACTACTTACCGAAGCACGCACCCATAACGGGGTGCAGGCCAGCAGCAAGAAACAGTTGCTGGACCAGGTTGCGCAGCTGGCCGCGGCCGGCTGCGACAGCCTCAACGAACAGGAGGTCTTCGACGCCCTGGTAGCCCGGGAAAAGCTGGGCTCCACGGGCATCGGCGAAGGCATCGCCATTCCTCACTGTCGTCTCGGTCACTGCCAGCAACCCATCGGGCTGCTACTGAAACTGTCCACTCCCATCGATTTTGATGCTGTTGACGGTCGCCCCGTGGATCTTGTGTTTGTGTTGCTCGTTCCCCAGGAAAACCCGGAACAGCACCTGAAAACCCTCAGCCACCTGGCCTCCCTGTTCAACGACGACGACTACCGTGCCGAGCTGCGACTCAGCAAGGACAATCACCACCTGTATCACACTGCCGTGGAATCCGAAGCGGAGTTGCGACTGGCATCATGACATTACCCATCAAGCTTTCGGGCATTATGCGTCAGAGCCACCGCCCCTCCTCTGCTGACCGTGGATGCCTGCGTGTGGTATACGGCAGAGGCGCGGTACAGCCATGAAACTCACCATCATCAGCGGCCGCTCCGGCTCGGGAAAGACCACGGCCCTGCAGGCCATGGAAGACCAGAACTACTATTGCGTCGACAACCTGCCGGTGGGCATGTTGCCCACTCTTGCAGAGCAGCTGAGCCAGGGAGAGCTCCCCATTGAGCGGGCGGCGGTAGGCATTGATGCCCGCAACCTGCCTACCCAGTTGCTGGCTTTTGACGCCATTCTGGATGCGCTG
>JAKSCQ010000051.1 GCA_022360555.1 Pseudomonadales bacterium
CGGTTGGAGCCGCGCCCAAGTCATGGGCGCGGCTCCGTAGCTTTCAGAATCTATATCCCTGTGTCGCGTTGCAGCTTGCAGCTTGTGGCTTTTTGCAGCAGCAGGTTGTTGGGCAGGGTGTAGCGATGGCCCAGCTCGTCCTGAATGGTGATGAAGATCAGGCCCATATGACGAATCTGCCCGGTGACCGTGTTGTCACCATCCAGCAAGCGGATGCGATCCCCCACCCGATAGGGCGCGCTGAAAAACAGAATGATGGCGGCGGTGGCGTTGCTGAGCATGGACCAGCTGGCAAACAGCGCCACGCCGAGTAGCGCCATCAGTGAGGTGGCAAACACCATCAGGCCGTCGCCTTTCAGGCCCCACAGTACCCCGATGGCGATCAGGCTGATGATCAGGCTGGCCGTATTGATGACCACCGCCGTTTGAAAGATGCGTGCACGGGTATAGTTGCGGCGGCGCCCCAGCCGTTTGGTGATGCCGCGCAGCAGAATGGACAGGGCCCAGCCGAGCAGGGCGATCACCACGGTGAGCGCCCACTTCATGACAACAGATTCCATGGTTAGCCGTGTTTGCCTGATACAAAGGGGTTGTTGACCCGTTCATGGCCAATGGTGGACATGGGGCCGTGGCCGGGGATGAAGGACACATCGTCATCCAGGGTGAGGAGTTTATCCTTGGTGGCGTTGATCAGGGTATCGAAATCCCCCTTGGGAAAATCGGTGCGGCCAATGGAGCCGTTGAACAGCACATCGCCCACCACCACCAGCTTGCTCTCCGGCTGGTAGAAGACCACATGGCCCGGGGTGTGGCCGGGGCAATGGCGCACTTCAAAACGGGTCTCGCCCACGGTGACGCTGTCGCCGTCTTCCAGCCAGCGGTTGGGGGTAAACGGTCGCGAAGGGGGGAAGCCCATCATCTGCGCCTGTTGGGGCAGCATGTCGATCCAGAACTGGTCCTCCCGGTGGGGGCCTTCGATGGGCAGGCCCAGTTTCTCGGCCAGTTCCGCCACGGCGCCCACATGATCCAGGTGGGCATGGGTCACCAGGATCTTCTCCGCTGTGCCGCCCACCTGCTTGAGCGCTTCCAGAATCTTGTCCAGATCACCGCCCGGATCCACGATGGCCACCTTGTCGGTGGCTTCGCATTTCAGGAAGGAACAGTTCTGCTGGAACTGGGTGACCGGCAGGATGGCGTACTTCATGGCTGTCTGTTCGGTTGAGAATGTGCCGGCAGTATAGCCGCAAACCGGAGCCGGGTTCATGTCTGGAAAGGGAAGCTACAAGCTACAAGCTACAAGCTACGCTCGGTGGATGGGTAAGGCCAAAAAGTTCCTTGTTTTTGGCCTTGGTTTTATCTTAGTTCGGGGCGCGGTGAG
>JAKSCQ010000050.1 GCA_022360555.1 Pseudomonadales bacterium
CCAGCTCGATCCAGTGCTCCAGGGTGTCATCGGGGTTGCGTTGCCACAGGTCCGGCTCGTCGGTGCTGGAAAGCCCCTTGGTAAAACTCAGGTCTTCGTGGGCATTAAGGGCAAACGCCAGCAGGCGCAGCATCATCCGCGATTCGGTCTCCGACGGGTGCAGCGCCACGGTCAGGTTGTGGGTGGCGTAGTAATCCCGATCCATGTCGGACACGGTGAGTTCAGCTTTGTAGATGGTGGCGGTCAGGGCCATGTGTTTGCTCGCTAACAGGCATACACGCAACACGCATGCACGCGAAAACGGTGGGATTGTAGCAGGCCTGGGGGGATAGCCCACCGTGGGAGCGGTGATTGTCTCAGGGTAGCAGGGCCAGTAGCCCGAAGCCGAAGAACAGCGCCGCGCTGATGCGGTGGGCGCGGCGTTCGAACTGCTCGCTGCCGAACTGGTGCCCCAGCCAGATCACCGGCAGGTTGGCGGCAATCATGCCCAGGGTGGAGCCGCCCAGTACCGGCCAGAACTGATCCTTGAACTGCACGGCCAGGGCAATGGTGGCCACCTGGGTCTTGTCGCCGATCTCGGCAATGAAAAACAGCACCAGGGCGGTCAGGAAGGGGCCGAAACGGGGATTGTCGTCAATCTTCTCATCGTTATCGGGGATCAGCATCCACAGGCCCAGGGCGATAAAGCTGATGCCCAGAATCCAGCGCATCCAGTCCGTGGGCACGGCATCGGCCAGCCAGTCACCGAACCAGACCGAGACACCATGGTTGAGCAGGGTGGCCACCACCACGCCGGCCAGAATCGGCCAGGGTTTGCGGAACTTGAGGATCAGGGCCAGCGACAACAGTTGGGTCTTGTCGCCGATCTCACCCAGGGCGACCAGCAGGAACGAACTGAACAGGGCTTCCATGGAACTTTCCGAAGGGGCGGGATTGCACGAACGCAGAGACACCGTCTGCCAATCCCGCCCCTGCGGAATGCAAACAGTGTCTCAGGTCTCGTCAATCCGCGAGGGTGCGGGCGTGGACGCCATGCGCATGAGGCGCAACTGTGTTGACGGCCACCAGGAGGCTGAAGCTCTAGCGACTACTCCCCCAAGACGGGCTAAACCTTAGCGGCAATTCGGCGGGCGGGCAAGTACAATGGGACTTCCGCCTCCCTTCGCCGTTGGAGCCTTGCTTGCAAGGCGAAGGGTTCACTTCGGGCCTTCGCCTTGCAAGCAAGGCTCCAACGCCATCGAGAGCAGATCATGAGCGAAGAGCGTCTAGTCGACATCGAAACCAAACTGGCCTACCAGGAAGACCTGGTCCAGCACCTCAACCAGATAGTCAGTAGCCAGCAGGCGAAGATCGACGACCTGGAAACCGCCTGCCGCAAACTGGTGGATCGGGTGGTGGAATTGTCCGAAGCCTTCGCCGCGTCACAGGTGGAAGATGCACCGCCGCCGCATTATTGAAAGACAGCTTCAAGCCGCAAGCTACAAGCTGCAACGTGGGCAAGTCCATTGCGGGCCAGAACTGATGAGGTCGCGCTCAAAAAAATTGGGCGCGGCCTCATTGCTTGCAGATCAAAAAAACGAGCCAGTCGCGTTTACGCTTGCGGCTTTGGCTCTTCACGCTGGAACCGGCTCGCCCTGGGCGGTTTCCTCATTGCGCTCGGACATCAGGCCATCAATGGTGAATAGGTCATAGATCACACCTAGAACCGGTAACCCCTACGTCAGCAGGTAGAGTACGCTGGTGAGCTGGTGTCCGTAATTAAGTTGGTGGCTGATCGTCCTTCTTTTTTTGGCTTTCAAGATCTAACTTGAGTGACTCTATTTCTAAGGCCATTTTTTTCTTTTCTTTCTCTTCTTCTTTTGCTGCGTCAGACTTTTCTTTTGCTAGTCTAAGAATAATTAATTTGGCGGCCTCATTGTCTCGCTTTGCATCTGATTCAAGGATTGATATTTTGCTTGGAAATAAAGAAAAAGTTATATAAAGGAAAACGAAAAATAAAATTATGGATGCTGCTGCGGGAAGTCCCATGGGGAGGAAAACGTCTAAAAGAAAGCGCAAGGTAATTAAGCAGCATAATGCCCATAGAAAGAATTTGGCTATTTGGCGCTTCTTCAAAGATTTTTCGTAATTTTCGAGGATTTTGTTTTTCATTATAAAGCCATATCGGGAAAACAGTGAACCGCGTCAAGCGTTGTGTGCCCACTGTTGAAATTGTGCTTCACATTTGCGCTATTAACTGTATTTATTCCGTATCCTCGATACTCAATCCCCGCGTGGCGATATCCAGACTGGAGGCGTCGGTTTCGTTGCCCAGCTTGATCATCAGGCGCAGGTCGTTGGGCGAGTCGGCGTGGAGCATGGCGTCTTCGTAGGTGATTTCCCCGGCGTTGTACAGGTCGTACAGGGCCTGGTCGAAGGTTTGCATGCCCTGCTCGCGGGACTTGCTCATCAGCCCCTTGAGCATGTGCACTTCGCCCTTGCGGATGTGGTCCTGGACCAGGGGGGTGCCGAGCAGTACCTCGATGGCGGCCCGGCGGCCCTTGCCGTCCGGGGTGGGAATCAGTTGCTGGGCGACGATGCCTTTCAGGTTCAGTGACAGATCC
Source organism: Pseudomonadales bacterium (assembly GCA_022360555.1). GTDB lineage: Bacteria > Pseudomonadota > Gammaproteobacteria > Pseudomonadales > Alcanivoracaceae > Alcanivorax. The sequence goes on from JAKSCQ010000050.1 coordinate 2,604, forward strand.
ATCCACAACTGGTCGTGGCGGTCCGCCGGGAAGAAGTGAATGATCCGGTCCAGGGCCTGGTTGGCGTTGTTGGCGTGCAGGGTGGCCAGACACAGGTGGCCGGTTTCGGCAAAGGCGATGGCCTTGTCCATGGTTTCTCGGGTACGGATCTCACCAATCAGGATCACGTCCGGGGCCTGACGCAGGGTGTTCTTCAGGGCCACGTCAAAGCTCTCGGTATCGATGCCCACCTCGCGCTGGGTGACGATGCAGCCCTGGTGCTGGTGGATGAATTCGATGGGGTCCTCGATGGTGATGATGTGGCCCTTGGAGTTCTTGTTGCGGTGGCCGATCATGGACGCCAGCGAGGTGGACTTACCGGTACCGGTGGCGCCCACGAAGATCACCAGGCCCCGCTTGGTCATGGCCAGTTCCTTGATCACCGGCGGCAGGCGCAGGTCATCCACATTGGGGATCTTGGTCTCGATACGACGCAGCACCATGGCCACCAGGTTGCGCTGGTAGAAGGCCGATACCCGGAAACGGCCGATGCCCCGGGCGGAGATGGCGAAGTTGCATTCGTGGTTTTCCACGAATTCCTTGCGCTGTTTTTCGGTCATCACGCCGAACACGATGTCGCGGGTCATGTCCGGGGTGAGGGCGTTCTTGGTCACCGGCAGGATCTTGCCGTGCACCTTCATGCTGGGCGGCACACCGGCGGTAATGAACAAGTCGGACCCGCCCTTTTGCACCATGAGTTTGAGGAGCTCTTCGAATTCCATCTGTCATTCTCCTCGTTAGATTGAGTCCGGGCTCTTGGCTTTTTCGCGGGCCACTTCGCGGGATACCAGCCCTTTCTGTACCAGCCCCTGCAGACACTGGTCCAGCGTCTGCATGCCCAGGGCGCCCCCGGTCTGGATCGCCGAGTACATCTGCGCCACCTTGTCTTCGCGGATCAGGTTGCGGATCGCCGGGGTGCCGATCATGATCTCGTGGGCCGCCACCCGGCCCCCGCCATTCTTCTTCATCAGGGTCTGGGAAATCACCGCCTGCAGGGATTCCGCCAGCATGGAGCGCACCATGGATTTTTCCTCAGCAGGGAACACGTCCACCACCCGGTCAATGGTCTTGGCGGCGGAAGTGGTGTGCAGGGTACCGAA
>JAKSCQ010000049.1 GCA_022360555.1 Pseudomonadales bacterium
GAACGCATCCCGAAAATCCTCAAACGCTTCCGCCAATCCGTCCTCGCCGCCGCCGTGAGCGGGAAGTTGACGGAAGAGTGGCGCGCGGATAAACCATTTAATCCCGAACAAAAGATTTTTTCGGAGATTATTGAGAGTGCTCAAGTGGGTTTGGTTCGTTCTTCCAAGGAGCAGGAAAGTTTTCAGTCAGAAAGCCACCATTCTCCTTACCTGAAAATGAACAATATCGATAACGATTGGGGTGTCTCCATAGATGAATTGGTCTATGTGAGAAGTGACGATGTAGAGCGGGATAAGTACAGGCTTAAGGTTGGTGATTGGCTGTTCAATACAAGAAACAGCAGTGAGTTGGTTGGTAAGTCTTGTGTTTGGAAGGATTCCTGCGAATGTCTTTACAACAACAATATTTTACGGATCAGATTGCTTTGTGGCTACCTTCCAGATTATCTGGAAGTTTGGTTTCGCTCGCCGGTCGGGCGGGCCTCTTTGGAATCAATTAAATCGGCTACAACAAGTGTTGCAGCAATCTACCAAAAACAACTTCTAAAGCAGAATGTGCCTTTTCCTGACCAAAAAGAACAAACCGAAATCGTCCGCCGGGTAGACCAACTCTTCGCCTACGCCGACACCATCGAAACCCAGGTCAACAATGCCCTGGAACGGGTCAACAACCTCACCCAATCCATCCTCGCCAAGGCCTTCCGCGGCGAACTCACCGAACAATGGCGCAAGGACAACCCGGACCTGATCAGCGGCGAAAACTCAGCCTCCGCCCTGCTGGAAAAGATCAAGGCAGAACGCGCAGCGGCCAAACCGGTGAAGCGGGGAAGAAAGAAGGTGAAATGAAGTCGGATTCAAGGTTTTAAGCGATAGGCATGGCAGCTAGAGACGCTCCTCCTGACATTGAGGTGGCATGGAACAGCCGCTGGTGGGAAAAGCCGATTTGGCGTGACAGATGCTCTTTATCAGATGCGCGGATCGCTAAACTGATGTCAGTGTTAAGAGGTGTTTTCGACGCGGGCTGGCAGGCAGAGAACCCGGATTACCCGAGACATCCCGTCTACCAGAAACTGGTGTTCGGAGAGGGGATTTCACAATTCGGTAGCTTGTTAGCGAAGGCGAAGCAGTATGAGTTGCTCCGCAATGTGCATGGCTTCAAACGGGTACGGGAAGGTTATGAAAACCCCGAGACCTGGGAGGCCGCGGACCTGGAGATGTTGATGGGGGAAGTCTTCTCCCATCCGGGTTTTGAACCCGAATACATAGTGCCACGTTCCCGAATGGGCAAAACGCCAGATCTGCTCGTGAGCACACAGGCCGGACGGTTCACCGTCGAATGCAAGCGCCTTCAGGAGGCCGCTGGCGAACAATGGATTGGCCGCTATCAGATGCTGTGGCCCCAGCATCTCAGGGAAGCCGCAGAGCCGTATGGCCTGTTTCTTGATAGCGAAGATAAGGATATTGATATCAGGGACTATGGCTATCCAGATAGCCTGTCCCCGCCTTCACTGTCTGCCGCCATCGATGCGGCCCCTTTCGTGGGCTTGATCAATAGCCTGAAGCAGAAAAGAAAAATCAATGTCCTGGTCTCGCACCAGAAGTTCAGGTTGGCACTGTTGGGTGGCCAGCTGGGCAGTTTCGGTTCAATGACAGTGCCAGGGTTAAGTGAAAAATTTCTGCTCAGACGGCTGATCGGCAATGGGCTGAAAGCAGGCTCCAAACAGGTCATGACCTACTATGAGAAAGAAGGCGTACCTGGTGTGGTATCTATATGGCAGGGCTACCCCTGTGATTTTACACGGCTGGGTGGAGCCATTGTTAAAGAATTGATGAAGCCAGAGAACAAAGGAGTGATGGGCGTGATCGTGCACCAGATGGGCAATATCCTCACCTATCAAGCGCCTCTCTGGGTGATTAGCCCTGTCTATAGGGGAAAGCCAATTTTGAAGGCGGTCGAGTCAAGATTTATTCAGGCCTTTGCACCTGCTGTTTTCACATGATCTGATGATTTTTATCGAGAATGACAAAGACATAAGTTAAAGACACAAATATATGACCTTTCGAGGTAAACGATGAGTGAGCTTTATAACGTCTACTGTGATGAATCCTGCCATCTTGAAAATGACGGGCAGAAGGTAATGGCATTGGGCGCGGTATGGTGCCCGATCAGCAAGCGCCGGGAAATTGCCGATAGAGTGCGGGATATCAAGGTGCGTCATGGATTGAGTCCACAGCATGAAGTTAAGTGGACGAATGTATCTCCTGCGAAACTGGATTTCTATCTCGATCTGATTGATTTTTTCTTTGATGACGACGATCTGCACTACCGGGCGCTTGTGGTGCCCGATAAAGACGTTATCGACCATGATGCTTATGGGCAGGATCACGACCTTTGGTATTACAAGATGTACTTCACCATGTTGAAGGCCGTCTTTAATCCCCATGATCGCTACCGCGTCTATATCGACATCAAGGACACACGGGGGGCGACAAAGATACGAAAGTTGCATGATGTGATTTGTAATAGTCTGTATGACTTCTCGAAGAACATCGTTCAGCAGGTTTCTTTGGTTGATTCCAGCCAGGTACAACAGCAGCAATTGGCAGATTTGTTGATTGGTGCAACCATGTATATCAATCGTGGCGAGCTGAATAGTGATGCAAAAGCGGCTGTCGTAAAGCGTGTACAGCAGCGATCGGGGTATTCGTTAACGCACTCCACCTTGCCGAGGGAAAGCAAATGCAATGTGTTCATCTGGCAAAGCTACGGAGGGCGCAATGCAGGGTGATTCTGTTGTTTGGCTGCCTGAGCTGGTTCTACTTGAGGACAGTGATGGTGATTGGGAGCGCTTTTTGGAAACGGTATATCGCCACTTTGTTGCTGACTTTGTTGACGCAAAGCCGGTATATCAGGGGCGTCGCCTGGGATTGAAGCGTCATCCGGTTGTCGATGGAAAAGAAGCCACCTTCTGGCATATGACCAGCGAGGGCAAGATGGAGCAGGACCGGCTACCCGATATCCGCCGTATGGAGCGCATACGTTGGCCCAAGCCTGTTATCGAAGAATCGGAAGAGTCAGGGCAAGCCACTGTGGTTAAGGTGTGGAGAAATATCAGAAGGAAGAACGAGGAGAGAGTGCTGCTGTGGGTTGAGGCTGAGCAATATTTGGTCGTTTTGGCTGACCGTGGTGAGTATATTCTGCCTTGGACAGCCTATCAGGTGACGCGCCCACATCAGCAGAGGAAGCTACAGAAAGAGTTTGAAAGGTATTGGGAATCAGTGTCTTAGGAAAGCTGACAACGCCACATTCAAGGATATGACGTTGTCGTTACTCCTTCTACATCATGGTAGATGAGCTGGCGTGAAGTTTGGTGATTTGGTGGCTAAAAATCAATCCTGCCTATATATCAAATAGGAATAACGGTTGTTTGGCCTGATAAGTGGTGCTTAGTGGTCCAATGAGGGTATTGCGACCAATTTGCGGCGCAAACGAAATGTCCGGCATATTCGAAAGGCTGGGGTGCCCTGTGCCAATTGGGGCGGTGGGAGCCAGCCTGCTGGCGATGGGGGGTTGCTAGCGTTTATTCGCTTGCAGGCAAGCTCCCACATAGGGTCTGGGTTCTTATTAGGGGGCGGCGGTTGGCGGAGATTGGCTGGCGCCAATTTCCGCCCTACGGGATTGGGTGGGTTTCTGGTTCTGCGGGGCTTTAGCTGGAGTCGACGTCAGGGGCGTACCGGATTATTCAATATTCTGGATCTGCTTGTGGGGTGAAATTTATTATTTATTTGAAATCAGTGTGTTGTGGGTTTTTACTTTTGGTGTAATGAGTTCTGCCCACCACTTTGCCCACCATCTCAGGGCTCTTAGATATGCCCCGGCTGCCAGCTTTCAAGGTGGGGCGCGGCTTATTGCTGTTGAGAGCGCCCTACGCAGTTTGATCTTTTGTGCCGAGAATCAGGGCTTCAATGATATCGCTCTTGGACTTCTCTTCCCTTAGAACCAGCCTATCTAGCTGCTCTCGAGCATTTCTGCCAAGCGAAAAGTATACCTGTTTCTTCGCTTTACTCGACTGGCGGTATTTCTGCTGGCTCCAGCCCTTTCTCATCTTCATCAGGGTTAGTTCAAGGGTCTCGGGCGACCGTTGAAAGATGTCATCGAACAATCCTACCAGGTAGTCATATGCCTCTTTTGTGTTTCCAGGGGAGGGGAGAGGAAGGCTTAAGTTCTGTGATGTGACGTATTGCATGGCGTAGGCAATCTGTTGGTCTTGATCTGGTTTTAGCCAGTTGATCCATTTCTGGGGCGCGATGTTTTGGGTGTACCTCTGTTTAATCTTGGCGATCGTGTCTCGTTTTTCTTGAAGGGGGACCTGCCAGCAATCGAGAGCAAGAATGATGTTTTCGTAGCGGGTTTCGTAGGGAGGGTTATTCAGTGCGATTGAGCAGGGGTGGTCGGTTAGATTTGGGTTATAGGATATCTGTTCTCGAAGGCAAAGAAGGCTATGGATTAAGATTCTTTGATCGTTTTCTTCTATCCATTCGATTTCCGTTTCGGTTAGCAAGTTAGCTTCAAGTGACTCAAGTAGGCTTTTACTTCCTGCCCACCTGAACTTGTCCGAATTCAGACAGGAAGCAACTAGATCCTCATCTGTGTGGCTTGACGAGCTGCTTTGGCCTGTGGGCGCGTACATTGCCTCCAAGAACCTGGCATCTCTTGGACTTAGGGAGCGAAGTCTGCGAGGGATTTCGTGATCGGTAACAGCCATTCCGAGCCTTCTCCAAGGTATCACATGTAGAGATAAATGTAGATTAAATGAGTATTTAATGAAAGAGCAATGCGATACAAATGAGGTTTTTGTGCTATTTATTTTAGGGGGAGTTCTTTAAAAACAATTGGTTATTGTGGTTTAAAGTCGGGGGCGATGGTTGTGTCAACCATGTGAGCATGTTGGCTCTGTTGGCGGAAAGCTGTCGGTAAATAGATATATAGGGTTTGTCATCCAGCCCACTTGTTGAAGGCTGGGATACCCAATCAGGATTATTAGCTGCCCGGCTCCCAAAAGCCGGGCAGCGCTATTTATCCACTTTGGTGCCGGTCGAAAGTTACACACAGGCACCTCCTATGAGCAAACAATTCTCATAGGAGAAATTAATGATTAACCGGCACCCTCTTAACACCAACCTTTCCCTACACCACACAGGCTCTTGGCATGGCTATGAGGTCCAGCTTCAGCATGGACCTTTAGTGCATGAATACCTGTACCGCTCCAAAGAGACCCTGGACTGGTCATTGTCTGAACACCCTCGAACGTTGGCTGTGAGACTCGATCTGCGTCTGCCTGAGCGTCATCACTTTCAGCTGGAGTTTGTGATGGGGCGATTTATCAGCTCGTTGCGAGAACAAGTAAAAGCTGACGTTAATCGTAGACGTAGCGAAGGTAAGCGGGTCCATGACACCGCTGTCCGGTATATCTGGGTACGAGAGCAGGACAGCAGCGATCAACCTCATTTCCACGTCTGCCTGTTCTTTAACAAGGATACTTACCGGCAGCTAGGGAGCCTGCCTTCTGCGAAGGGGGAAGGGGCTGCAATGCCTGATCCGGACGTGCCGCGAGACTCGCTGGCGGACAGGCCAGCGAAGAACCTTGCCGAGCGCATTGTGAAAGCATGGTCACGAGCCGTCGGGTTGGGGGCAGATGAGGGGAGTGGATTGGTCCACTTCCCCTACAGCTGCGTATACCGAGTCAATGTGGGTTCTGCTGGTGGGGAAGCTGAGGTGGCGGGTTTATTTAGCCGCATCAGCTACTTGGCGAAAGCCAAGACCAAGCAATATGGGATGGGGATCAGACACTTCGGTACCAGCCGGAGATAGGAGTGAGTAAAAAAATACAGGCGAGCGCTATCTCATGAGTTGAAGGAGAGTCTCATGAAGATCATGCGTTTGAAGGAAGTCATGGACACCACCGGGCTGGGCCGTTCGTACATTTACAAGTTGGCCAGTGAGGGCGCCTTCCCCAAGCCGGTGCAGTTGGGCGGCCGAGCCTCTGGGTGGGTGTCTGACGAGGTGGAATCCTGGATTTTGGAGAGAATTGAAGAAAGGGATCGTTTGGCGGGGGAGTAAAAGGTAGGCAGCGGCTCTCTGTCGAGCCGCTGTATTGGGGGTGGTTAAGCACCGAAGCTGTAGGTGCCAGCCCCTTGATCGGTTTCGATTTCAGCCTCAAGAACGTCGCAGTCATTGTTGACTTGGATCTTGGCTGTTTTCCCAAATTTGATTGTCTTGGGCAGTTGGCTTCTTCCGTTGTACTTGATGACGCGGCATTCCCCCCGATTAACTGTGACCTCCTGGATTTCCACTTCCTCTACGAGGCTTCTGATGGTCACGAACTGGGGGTTCATTGCGGCATATGCGGTGTGTCTTGTTGCGGTGCCGACTTCGATGACCTCAGAGAGATCGGAGCAGCCGGAAAGAGTGATGGCCATTAGTGCGGCAGCGAAAGTTGTTTTTCTCATGGTTAACTCCTTGTTGTTGAGTCCTTTTGGGGTGGTTTGTCTAATGGTCAGGCAATGCCAAACCATGAAGTATGGTTAATCTGAATATCTATAGTCAAGAAATGCCATACGACAGGTGTTAGGCTTAGCCGTAGTTTGGTGACTTCACTTTTGTTGTGAGGTCCTGCATGTCAGGGTTTCCTGAGCGGTTAAGGTCTGCGCGAAAGCAGCTGGGGTTAACACAGGAACAGCTTGCCGAGATGCTTCACGTCACCAAGGCATCGGTTTCTGCGTGGGAAAGTGGTCGAGAGAAGCCTCGGTTCGCGCTTTTGCCTGCGTTGAGAGAGGTGCTTGGAGTATCGCTGGATCGGCTGGTTTGTGGTCTGGAGCCAGATAGCATTGCTGACCCTGTTGAGCGCTATGGTGCACAGGTGAACTCCGAAGAAGAGGCCACCTTGGTCAAGCGCTACCGGGGGTTGTCGAAAGAGCGCCGAGCAGGTCTGCTCGCCATGCTTGGCTAGCCTTGTTTCTCGCTTAATTTTTGCCTCAGCGCCTGAGAGGGTTGTTGGGTTGCCGGGTTCTTCTGTTCCCCATGAGCGAACTCATCTATTACCTGCAGCCCCTCGTCCTCCGCATACTCGAACTGCGCATTCATCAGCCCCGCCTGAGCGACCTTATCCAGCTCGGCCTGGCTGATCCCCAGACTCTCACGCCCCTTCGCTTCTTCCCGTGCATGGGTGACAGCCTCCTTCATGTCTTGATCCGCTCTGAGGGTGAGATCCACGTAGTAGATTGGTGCCCGGTGGCTTTGGGTGGTGCTTTTGCCCCGTAGCTTGAGTTCCAGCGGTAGCGTGGCAAGGTTCCCGCCACTGATGGCATGGAAGTATCGCAGCCGTGCGGCCAGGGTGCGGATGCTGTTGTAGCCAGTAGTCCGGAACACAAAGCAGCCCAGCTCATCATCGTCACCGATCTGGACGTAGAGCCGACCATAGGGCTTGCACAGCCCATGGCTGCCGTAGTCGCACAAATCCGGTGACGGGCAGGGGAGTGCCTCCAATCCCTTTTCGGTATGGCGTCGGCAGTTCTCCCCATCTCCCGCACACAGCGGTCTGCCACTCTTGCGCTCGAAGAAGGTGTATTCGGCCCGTAGGTTCAGATCCGGGTCATTGAAGGGCAGGGTAATGGGAATGCTACGCAGCTTACTGCCTTGGGTTTCCTTGCGCAGGGCCTCATCAAGCGGGTGAGGCAGCCAGCCCTCCCTGGTCTGGATCTGGGTGGTGATGGTGAACTGGTCGTCTTTCTCGGGCAGACGCTTGCCGTTCTTCTCCACCACGCGGCCGATGCTGATGCGGCCAATGATAGGCGGGGTAATCGCGAGTCCTTTAATCATGGGATTCTCCTGATGGATAACAGGCATAGGCGCAGCCGGGCCAAGCCCGGCTGTTATGCCGTGAGTCGTAGAGGTTAAGCATTGGGACGAACCAGGAAGCGACGGCTCCCGGCTTTGTGCTTGGGGTATTGCTTGAGCAGATCCGGCTGGTCCTGCAGCAGGGCTTTGGTGTCCAGGCTGGTGGAGTCCTTGCTGCGCTTCCAGGTCACGGAGCC
>JAKSCQ010000272.1 GCA_022360555.1 Pseudomonadales bacterium
CGGAACCCAAGTGCAGCGAATAACCCCAAAGTGACGGTGTTGGGGTACCCAGCATTGATTCGATTCAGAGCCTGCAGATTTGCCGCTTGTAGCGTCAGACTTCTGACGTCCGACCCCAGACCCTGTACCTTTTTCCCTCTAATCCGCGATGAAACAAATTTTGGCCCGCCCCGTCATTGACCTGAAAAAGCCGTGCTGCTCTGATAATGACGCGCTACAGCGACGAACGTTTCGTCACATCGTTTAAAAAATAGGCATTTACATACCGGGAGAGAAGTATGTCCATGAAACTGTACGGGGCCGCCCTGTCACCCTTCGTCCGCAAGACCCGCGTGGTTCTGGCACTCAAGGGGGCGGAGTACGAGTCCGTGCATGTCGACCCCAATAGCCCGCCGGAAGGGTACGAAAAAATCAGTCCCATGAAACGGATTCCGGCCCTGGAAGTGGATGGCCAGTACCTGGCGGATTCTGCCGCCATCTGTGCCTACCTGGAAAAGGTATACCCGGAGCCGGCGCTCTACCCCACCGATCCCCTGGAACTGGGCCGGGTTATCTGGTTCCAGCGTTATGTGGATTATGACCTGGCCATGCGCTGCACCTTCGCGGTATTCCGCAACCGCGTGGTCATGCGCCTGATCGGCAAGGAATGCGATGAAGAGAAGGTCCAGCACGCCCTGGAAAACACCATCCCTCCCCTGTTCGCCTATCTGGACAAGGAGCTGGAAGGCCGGGAATTCCTGGTGGGCAACAGCATGACCGTGGCCGACATCGCCCTGGCCAGCCAGATGGTCAACTTCCGTCACGGCGGAGAAGTAGTGGACCCGGCCAAATACCCGAACCTGGCCGGCCATACCGAGCGCATGCATGCGCTGGAACCGTTCGCCAAGACCATCGAAAAAGAATCCGGCTTTATTCAAAAAGTGCTGGGCTAATGAGAAGGCCGGGGCATATTGCCCCGGCCTTCAGGCTGACAGGCCGAGCCGTTTGGCTTCCAGTCGCCGCAGAAATTCCAGCATCACCTGGCGATACAGGCCCTCACCCAGCCAGGCATCCTCCACCCCCGCATCAATGTTCGGGTTGTCATTCACCTCAATCACCACCACCTCGTCACCGGACTGTTTCAGGTCCACACCGTAAAGCCCGTTGCCCATCAACCGGGCGGCCTTGAGCGCCGCGCGCAGCACCTTGGCCGGCACTTCCTGCACCGGCAAGGTTCGGCTGTTGCCGGATTCGGTCTTGCCCCCGCTCTGGTGATGGTAGATCTGCCAGTGCCCCTTGCTCATGAAGTACTGGCAGGCAAACAGGGGCCGGTTGTTCAGCACCCCGATACGCCAGTCGTAATCGGTGTACATGAACGCCTGGGCCAGCACCACGGAGGACTGCTTGAGGTAATCACGCAACCCCGCTGCCAGCTCCTCGCGGGTCTTCACCTTGCTGATCCCCCGGGAAAAGCTGCCATCGGGAATCTTCAGCACCATGGGCAGTTTCAGCTCGTCAATCAGTCGGTCGATCTGGCTGTCATCGGCGCTGAACACGAAGGCCGTGGGCGGCACCGGCACGCCATTGGCCTGCATCAGCTCCGCCAGGTAGATCTTGTTGGTGCAGCGCAGGATGGACCCCGGGTCATCGATCACCACCATGCCCTCCTGTTCCGCCTTGCGGGCAAACTGATAGGTATGGTGGTCCAGCGCCGTGGTCTCACGGATAAACAGGCCGTCGTACTCACCCAGCCGGGTATAGGCATCCCGGCCAATCAGGTCCACCTTGATGTCCAGTTGGCGACCGGCTCGCACAAACCGTTTGAGGGCCGACTTGTTGCTGGGCGGCAGGGTTTCACTGTCATTCACCAGCATGGCCAGCTCATAGCGATCGCTGCGCCGGCGGCGCGGGTTACGCCACACCCTGGCGTTGAACTGCTCCAGCGCCCGGGCAAAGGCATCCTCCTCGGTGCCCTTGAGCTGTTTCAGGGTCACCGGCTTGAGCGCTTCGATGGTCCAGTTTTCGCGACGCCGGAAATCCACTTTCAGCAACGGGCAGGGAAGCTGGTCAAAAATCTGGCGGCCCAGCTCAGTCAGGCCTTCCTGCTCGGTATGGCCGAAGCACAACAGCAGACTGAAACGGTCACTGCTGCTGCCCTTGTGTTTCATGGCCTTGTCCAGCGCTGCCTCGAACTGGCCGAAATGCAGCCCGTACAGGGCCTTGCGGCTCAGGTCGTTGACGGTACGTACCGACGGCAGCACCCGCTGACCACGGGCTTCCGCCAGCAGGGAACAGTAATAGCCGGGGCTCAGGTATTTGTAGCTGCGGCAAAGATTGATCACCTGCACCTTCTTGTCGGTGCAGACCGGCTGCTGCGCTTGCAGATACTCCTGGGCGGACAGCAGGTGGCGGGCAGGATAGTACGCCGCCCAATCAGCGGGGTCGTCTACCAGAATGATGACCTGACTCATGAAAAGCCCTGAACACGGGGCGCCGGAGGCGGCGCCGATAACCGCGAATGTAGGGCCAGAGAGAGAGGGGTAGCAAGGGAAATCTGGGGTTAATGAATAGTTAATAATGAATAATTAATAACGGCGCGGAACAGGCACCCAGACCCAGAAACCACAGAAGCCGCGCCCAAGGTCTGGACGCGGCTTCTGTCGGTGCAGATCACAACGCGCTGGCGCGCGACATTATTAATTCTTAACTATTCATTATTCACTGTCTTTTTGGGCCCCCGGATGACCCGCCTTCTCCAGCGCGTCCTGCACTTCCGGGGGCATGTAGGTTTCGTCGTGCTTGGCCAGCACTTCCTCGGCCTCGAAACGGGTGTTACTGATCAGGGTACCGTTGGCCACGATGCCTTGCCCTTCGCGAAACAGGTCCGGCAGGATGCCCTGGTAATGAACGGTGAAAGCCCCCTTGCCATCGGTGAGCACAAATTGCACGTCCAGGCTCTCCTGGTCACGCACCACAGTGCCGGCTTTCACCAGCCCCCCCACTCGCATCTGGGTATTTAGTGGTGCCTCGCCAGCGGCAATCTGTTGGGGGGTGTAGAACAGGTTGATGTTCTGACGCAGGGCATAGAACATCAGCCCCACCGCGATGGCCAGCCCTACCAGCACCGCCACCACCAGAATCAACCGCTGCTTACGTACCGGATTCATCATCTACCTCTGAAAACTGCTGTTCACGGCGCTGTTGCCGCGCCAGGGTTTGACGCACCCGTCCCTGCCCGCGCACCGCCAGCACCATGCTGGCGATAATCAGAAGCGCACTGATTCCGTAGGCGCTCCAGACATAAAAACCGTGTCTGCCCATGGCCAGAAAATCGGCAAAACTGTCGAATGCCATCAGCGATTGCCCTCCCTGACCAGTTTGCCGACCCACTTGCTGCGCCGCTCGCGCCACATGACTTCGCTGCGGGCGCGGATCAGCACGTTGGCCGCATACAGCAACCACAGGCCCAGCATGCTGATCAGCAGCGGGTATTTCATGGCCGGGTCGATGGTGGACTCACCGAACATCTTCAGGGTGGAGCCCTGATGCAGGGTCTGCACCCATTCCACCGAATATTTCACGATGACCACATTGATGACGCCCACCATGGCCAGCAACCCGGCCGCCCGGGCCGCCTGGCGGGGATCGCGGATCACGTTCTGCAAGGCAATCACACCCACATACATGAACAACAGAATCAGCATGGAAGTCATGCGCGCATCCCACTGCCAGTAGGTGCCCCAGGTGGGCTTGCCCCACAGGGCACCGGTGACCAGGGAAATGGCCGCTAGTGCCGCGCCAAACGGAGCAATGGCCTTGAGCATGACTTCCGCCATCTTCATGCGCCATACCACGGCAACCAGCCCGGCCACGCCCAGCGCCATATAGCCCATCAGCGCACCACTGGACGCCGGCACATGGATAAAGATGATGCGGTAGCTGTTGCCCTGCTGGTAATCCGCCGGGGCAAAGGCCAGTCCCCATACCAAACCGGTCACCAGCGTCAGCAAGGCGATGGGGGTCAGCCACGGCAGCACCGTGGAGCTGAAGGTGTAGAAATAGCGCGGCGAACCCAGTTGGTGATACCACCGCTTTAGCGTTTTCCAGACCATTTAATTCCCTGAACTGATTTTGAGACCGGCAGCCACTGCCAGCGGCCCCAGGCTGATCGTCAGCGCCAGCAAGGCGCCCAGCACGGCCAGGATGCCGTTTACCGGGCCGCCTTCCACCGCGGCACTGACCGCCCCGGCGCCGAAAATGAGCACCGGAATATACAAAGGCAATACCAGCACGGCCAGCAGGATACCACCGCGATTCAGCCCCACGGTCAAGGCCGCGCCGATGGCACCGATAATCGTTAGTGCCGGGGTACCCAGCAGCAGGCTGAGCATGACCGTGCCCAGCACCGCATCGGGGAGCTGCAACATATGCGCCAGCACCGGTGAAATCAGCACCAGTGGCAGCCCGGTGAGCAGCCAGTGGCCCAGCAACTTGGCGCCGACCGGCACCACCGCCATCACCGGCGAGGTCAGCAGCAGGTCCAGCACGCCGCTTTCCTGGTCCCGGCGAAACAGGCCATCCAGTGACAGCATCACCGCCAGCAACGCCGCCACCCAGAGCACACCGGGCGCCACGACCACCAGTACTTCCGGTTTGGGTGAGATTGCCAGCGGAAACAGGCTGATCACCATGACAAAGAAGAACAACGGATTGATGATTTCCGCCGGACTGCGCCACAGCACCAGCAGCTCCCGCCCCAAGGCGGCCCGGAAGGCGCTCATGAGATCACCTCCGCCCGTCCATTTTCCAGATGCAGGCGACGCACGCCCTCACCCACCCGATGGTGGGAGGTATAAATCACCAGGCTGCCGGCCTCTGCCGCCCGCTGCATCTGGGCATCCAGTTGCGCCACGCCGTCCTGATCAATAGCCGTGTAGGGCTCGTCCAGCACCCACACCGCCTTGCGTTCCAGCCACAGGCGCGCCAGCGCCACCCGACGCTTCTGGCCGGCAGACAGGTGCGCGGCCGGCACATCCTCGAACCCGCGCAGCCCCACTGCGGCCAGAGCGGCCATGGGGTCGCCGTCCTGACCACTCAGGGCACAGGCATAACGCAGGTTTTCCAGGGGATTGAGTTCTTCACGCACGCCCGGCTGATGGCCCAGATAGAGCAGCTCCCGCTGCCAGTCCTGCCGCCACCAGCGACGTTCGCCCTCGAAAAAGCCATACAGCCCCACCAGCACCCGCAGCAAGGTGGTCTTGCCCGCCCCGTTGGGCCCCACCACGGCGATCCGTTCGCCGGCCCTGACGGTGGCGTTCAGGCCGTCGAACACGCC
>JAKSCQ010000115.1 GCA_022360555.1 Pseudomonadales bacterium
CTTTCCGGTACTGCCACTTCAATCCATACAGGTTTCAGGGGCTGGAGTGTGGCCACAGCTTCCCCGGCCATCAGGGTCATGCCGGGGCGGGCGTTCAGCTTATTGATTACTCCGTTATGAGGGGCGTTTATCGTCCAGGTTTCTACTGGCTCGCGTTGCTGCTCTATTTTGCTGACCAGCCTGGCGGGCATACCCAAGGACAATAGCCGTTGCTTACCAGCGTTGACCAAATCGTCATTACCGCTGGCAAGGACAGCTAGCAGTTCATGCTGTGCACCGGTCCAAGCGGGTACGCGCAGTCGGACCAGTGGTTGCCCCGTGCTCACTATGTCGCCATTGGTTAGAGGCCAGACCTGCTCAACAAAGGCGGAAGAGGGACTTTGTAACTGTGTCAGGGTACGGTCGTTGAAAGATACCAGTCCCGTCAGCTGTAGTGATGTGCTTGTGGTTGTCGATACGACGGGGACGCTGCGAATCCCCAGATTCTGCACCATGGCTGGATCGATGCGCACCGACGAAAGAGGGCTTCCATTAGTACTGTCATCGGCATAGCGTGGCACTAGGTCCATGTCCATGAAGGGGGATGGCCCGGGTTCCTCGAAATGCTGCTGGGGGTACATGGGATCATACCAGTACAACACCTTCTTCTTGTTGGAAGGGGTGGAGCCGGTTTCCATTTTCATGGCACCCTGTTGAGCGCCACTGTTCGTGCTGATTTTCCAGCCAAGAAAAAGGCCTACTAGTAACAGCAGCAGGCCAGCGAGTGGCAGAAAGAAATAGCGTTTAATGTTCATAATCGTTGTCCTCGCCCACCGGATCGTGGTGTTCGTAGGTAAAATGCAGAGCGGCAGCTTTTTCATAGCGCTGGCCGGCCAGTGAGATTTCAGTGAGGCGAGCCTCGAGCCATTCAGCGCGGGCCTGAACCAGATCCGCTAAGCTGCTGTCACCACCGCGCCAGGCGGCAGTAGCCAGCGCGATCTTTTCTTCTGCAAGCGGTACCAGTACGGTGCGCTGGCGTTTGAGGGTGCTCGATAGGCGCTGGTAATCCGCGAGTTCGGACTCCAGCATGGCTTTATGTTCGCGACGCACGGCGTCTGCTTGTGCTTCCAGAGCCATCTGTTTGGCTTCAGCGGCGGCAATGCGAGGCCCTTGCCGTGATTTCCCGAATAGCGGCAGGTCCATGTTCACCTGTAGTGTGACCATGTCGCTGAAATCTTCACGATTGAGGTAGGCTAAGGTGAGCGACCAGTCCGGTTTTTTGGCTGCTCGAGCCTCCTGAGCGGCAGCGCCCGCCACGGCAGCCTCTCGCTCTATCACCGCCAGTTCCGGGTGCTGCTGCAGGCTGTGCAATAGCTGATCACCATCAATAGAAAAGTCCGGGGCATCACCAGCTAGAGGCTGGCGTCCCGGTTCGCCCAGCCAACGTACCAGTTGCGCTTGTGCCTGCTGCTGCTGTGCCAGCAACGCATCTTGGCGCTCAAGTAACTCTGCGGCCTCTCGGCGCGGGGCAATGCTGTCCATCGCCTTGCCTTGACCGGATGAAAGGCCTGCCTGCACGGCCTGATCAAATAGCCGGTTCTCCTTTAGGCGTTCATCTAACAGTGAGAGCTGCTTGGCGAGGGTGTGCCGTTTAATCCAGGCAATGGCTGTCTGTCTCTGCACATACAAACGGGTGCTTTCCGCTTGAGCCTGGGCAAGTTCAACCTGATGTTCGGCTGCCTCGGCCCGGGCTTGACGCTTACCCTGATTTGGAAAGCGCTGAGTCAGCCCAATACGCTGCATGGTCATGCGTTCACTGGACAGGCTGTAACGGTCATCGCCCTCAATCGGCACATTGTCCAGACCAAGAACCAGGGTGGGGTCAGGTAGGGCTGCGGCCGGGATCTGTCCCTCACGGGCAGATTCGACACGGGAAGACATGGCTCTGATTTCTGCAGAATCCTGCAAGGCGGCCTGAAGAGCCTGATCAAAGGTTAGGCCCTGCTCGGCGCGACCGAGCGTGGCGTAGCCGAGCAGGAGCGAAATCAGTAACTGCCGCCGCAAGGCGGCAGTTCGGAATAGGTGGAACATGGTTTTCTCCAGTACAGGTAATCACGCGTGTAACGCGCAATAGAACGTGTCGGTTACTGGAGGGGGGGCAGCGGGGGGCGCCAGATAGAGGAAAGAAGACGAGGCGGAATATCCGCTTTCACAAGTGGAATGGGGGCTGCGTCGGGAGAATCATGAGTAGCAGTCAAAGGGGCACCATTCACCGACATCTGCGATATATGGCACTCTTGGCCTGGCTTGCAATCAGGTTGATTTGCGATGCTGTCGTCATCCTGACAACAGGACCCCTTGGTGCTGCTTTCCATGTCTTGATGTTCCATGGGGCAAGGCTGCTTTAACAACACAACCGCCGTCATCCCCTGCACGGGAATGACGAAAATCAGCAGCAATGTCAGTAGAAGCCGCACCTTGGGCATGGGGTCACGCATTATTGTAAGTTGCAGAAAGAATAAACCAAGGGGCTACCCATAGGTCAACAAAAACCGCGCAAGTCCACGATTCGGTCCCGGATAGATCTGCGCATGTTTATTAATCATCCCTCTTGAGCGCGCTGGAGCTCAGTTTTTGCGGGGTATACGGATTTAATGGTTGATGGGGCACCTTCACCCCATCAATCTGATACCACCCTCAGATGGTTGATAGATCGACTCCGTAGTTGAGTTCCTCTGCGAAGTCCGGCAGTCCGTAACCGATGGTTTTCTTGTAGAAA
>JAKSCQ010000048.1 GCA_022360555.1 Pseudomonadales bacterium
CCATGTGCACCAGCTCCAGGTTGTGCGCCACCCAATCGCGGATCTCGGTGCGGCTCTTGGTCTTCTTGAAGACCTGCTTGACGGCCAGTTCCACATTTTCGAATGCAGTCAGCCACGGCAGCAGCGAGTGGTTCTGGAACACCACTGCCCGTTCCGGGCCGGGTTCGGTGACTTCCTGCTTGTCGAGAATCACACCGCCATCGGTGGCCTGCAGCAGGCCCGCGACGATGTTGAGCACGGTGGATTTACCACAACCGGAATGACCGATCAGGGAGACAAATTCACCGGCATCGATTTTCAGATTCACATCTTTGAGCGCTTCGAACGGCCCTTTCGGGGTATCGAAGGCCATGCCCACGTTTGACAGTTCCAACAAGGCTTTCATGGTTCTTCTCCTGATCAGGGGCTTAACGTTGTGCCGAGGACTTGTCCCACACCAGCGCGCGCTGCAGCATCAGCATCAGGCGGTCCAGCAGGAAACCAATCAGACCAATCACGAGCACCGCGACCATGATGCGTCCCAGGGACTGGGAGCTGCCGTTCTGGAATTCATCCCAGACGAACTTGCCCAGCCCCGGGTTCTGCGCCAGCATTTCGGCGGCGATCAGTACCATCCAGGCGATGCCCAGACTCAGACGCAGACCGGTGAACATCATCGGCAGCGCCGAGGGCAGCACGATCTTGCGCACATGACTCAGGGCGTTAAGACGCAATACACGGGACACGTTGGTGAGGTCCTGGCTCACGGAGGTCACCCCCACGGCGGTGTTCACTAATGTCGGCCACAGACAGCACAGCGACACGGTGAACATGGAAGTCAGGAATGACTTGGCCACCATGGGGTCATCGGTGACATACACCGCACTCACCACCATGGTCACCAGTGGCAACCAGGCCAGTGGCGACACCGGTTTGAATAGCTGGATCAGCGGATTCATGGCGGCATGGGCGGTGCTGCTCAGGCCAATGAAGATCCCCAGCGGGATGGCAATCACGGAAGCCAGCAGGAAGCCGCTCATTACCGTAATCAGGCTGGTACCAATCTGGTCAAAGAAGGTCGGCGCACCGGTGTAGTCCCGGTAGACCGGCTCCCACTCCGGCTGCTGCTCCAGTCGTGAGGCAATGTATTTTTCCTGGCGTTCGTGGAACGCCACTTCCTTGGCACGGGATGCCTGGTGTTCATCCACCAGGTTGCCCACCTGCTCCCAGACTTGTACAGGCCCGGGAAACTGCCCCAGCGAGGTGTCGATGCGCTGGGCCGCCAGTTGCCACAGCAACAGGAAGGCGGCGATACCCAGCACCGGCCAGATCAACTGGCGCAGCAGGGTCTGCATCTGGTCACGGGATATCTTGCCGGTGGCCAGTGCACGGTAGGGTTCCATCCAGGTCGGGAATGTCAGGGTAGCCATGATTGCTTCTCCTCGAATGGCGAGCGCTTACAGCGCGTCGCCCTCTTTCAGACCAATCGGGAATTTCGCCAG
Source organism: Pseudomonadales bacterium (assembly GCA_022360555.1). Classification (GTDB taxonomy): domain Bacteria; phylum Pseudomonadota; class Gammaproteobacteria; order Pseudomonadales; family Alcanivoracaceae; genus Alcanivorax. The sequence goes on from JAKSCQ010000048.1 coordinate 1,482, forward strand.
GTAGTCGTTGGGTTTGCGGCCGTCATAGGTGATGTTGTCGATGAACCCTTTCTGCGGCGGCTTGAAGCCATCTTCGGTATCGAAGTCGGGGAACTCATCGGCACTCATCTTGCCTTCGGCGATCAGTGACTGGGCCGCCTTGGCATAGATGTCCGGGCGGTAGACTTTCTTCGCCACGTCCATGTACCAGCTATCCGGTTTGGACTCGCTGATCTGACCCCAGCGGCGCATCTGCGTCAGGTACCAGATCGCGTCGGAATAGAACGGATAGGTGGCGTGGTAGCGGAAGAACACGTTGAAATCCGGTACCGGACGCTTGTCCCCCTTCTCGTACTCGAAGGTGCCGGTCATGGAATTGGCAATCACTTCATAGTCCGCGCCCACATAGTTGGGCTGGGAGAGAATCTTCACCGCTTCCGGACGGTTGGCGTTGTTGTTTTCATCCAGCCACTTGGCCGCACGAATCATCGCCTTGACCACACGGATATGGGTGTTCGGATACTTGTCGGCCCAGGCCTTGCTCACGCCGAACACTTTTTCCGGATTGTTCTTCCAGATTTCGTAATCGGTAATCACCGGTACACCGATGCCCTTGAAAACCGCCTGCTGATTCCAGGGCTCGCCCACGCAGTAGCCCTGTATGGTGCCTGCTTCCATGGTGGCGGGCATCTGTGGTGGCGGGGTGACCGACAACAACACATCCGCCTGCAACTGACCGCTGGTATCGCCCTTGTGCGGTGCATAGTAACCAGGGTTCAGCCCCCCGGC
>JAKSCQ010000047.1 GCA_022360555.1 Pseudomonadales bacterium
AGAAAAATTTCACATTGTTTTATTAATATCACTAATAGCACCAGATTATCTGAGAAGATAAGTTGACAGTGGAATTAACATAAGCAACCCTTATATATTTACGAAGCAAATTTGCGCGCTGCAAGATGCGATGCCCCAGGTTGAAAAGGATGTTCGAAATATTTGGGGCGAATATGCGGAATTTTCCGAAAACTTGCTGATTTTTCAAGGGAAATCGGCTAAACTGTCACGAAAATTATGAATATTTGCCGGCTTGGCCGGTTTTACCGATTCACGAAAGGATACCGATGTCAAAAGCTAAAGCTTTGGTACTCAGAGCGGCTGGTACAAACTGCGACCTCGAATCTCAATATGCACTTGAGCAGGCAGGCTTTGCTGCCGACCGCATTCACGTTTTCCGTATTATGGAAAATCCTAAAATTTTGGATGAATATCAGTTTTTACTTTTGCCAGGTGGCTTTAGCTATGGCGATGATATTGCATCCGGTAAAATTTTGGCTAATCAAATGCTTCATAAACTTGCCGATCCGCTGAACAAATTTGTGGATGATGGCAAGCTTATGCTTGGTATCTGCAATGGTTTTCAGGTTCTGATTAAATCAGGACTGCTTCCAACCGGCAAAATTGACCCTTCTGAAGCTCACAAACAGGCAACTCTTGCATGGAATGACAGTGGTATGTTCCACTGCTCTTGGGTTCATCTGCGTGCCGACAGCGAAAAATGCGTTTTCCTGCCTAAGGGAGAGATTCTAAAGTTACCGGTAGCTCACGCAGAAGGTAAATTTGTACCTCGCGATCAGGCTATGCTGGATGGACTTGCTTCTGGAGATCAACTTGCTCTTCGTTACTGCGATGCAGCAGGAAATTCTCAGGCCGATAATATCAACCCGAATGGCAGTGTAGATAATATTGCTGGAATTTGTGATCCAACTGGCCGGGTTATGGGTCTTATGCCACACCCAGAGCGTTTTATTGAAATTGAAAACCATCCACAGTGGACCCGCGAAGAAATCAAACGCGCTGATGGAAGATTGTTCTTCGAAAACGCCTACGAATATCTTACAAAGTAGGTTAT
>JAKSCQ010000046.1 GCA_022360555.1 Pseudomonadales bacterium
GAAGTGCGGCGCGGAAGTCAAAGTCGAGATAATCTTCAACCCGAATGATGTCTTTGGTCAGGGGGTGAGGGCCGGCATTATGTCGCTCCGGGGCGCAGTCATAGAAAAAGATGCGATAAAGCTCGCGGTTTCTGTAGCCATGGGGGTTGGCTTTGCGAATCCACCGAAACGCACAGGCCGCAATATCGCGAGCTGTGGCTGTAGGGGAAAGGTCTGGGTCACGTTCCGTGCGGCGCTTGATAAGTCGGTAGCGTTTAATGAAAAAGCTACCATCAATCAAAATGGCGGTTTTCATTCTTTTCGCCTGTCCATAAACGAAAAAGCCTGCGAGGCCGCTCTGACTGTAATCGGGTCAGTTAAGCCTCACAGGCGCTATCCGATAGTCATGATATCGGTGGCAGATATCATGTCAAGCGTCCCTTGCCGCTGTATCCGGGCTGGCTACTTGACGCTTATTGGTTGCCAGGGTGGTGGCTGAACACCTCGGTGCCATTTTCATCGAACAACAGCACATCATAGGCATCCTTGCGGTCGCCCATTTCCATGCCCGGGGAGCCCACCGGCATGCCGGGGACGGTCAGGCCCTTGCCTTCCGGGCGTTCGGCGAGCAGGCGCTCCACATCGCTGGCGGGCACATGGCCTTCGATGACGTAGCCGTCGATAAAGGCGGTATGGCAGGAACCGGTGCCGGGCAGCAGGCCGGCCTTTTCCTTGATGGGTTGCAGGTTCTGTTGTTCATGCACCTTGACGGTATAACCGTTTGCTTGCATGTGTTCCACCCAGGCGCCACAGCAGCCGCAGGTTGGAGACTTGTAGACTTCCAGTACCTTGTCGGTGACGGCGGTCTGTTGTTCAGCCCGGTCAGGTTCGGTGGTCTGCGGTTGTGCCGGCTCGTTGTCGCCGCAGGCGGCAATAAACAGGGCAGAAAAAAGAAACAGGATTTTCTTCACGGTTTTTCCTCATCATTGTTTGCGTGTTGCGTGTTGCGTGTTGCGTGTTGCGTGTTGCGTGTAAGCCTCAATCCACAATAAGCCTGCCCTGATACATCTGCATCTGGCAGGTAAAGCGGTATTCCCCGGCGGGCGGGTTATCCAGGGTGACCGTGGTGGTCTTGCCGGTTTCCAGAAAGGTGCTGCTGTCCAGCCCGTGGAAAATGACCTGTTCGGCACAGGGGGATGGATCCTTGCGCTGGAAATGCAGTGTGAGTGGCGTGCCGGCCTTGGCATGCAGGACGGAAGGCGTGTAGACCCCGTCTTCCACGATAACGGTGGTCTCGTTGCTTGCCGCCTGGACTTTCGCCCCGGGGCGGGACAGCCAGAACCACCAGATGATCAGGCCGATCAGCAGCACGCCGGCCAGGTTGATCGCCAATGTCATGGTTGTGCCTCCGGTTTGCGGGCGCAGAGTACCAGCCCGGTCTTGTGCATGACGTCGCCCATCACGTTGATGCTTTCTTCGGGAATGATCTGCAGTGAGACGTCCTCGAAGCCGGCCTGTTCCAGAGCCTCTTGCAGGTCCGGGCCCTGGTAGGTGAGAAAGCCGTGTTGAAAGACCGGCAGGGTCGACATGCTGCGGTGGTCGCGCAGGCCCAGGCAGAGTTGCCCGCCGGGCCGGAGCAGTGTTAATAAGGCTTGCAGGGCCGGTGCCAGCGGGTTCCAGAAGTACACCACATTGATGGCCACGATGGCCTGGTAATGCCCGGTCGGCAGTGGTGGCTGGTGCAGGTCGCCTTCCACAAAACGGACACCCGGCAAGTGGGCATGGATGGCCGTGGCGGCGTTGACCATGTCCGCGGACAGGTCCAGCCCGGTGTAATCCAGGTCCGCCGTTCTGGCGAGCAACGCGGGCAAATGGCCGGCCGTGCCCGGGCCGATTTCCAGCACCGACTCGCCGCCTTTCAGAGCCAGTGCCTCATAGGTCGCGGTGATGATGGGCTGGTTATGGGTGTTCATATTGTCGGCCACCTGCTGCCCGTCGTCCCCGTTGGGGCAGCGAAGCTGGGCGGCCAGTTGTTCCGGTGTCATCGGGTCTCTCCTTTCCCGGGGTTGAACAGGCGCAGCCGGCTGGCGTTGGTGACCACGGTCACGGAACTGAGCGACATGGCGGCGCCGGCAATCACCGGGCTGAGCAGGCTGCCGGTGAAGGGATAGAGTACCCCGGCGGCCACCGGTACCCCCAGGCTGTTATAGATGAAGGCACCGAACAGGTTCTGTTTGATATTGCGCACCGTGGCCGCGGAAATGGCCATGGCATCGGCCACGCCATGTAGTGAGCCACCCATCAGGGTGATGGCGGCGGATTCGATGGCCACGTCGGTGCCGGTGCCGATGGCGAAGCCCACATCGGCCTGGGCCAGGGCGGGGGCGTCGTTGATGCCGTCGCCCACCATGGCCACGGTGCGGCCTTGCTGTTGCAGGGCTTTGACTTTCTCCGCCTTGTCTTCCGGCAGTACCTCGGCCATGACCTCATCCACTCCCGCCTGGCGGGCGATGGCATCGGCACTGGCCTGGATGTCGCCGGTGATCATGATCACGGTCAGGCCGGCGTCTTTCAGGCGGCGGATGGCGGCCGATGAATCTTCCTTGATGCGATCGGCCACGCCGATGATGCCAAGGAGCTGTTCATCGTCCGCCAGAAACAACGGGGTGGCGCCGTTGTCCGTCAGCGGCGTGCTGTCCAGGGTGATGGCCACGCCTTCGCTTTCCAGCCAGCGGCGATTGCCCAGACGATAGCGCTTGCCTGACAGCCGTGCCGTCACACCCTTGCCGTTCAGGGCGGCGAACTGGCTGGCTTCAAGCAGGGACAGCCCGCGGTTTTCGGCTTCGGTGAGAATGGCTTTGGCCAGCGGATGTTCCGAGCCACTTTCCAGGCTGGCCGCCAGTTGCAGCAAGGCGTCTTCCTGTTGCCCCTGCGCACAGAGCAGGGCGGTGACGGCGGGCTTGCCCTTGGTGATGGTGCCGGTCTTGTCCAGCACGATGGTGTCCAGCTTGCTGCTGGTCTGCAGCGCTTCGCCCTGGCGAATCAGAATGCCGTGTTCCGCCGCCTTGCCCACGCCCACCATCACCGACATGGGGGTGGCCAGCCCCAGGGCGCAGGGGCAGGCGATGATCAGTACCGTGGTGGCGCTGATCAGCATGTGTGTCAGGCGCGGGTCCGGGCCAAGGTTGTACCAGGCCAGGGCGGCGACCACGGCAATGATCATGATGGTGGGCACGAAGACCGCGGATACCTGATCCGCCAGCCGGCCAATGGGCGGCTTGCTGCCCTGGGCCTTTCTGACCAGGGCGATGATCTGCGACAGGGCAGTGTCGCGCCCCACGGCGGTGGCGCGGTAGAGCAGGGTGCCGCCTTCATTGAGGGTGCCGGCACTGACGCGGTCGCCCACCGCCTTGGCCACCGGCATGGGTTCGCCGGTGAGCATGGATTCGTCGATGCGGCTTTCGCCGTCCTGGACGTCTCCGTCCACGGCAATCTTTTCGCCGGGGCGCACGCGCAGCAAGTCGCCGGTGTGCACCTGTTCCACCGGGATGTCGGTTTCCTTGCCATCACGCACCACGCGGGCGGTTTTGGCGCCCAGGTCCAGCAGGCGCTTCACGGCGGCACTGGTCTTGCCCCGGGCCCGTACTTCCAGTGCCTGGCCGAGATTGATCAGGCCGATGATCATGGCGCTGGCCTCAAAATAGACATGGCGGGCGGCTTCCGGCAGGGCACCGGGGACCAGCACCACCGCCATGGAATACAGCCAGGCGGCGCCGGTGCCCAGGGCAATCAGGGTGTCCATGTTGGCGTTGTGATTGCGCAACGCCTTCCAGGCACCCACAAAGAAATGACGGCCGGCGGTGGCCAGCACCCCCAGGGTAAGCACCCCGATACCCAGCCAGATCCACTGGCTGGGCTGGCCGGGCCGAACCGTCATGTCACCGCCCAGCAGGCCCCAGGCCATCAGGGGCACGCCGAGCCCCAGGCCCAGCCACATGTGGCGCAGCAACTGGCGGTAGTGGGCCTGCTCCTGTTCGTCCTGATTGTCGGCGTCCGAATCCGTGGCAAGGCTGGCGCCGTAACCGGCCTGCTCCACCGCCTGGATCAAGGTATCCGTGCTGGCGGTGCCGGCCACGGTGGCGGTACGGTCGGCGAAATTCATTTCGGCCTGGGTGACACCGGGGGTGCCGCGCAGGGCGTCTTCGATGGTGCGGACACAGGACGCACAGGTGGCGCCGGTAATGGCCAGCCGGGTTTCCTGCTGTTGTGTGGAGGATGGCGTAGCTGCAGAGGCCTGGTGGTGGCAGGTGCTGCCCGTTTCCTCAGCGGCATACCCGCTTTGCTGCAGAGCGCTTTGGAGAGCGGCCGGGTCCGCTTCCCCCTGGACCTGAACCTGCTGATGGTCCAGGTCCACCTCCACATGATCCACGCCTTCCACCCGGGTCAGGGCGGTGTGGATCTTGTTGGCACAGCCCTGACAGGTGGCGCCCTGAATGGGCAATGTCTGTGTCTGCATACGAACTCCTGAACGCTGCAAGGGCGCGAGCTTGCGCCATGTCACAGATTGTCAAACTTGAGGGTAACCCCAAGGTCAAGGCCGTGCTATAACTGCCCGCCGATATTGAAAATTTTTATTAAAACCGCGCCAAAACGGAACCCGTGGGCAGTTTGCCACTCCATAACAACACACTATGGTGGCCATCACGGATGCCGTTCATTCGAAACAGTGAGGACTTGTTTTATGTTCAAAAAAACGTTGCTTGTGTCTGGAATTGCTTTGGCCGTTGCCGCCCCGGCCATGGCGGAACAGCGCACCTCCGCCGTACGTGATAACGGCTTCTCCTACACCTATGGCCAACTGGCCTATGACCGTTGGGATCTGGACAACGACTGGGATGTGGATGCAATCACCGGCGAAGGCAGCTTTGCCCTGGATGAGCATATTTTTCTGCGCGGTGGTTTGAGCTTTTACGACGGCGACTATGACCGCGGCCCGATTCACGGTGATGTGGATGGTAATCGCCTCTATGGCGGTGTGGGTTTCCATACTCCGTTGCAGCGTGGCCTGGATTTTGTCGGTACTGCTGACATCATTTATGACGACTATGATGTGGATTATGGCGACGACGATGAAATCGGTTTCGAACTGCGTGGTGGTGTTCGTCATGCCACTACCGAAAAGCTGGAGCTGTCTGGTGGTCTGACTTACATGGACCTGCACGATGACGATCTGGGTGTTTACGGCCAGGGGCTGTTCAAGCTGACCCCGGTGGTGGACCTGGGGGCCCGCCTGGTGGTGGCCGGTGATCGTGACACCTTCGGGGTCTTTGGCCGCTACAACTTCTAGGCCTTCCCCCCGGAACAAAAAAAGCCCGCCTGGTCACCGGATCAGGCGGGCTTTTTTGTGCCTCTGTGTGATGAGGGGAAGGCTGGGTGAGGCTCTGTGGGAGCGGTCGTTCGACCGCGATACTCGGTGCGGGGAAAAGATCGCGGTGGAACCACCGCTCCCACAAAAAAGCCAACCATTATCTGCAGCCGTTGGCGCTTTGCTCGCAAAGCGAAGGGGTCAGAAAGCGCCAGAGTGGATTCAACCCTTCGCCTTGCGAGCAAGGCTCCAACAAAAAGTCAGGGCGTTCCCAGCCATTCCACCAGTGGTGCGGTGCCTTTCTCTTCCACGGCGGCGATGGCATCCGCAATCCCCGGTGCTTCCTGCTCCCAGGCGTTCAGTGTGGTTTCGGGGATGGATTGGAGGCTGCTCAGCAGTACCCGCGAGCGGGTCTCCTTCACGGCGGCGGGGACAAAGCGGCCATCTTCGTCGGCGCCGCTGGCATCCCGGCTGGCGCGGGTTACCGTTTGTGCCAGGCCGCAATGGAGGGCATCGACGGTCAGCGGTTCGCTGATGGACAGTAGCCCGGCATCGGCGACCAGTTGCTCGCCGGCCAGCTTCAGGTATTGGCGACGGCGCTGCACGCTGTCGTCATCGCCCTGAAAGGCGTCCAGGGTCTTGGGGCTGTCAGCGGTGCCGTTGAGCACCACAAACAGGGCTGCGAACCCCAGGCTGGCTTCCGCCGGGTCGGTGGCGCCGTGTTGCTGACGCAGGGACTGGCGGGACATTTCCAAGTAGGGATCACTGATCAGGCCGGATTCCGGCCACTGCGGCAGGGCATCCAGATACCCGGGGTACAGGGGCCAGGTGTCCATGCGTTCCAGCACGGCCGGCTGCTCAAGCTGGCAGGCACGGCTGGCCAACAGCAGGTACTGGTCGGTAAAGGTGTTGTACCAGCTTTGCAGGCTGCTGCGCAGGGTGTCCAGCGAGGCCTGGTCCGGGGTCTGGTCAAACCCGGTGAGGGCCTGTTGCCAGCCGGCCCCGCCGCTCTGGAAGGCCTGATCCGCTTGCGCCTGCCAGTCGGTGGCGGGAATGCTGATAATAACGGCGTCCTGCCGGGGCTGATCCGGCTCCGGCGCCGGGGCAGGATCGTCACAGGCGGTCAGGGCAAACGCCAGCAAGGCGACAGAAAGGTAACGCATGATTGTCCCCCAGTAATGGTTCTGCTCAGCGCAGGCTGATAACCGGCCAGTCCCGTTCCCGGGCTTCCCGCTCCAGGGTGGCGTCCGGGTCCACCGCTACCGGGTTGTCCACCTTCTTCAGCAGCGGCAGGTCATTGTGGGAGTCGCTGTAGAACCAGCTTCCCGCCAGGCTTTCGTCGTGGTCGCGCAGCCACTCGGCCAGCCGTTCCACCTTGCCGTCCCGGTAGCTGGGGATGCCCGCCACATCGCCGGTGTAGTGTTCCTTGCGGCGTTCGGCCACGGTGGCGATCAAGTGATCCACGCCCAGCCGGTCCGCCAGGGGCGCGGTGACGAAATCGTTGGTGGCGGTGATGATCATCAGGGTGTGGCCCTGGTCACGGTGCTTTTGCAGCAATGCCTCGGCCTTGGGCAGCCACATGGTATCCAGCTTTTCCGCCAGGAATTGTTCCCGCCAGTGATGTAGCTGGGTGATGTCGTTGTCGGCCAGCACTTTCAGGGAAAAACGCAGGTAAGCCATGATGTCCAGGCGACCGTTCTGGTAATCCACGTAGAACTGGTCGTTGGTTTCCTTGTAGTGCTGCTGGTCGACAATCCCCTTCTCCACCAGCCAGTCGCCCCACAGGTGGTCGGAATCGCCGGCAATGAGGGTGTTGTCCAGGTCGAAAATTGCGAGTGTCATGGCCTCTCCTTACATTCGCCCCGCATTCTATGCGAAGGCGGGGCGGAGATATAGGTTGCTCCTTCTCCCTGCTGGCGTCGGCATTCAGGCTGGCTGGCGCGGTTGTTGCACGGTTGTGCATTGATTGCAGGTTGCCCGGCAAGGTTTAATGGTGCAAAGGAGCCGGAGGCAGCACTGGTACGCAGCCTCACAGAGACAAGATGACAGGCATTATTGATGACAAGGGGTTCCGGCTGAATGTCGGGATCATTATTGCCGGCCAGGATGGCCGGGTCTTTTGGGGGCGCAGGATGGGCAACCGCGATGCCTGGCAATTTCCCCAGGGCGGCATGATGCCCGGTGAAACACCCGAGCAGACCCTTTTTCGTGAACTGGAAGAGGAAGTGGGCCTGCGCCCGGAACATGTGGAAATTATCGCCTGCACCGAAGGGTGGCTGACTTACCGGTTGCCCCGGCGCTTCCTGCGTCGGCCGCGCAACCGGCAGCACTGTATCGGGCAGCGCCAGAAATGGTTCCTGCTGCGTCTGACTGCCGACGAGGAGGCCATCGACCTGTTTGCCAGCGACAGCCCGGAGTTCAAGGCCTGGCGGTGGGTGAACTACTGGTATCCGATTCGCAAGGTGGTGCATTTCAAGCGCGGCGTCTACGCCCGCGCCCTGCGTGAGCTGGCGCCGGCACTGAAGCAGCAACAGGCCGATTCCGCCGAGACGGCAACACCGGGAGACAAACCGAATGCTTGATACCCTGCGACGCATTGTTCAGGAAGTGAACAACGCCGCGGATATCCGCTCTGCCCTGGACTTGATGGCAAAGCGGGTGCGCGATGCCATGGGCACGGAAGTGTGCTCCATCTATCTGCGCGATGAAGATGACCAGCGCTATGTGCTGATGGCATCCGAAGGGCTCAAGCAGGAAGCGGTGGGCCGGGTCAGCCTGGGGCTGTCCGAGGGGCTGGTGGGGCAGGTGGGCCTGCGCGAGGAACCGGTCAACCTGGAAGACGCCTTTACCCACCCCAAATTCCATTACCTGGCGGAAACCGGCGAAGATCCTTTCCATGCCTTTCTTGGCGTACCGGTGATGCATCACGGCAAGGTGCTGGGGATCATGGTCGTCCAGCAGCGTGATGTACGCCGCTTCGACCAGAGCGAAGAGGCATTCCTGGTTACCATTTCCGCCCAGCTTTCCGCCGTAATTGCCCATGCCCATGCGTCCGGCGTGTTGTTCGATCAGCTCGACGCCAGCGGGGTGGACCTGCCCAGTTTCTATGACGGCTTGCCCGGTTGCCCGGGCGCGGCGATTGGCTATGGCGTGTTGCTGTTCCCGGAGGCGGACCTGTCCTCCGTGCCGGATCGCCGTGTGGACGACATTAGTGCCGAGATCGCCCGGCTGGATGATGCGCTGGTGCGGGTCCGTCAGGAAGTCCGCGACCTGGCCGAGCGGGCCTCCAAATCCCTGGGCGCCGAAGAGCAGGCCCTGTTCGATGTCTACCTGCGCATGCTGGACCGCCACGCCCTGCCGGCGGAAGTGATTGCGCAGATTCGTGAAGGCCAGTGGGCCCAGGGGGCCTTGCGCACGGTGGTGGATGTCCACGTGCGTAACTTCGAGATGATGGACGACCCCTACCTGCGAGAGCGGGCAGCGGACGTGCGCGACCTGGGTCGGCGGGTGCTGGCACAGTTGCAGAGCCAGAGCCGTCGCCACATTATCTTCCCGGATGAATGCATCCTGCTCGGCGATGACATTTCCGCCCCCATGCTCATGGAGGTGCCCCGCGAGCGTATTCGCGGCATCGTCACCACCCGTGGCTCGCGCAATTCCCATATGGCCATCGTCGCCCGTGCCATGGGCATTCCCACCGTGGTCGGGGCGCAGAACCTGCCGCTCAAGCAGATGGACGACAAGGAAATCATTGTCGATGGTTTCCGAGGCCGGGTGGTGGCCAACGCCACGCCGGAACTCAAACAGCAGTTCGAGGAAATCATCGCCGAAGAAGCCAACCTGCAGGCCGGGCTGGAGAAACTGCGCGATGAACCGGCGGAAACCCTGGATGGCACCCGTATCCAGCTACAGGTCAACACCGGCCTGATGACCGACATCAACCGTTCCATCGAACGGGGAGCCGAAGGCGTGGGGCTGTACCGCACGGAAATCCCCTTTATGGTTCGTGACCGTTTTCCGTCCGAGGAAGAACAGCGCGTCATCTACCGCGAGCAGTTATCGGCCTTTGCGCCGCACCCGGTCACCATGCGTACCCTGGATGTGGGCGGCGACAAATCGCTGAGCTATTTTCCCATCGAGGAAGAAAACCCCTTCCTCGGCTGGCGCGGCATCCGGGTCACCCTGGATCACCCGGAAATCTTCATGGTGCAGGTCCGGGCCATGCTCAAGGCCAGCGAAGGGCTCGACAACCTGCGCATCATGCTGCCCATGGTTACCAGCGTGATCGAAGCCGAAGAAGCCCAGCACTTCATTCATCGCGCCTGGCTGGAAGTCCGCGATGAAGGGCTGGATATCCCCATGCCCCAGGTGGGTGTGATGATCGAAGTGCCTGCTTCGGTCTACCAGGCCCGGGCCCTGGCCCAGCGAGTGGACTTTCTGTCCGTGGGTACCAACGACCTGACCCAGTACTTGCTGGCCGTGGACCGCAACAACCGGCAGGTGGCATCCCTGTACAACTCCTATCACCCGGCGGTACTGCACGCCATCCTGCATGTGGTGGAACAGGCCCATGAAGAAGGAGTGCCGGTTTCCGTGTGTGGCGAGATGGCCGGCGAGCCGGGATCGGCGCTGCTGCTCATGGCCATGGGCGTCAACGTCCTGTCCATGAATGCCTCCAACCTGCTCAAGGTGAAAGCGGCGGTACGCCAGGTCAAAGCCAGCTTTATCCGCCAACTTCTCAACGAAGTGCTGGCCATGGACAACGGCGAAGTCATCGCCGCCTATGTGGACCTGCAACTGGACAAAGCGGGCCTGGGAGAATTGCTACGCAATCGCAAGGCGTTGGTGTAAGCCGCTGTGCTTTGAGCCCGGGTTCGTTTACGAGGTGTGCTGCTCGGGCTTGAATGCCTGCCAGTCAATGCGTTGTTCAGAGGGCTTCCAGCCACTTGCCAGAGCCTGTTCCCGCGTTTTCCCCCAAGGAAAGTCTTTGGCTGCCTTTTTTGCGGCTTCTCGACGCTCACGCAGTTCTTCACGATCCATGTCCCGCCAAAGGTGCTTGGGTCTGCCATTTTTTCTGTCGTATTCGGCTGTTACAGGGTCAAATTGACGAGCAGGTTCGGTGACGATTCTGTCTGGAAGAGGTTGTGATATGTCCATGAATTGATGGAGCCGCTCCCATTCCAGGTATACCTGATACTCTTCGGGATAATCGTTAATGTGGCTGATGACGATATCCGAATTTCGGTGGGCAAGTTGCAACATAAAACCTGTAGAGCCGGCTGCCCCGGTTCGGTATGTCATGGTAGGTTCGAATTCCTCGAAGGGGATTTCCAGCCGATCCTGGCCTTTCCGATAAATGCTAACCATGCCGGTGCGGCGGTAGAAGCGGGTATCTTTTTTGAGTTTTGGTTCTCCTCTGGTTATTAACTTTAGAACTAGCCATGCGATGAAAAAAGGCAAGAAAAAAAATTGAAGTAAACCTAAAATGGCTTTTAGGTTTGTATCTCCATCTATTAATCCTATGAATGTCATTATTAGCGCGCCACCAATCCCACCAGCAAAGGCGCACCAAGCTATTCCGTGGCGCAATATCAGGGCAAAAACTGGCCACTCAAAAAGTGTAGGCCAAAACTCCATAAGATAAGGGTTTCGCATCTCTCGGCATTGCTGTTCGTCGGTTTTTCGTGTTTGCAAAGCGTCTTGCTGGAAAACATTGCATTGCCACTCAGCCAAATACTCCCGGCAGTGTGAACCTTTTGGGAGACCAAGCGAGTTGCCGCGCGCTACCTTGGTGAAATAGCTGTCGTTGTTTCTGCTTTTCTCACGCTTGGGTAACTTTTCATTTTGACTGTTGTAAGCAGTGACAGCGTAAATCGCTTCACGCTCCATGCTGTACGCAGCAGACTTTGTGGATTGGGCTTCAGTCATGCGGTCTGTTGCTTTTCCTTCAGGACCTGCCAGTCGATGCGCTGCTCTGAGGGTTTCCATCCACTGGCCAGGGCCTGTTCGCGGGTTTTGCCCCAGGGGAAGTCCTTGGCGGCTTTTCTGGCCGCTTCACGGCGTATTTCGA
>JAKSCQ010000135.1 GCA_022360555.1 Pseudomonadales bacterium
TTATGCCATAGCTTTACTATTGAACGCCAAAGGTTAGAAAGCCTCTGAAAAACTCCCTTCATCCCGCACTTGAGGCCGGATCGAGTCCGGCATGACGTTTTGCAGAGGTTCCTTAATAACCGGGCCTGGGACAGCGCCCCCACCAAAATATACGCGTAGTTATCGTCAACCTGACAGCCAAGGCAACCCATGAAACTCTATCAAGTCGACGCCTTTACCTCCTCCCTGTTTGCCGGCAACCCGGCTGCGGTGGTGCCGCTGGATAGCTGGCCCGATGATGCCTTGCTGCAAAACATCGCCCTGGAGAACAACCTGTCGGAAACCGCCTTTCTGGTGCCGGACGATACCGGCTACGCCCTGCGCTGGTTTACCCCCACGGTGGAAGTGGACCTGTGCGGCCATGCCACCCTGGCTGCCGCCTGGGTGGTCTTTAACGCGCTGGGTTTTCCCGGGGAGCGGGTGCGTTTCAACACCGCCTCCGGCGCGCTGTACGTCAACCGCAGCGGCCAGACACTGACGCTGGATTTCCCCATTCGCCCCGGCAAGCCGGTAAACGACACCGCCACCTACGAGACAGCCCTGGGGCTGCCAGTCCGGGAAGTATTGCAGGCACGCGATACGCTGGTCATCGTCGACAGTGCCGACCAGGTGCGTGATTTCCAGCCTGACTTCACCGCCATCAGCCGGCTCGATACCTTCGGCGTTATTCTCTCCGCCCCCGGTGACGACTGCGATTTTGTCAGCCGTTTCTTTGCCCCCGCGAAAGGGGTGCCGGAAGACCCGGTCACCGGCTCCGCCCACTGCACCCTGGTGCCCTACTGGGCCGACCGGCTGAACAAGGCCACCCTGTTCGCCCGCCAGCTTTCGCCCCGGGGCGGCGAACTGCACTGCCGGCTCGACGGCGAGCGAGTCTCGCTGAGCGGTCAGGCCCGCTGCTACCTGAAAGGCGACATTCTGCTGTGATGACCTCACCGGCCAATCACGACCTGGTGCTGGTCGGCGGCGGCCACAGCCACTGCCTGGCCCTGCGCATGCTGGCCATGAACCCCGTTCCCGGTGTGCGCCTGACGCTGGTATCCCCGGATGCCCTGAGCGCCTATTCCGGCATGCTGCCCGGCCTGATCGCCGGCCATTACCGGCTGGATGACACCCATGTGGACCTGTACCGGCTGTGCCAGGCCACCGGCGCCCGCTTCATGCAGGCGTCGGTCACCCGGATCAACCGCAGCGACCGGAGCCTGACCCTCAGCGACGGCAGCCTGCTGCAATACGACTGGCTGAGCCTGGACGTGGGCGCCACCCCGGACTTGCAGGCCGTGGACGGCGGTCACCCGGCCATTGTGCCGGTCAAACCCGTGGCCGACTTCTACCACCGCTGGCAGCAATGGCTGCATGACGACCAGGACAACGGGCAACTGGCGGTGGTGGGCGGCGGTGCCGGTGGTACGGAAATGGTGCTGGCGGTGGCCGAACATTGCCGTCGCGCCGGACGCGAGGTGGCGCTGTCCCTGATCAGCAGCGGCACCCTGCTGGCCGGCTACCCGGCGCCGGTGCAGCGCCGCATGAAAGGCTATCTGGAGGCTTACGGCATCACCCTCCACGAACACACCCGCGTGGAAAAACAGCAGGGTGCCCTGTTCGCCAACGGCCAGCCGCTCCAGGCCCGCCAGGTATTCTGGTGTACCGGTGTGCGCGGCACGGCCTTGATCGCCGACAGCGATCTGGAATGCGATGACAGAGGCTTTGTCCGCGTCCACCACACCCTGCAGACCTGCTCGGACGCGCGGATATTTGCCGCCGGCGATTGTGCGGCTTTCCCCGACACCCTGCCCAAGGCCGGGGTCTATGCGGTTCGCCAGGCCCGGATACTGGCCCGGAATCTGACGGCCGCCATTCGCGGTGAATCGCTGACGCCCTACCGTCCGCAGAAAGCCTTTCTGTCGCTGCTGTCCGCTGGCGGCAAACAGGCCGTGGCCACGCGCGGGGGCACACTGTCCGCATCCGGCGGCTGGGTCTGGCACTGGAAGGACCGGATCGACCGGGCCTTCATGCGCAAGTTCAGCAGTGAGCTGCCCACCATGACAGCCACCGCCCCGGACCCGGATGCCCTGCACTGCGCCGGCTGTGGCGCCAAGGTGGGCAGCGATGCACTGGGCGATGCCCTGGCCAGCCTGGCCCCGGTGGTCAACGACGGTATCGAAGCTGGCGTGGACGCCGCCGATGATGCCGCCGTGATCCGTTGGCCAGAAGGCCACCGGCTGGTGCAGAGCCTGGACTTTTTCCCCGCCTTTATCGACGAGCCCTACCGCTTCGGACGCATTGCCGCCCTGCACAGCCTCAGCGACTTGTACGCCATGAATGCCACCCCGCATTCCGCCCTGGCCAACATCACCCTGGCCTGGAACCATCCGAAACTGCAGGGCCGTGATCTGCAACGGCTGATGGCAGGCGCCGTCCACGAACTGAATCAGGCAGGCTGCACCCTGGTGGGCGGACACACCAGCGAAGGGCCACAGATGGCGGCCGGCTTTACCGTCAACGGCGCCGCTGCCCCGGCCCGCCTGTGGCACAAGGCCGGTGCCCGCAATGGCGACCGCATTTTGCTGACCAAGCCCCTGGGCACCGGCGTGCAACTGGCCGCCCCCATGCACCCGGGAAAAGCATACGGCCCCTGGCTGGATGCCGCCCTGCAAACCATGCTGACAAGCAACGCCACGGCTCAACAAACCCTGGCGGCTTTTCCCGTGCATGCCTGCACGGACATCACCGGCTTTGGCCTGCTCGGCCACCTGCGCGAGATCTGCCAGCAAAGTGGTGTGGCCATGATGCTGGAGTGCGAATCCATTCCGTTACTGCCCGGCACCCTCTCGCTGATCGAGCAGGGCGTCACCAGCACCATCAGCGACGCCAACCGGCAGGTGCTGATGCATTGCCAAGTGGATGACACGGTCAGCGATCACTGGCTGACCGCCCTGTGCGATCCTCAAACCAGTGGCGGGCTGGTGTTCTGCCTGCCGGCGGAGCAGGCAGAACATGCACTGCAACAACTGGATGAAAGCGGCGTCGCCGTGACAGATATTGGTAAAGTGGTTGTAAAAAATGGTGAGGGTTCGGCAGATATCCTGCTCTGTTAGGATCACACTGTAGGCACCGTCTCTGGGACGGTTCCTGCAAAATCAGACTGAACGGAGAAAGATCCATGCCCCAGCGTATCACCGGCATCCTCTGTGCAACCCTGCTGCTGTTCATGCAATTGCTGATCGTGCCGGCCGCGCAAGCAGCCATGATCGGTAACGACACCGTGATACAGCAACAGGACCGCGCCGCCATGAAGGCAAAGGTCATGCAACTGATGGATCACAAGGCCGCTGCCAAAGCCCTGAGCGATTACGGCGTCAGCAAGGAACAGGTCAGCCAGCGCCTTGATCGCCTCACCAATCAGGAGCTGCAGCAACTGGCACAACAATCCGAGTCCCTGCCCGCCGGCCAGGGCGTCATCGGTGTCATTCTCGCCATTATCCTGATTCTGGTCCTGCTCGACCTGCTGGGCGCCACCGATGTGTTCCCGGCGATTGCCCCCATCAACTGATTGGTGACGGAAGATTGGTTTGACCACAGTAGTCACGGAAGTAAAGAACGCATTTGCCTGCTGCCCGCTGTTTTCTCAATGATGCGGTCAGTCCTGCACACCGCAGGGTGGAAATACCCGAAGGGTATCGCCGCCCTGCTACTGTTTCTGTTATCGCTCACCGGTTGCCAGAGTGTGCCGCCGCCACAAAGCGCCGCGATACACACCCGGCAGCAACTGGTGGTGCCCTTCGTTCCCCAGGAAAAATACCAGTGCGGCCCCGCCGCCCTGGCCATGCTGTTGCAATGGGCTGGCAAACCGGTAAGCGCGGATGCCCTGGTGGACGAAGTATGGCTGCCGGAGCGGCAAGGCAGCCTGGGTATCGAATTGCGTGCCGCAGCCCGCAGCCGGGGCCTGTTGCCCTGGCCAGTGGAGAGCAGCGAAGCCCTGTTTGCCGAACTGCAGGCGGGGCGCCCCGTCCTGGTGATGCAGAACCTGGCCCTGCCGAGCTGGCCGCAGTGGCACTATGCGGTGGTCACCGGGTATCGCGATGCCGGGAAAACCATGGTGCTGCATAGCGGCACCGATGAAAGTCGAACCAGCCACTGGAACCGTTTCATTCGCACCTGGGCCCGCGCCGACCAGTGGGGCTTTACCCTGGTGGCTCCGGGGCAACTGCCCGCCAGCGCCGAACCGCAAGGCCTGTTCCGGGCCATCTCGGCCATGCCGAATGCCAGCGCCTACTGGCCCGCCGCAGTGGATGCCTTCCCGGACAGTGGGCAGCTCTGGTTTGGGCTGGGCAATGCCCTGTGGTCACAGGGCCAACAGAGCGAAGCGCGCCATGCGTTTGAACAAGCGGTAAAACGGGCACCGGCCTTCGCGGCGGCCTGGAACAATCTGGCCTATGCCCAACAGGCAGCGGGAGAGGAAAACGCCGCCCGGCAAAGTGTCTGCCAGGCGCTGGCGCTGGCGCCGGACAATGCTGATATTCGCCACAGTGCCCGGGAGCTGGGTTACTCCTGTGCCGCCGACTCTTCGCCGGCCAGTCCCGGCTGCTGCGCCAGCAACTGATCACGCTGCTGGCGCAGGGCCTCCAGTTTGCGGCGCCCCTCTTCCAGTTGTTCCGGCGTCACACCGCCCTGCTCCCCCTGCTGGATCAGCCCTTCCAGTTCCGTGATCCTGCCACTGGCTGCCGCCACGAAGGAGGCATACACCTGCTGCTTCTGGCGCTGTTCGTATTGCTGGTAAAGCGACGGGTCGGCCAACTCCTGCGCCGTGGGCGGTTCGCGCAGATTGCTGCTGCGTACCAGTGGCGGCGTGCGTGGGTCGCCATTGCGCATGCTTTCGCGCAACGATGCCACTGCGGCGGAAGGCGGCACGGGCGCAGCCCCTTTCTCGTCCCCACGATAATCGGCAGCGGCCACCGCTCTCTCGCCAATCACCTCTGGCATGGGTGCTGCCGCCTGCGGCTTGTTGGTATACGCAGGCGCAGGCTGCGCGTCCTGCACGGCTTGTGGTACCAGCTCCGGAGATTCCGGCGCCGACGACGGCCAGGCTACCACCAGAGCCAGCGCCCCAGCGGCAAGCAGACCCAAACCTGGCAGCCAGCCTTTCATCACAGCACCTCGTGGTTAAGCCGCAGCGATGCCTCGTCGGTCACTTCCGCCAGCATGGCGCGGAAATCCTGCTGCATCTGTTCCCGGGCAACCGCCCTGGCCGCCCGGTAGCGAACGGATTCACTATCCACCGGCTGGTACCCCATTACTCTTTCGTCCACCCACAGGATTTCCCAGTACGGCGCCTTGTCGCCCTGCGGGCTGCGAAACGGCGGCGACACCTTGCCCTGCGGTTGCACGAACGCCAGCGAGCGGGTCCAGTGATCCTGGCGGCTGTCCCGGTCGATCCAGCCCAGCTTACCGCCCGTATCCCGATCCGGTGCCATGGAGTAACGCGCCACGGCATCATCAAAGGACAGGCCGCTCCTGATTTCCGCGACGATCCGGTCCGCTGCCTGCTGATTGTCCACGCGCAGGTGGCGGGCGCGCACTCGCTCCACACGGGTAAAAGCATCGCGGTGACTGGCGTAGTAAGCGGCAATCTGTTCGTCGCTCACGTCAGCGGCCCGCTCTCGCAGTTGCGGGTTGTCGTCGTGGATATCGTGCATCAGCCCCATGCCGTGCAGCAGGGCCTCCCGTTTCAGGGCGTCATCAATACAACGATCCACGGCGGCAACCGCATTACCGCTCAGGCCGGAATGCTGCTCGAACCAGTAAAAGACATATTTCATGGTCAGATATTGATTCACCGCTTCGCGCACAAACGCCAGGTTCAGATTATGCATCTGGACCTTGAGTTGAATGTTCTGGCGGCGGTACAGCTCCCACAGCGTCAGCACCTGCTCTGGCTGATCCTCCGCAAAGCGGTAGCGGGCCAATACATAGTGACGGGCGGCCTCGCGCTGGTCATCGGTCATGCGGGTATACAGCGCCTGGTCCAGTTTCAGCATGGGCGCCAACGCATCGGGCTGCATCGCCAGAGGCGCGGTCAGATGGTCCAGGCTGTCTGTCACACCGCTGGCCTCCACGGCTGCCCGCAGCTCATCGGCAAAGGCGGTGCGAATCAACCGGAAACGCTGTTGCTCTGCGCGAGTGGCCCTGTCATACCCCACACGACCGGCCTCTTCACCATGGGAATGACCGGCTTGCAGCCCGGCCAGCAGACGGTTTTCCACCAACCCGCGCAGCACGGCTTCGCGGTCAGTCTGCGGGTCGCTGCGCTGCGCCGCCGCCACAAACACATCCAGCGTGGCGATGGGAATCGCGTCGCCATTTACCCGCGCAGCCACCGACGCCGGCAACGGCCCCCACTGCTGCCAGCCCAGATACCCCGCCAGGCCTGCCAGCAGCAGAAAGACCACGGCAATAACACGTTGTCCCGACATAGCAATCTCCACACCGGGTGCCAGCGCTTCAACGCCAGCACCCCGAATTCGTTACGGATTGACTTTGACGGCGGCGTGATTGAGCAGGTGTACCACCATGGCAATGGCATGGGGAATCACCACCTGCCCCACCTGGACGCGGTCCGCATGGTCGGTACTGGACAGCACGATGCCACCGTTACCATAGGCCAGCGCGCCACCCTCGGTCAGCAGTGGCCGGATATCATTGCTGGCCGTGGACAGCGGCGTGAAGTCCTGCATGGCCTGCTGTACCAGGGCGGTATCGTTGAGGCTTTCACTGTCGTAGTAATCCGCCACCCAGGATTCCCAGCCACTGTGGTTCAGCGCCGAGGTGGTCCACACATGGTGTGGCTGTAACAGGTCGGTGGTGTGCATGACAAAGCCCAGGGTCTGGGCCGTGGGGCTGGCCAGGAACTGGCTATACCAGTACTGGCCCAGGTTATCGATGGGCTGGAACGGCATCTCCTCGAAGTCATCGTACATGGACTTGCTGGAGTAGCTGCCCTGGCGGTAGTTGGCTTCGGTGATGCCATAGGTGTTGTACTCGGAATCATCCGAGGACCACCAACCGGTCATGCCGCCGCTGCCGTCATCCAGGTAGTCTCCCACCAGCCAGGTGGCCGCCATGTTGTCGATGTCGCCCCACACGGTCAGCAGGTCGTAGTTGTAGCCTCCCAGATCGTTACCATGCACATCGGAACCGCGCGTGTGGTTCTGGAAATGCCAGTAGGAGGTGTAGTTCACCAGCGAGGCGCCGGCGTTGAATACCGGGGCGTAGACACAATCACCGGTGACCGCGCCACACAGGTAGGTGTCCTGAAAATCGTCCACGTCGTAGGCACCCTGGCCGATTACCTCGGCGAACTGGTCCATGGAATAGCCGGCGGCGTTCACCCAGGCTTTCAGCCGGTTGTATTCGGTGGTGGCCGGGTTGGCCTTCATGTAGTTCACCGCATCAATGGCGATACGTTTGTGAGTGATCTGCTGAAACGCCTGGGCCGGCGAAGTCAGAACGGCGGCCGCAAGCAGGCCGGTCAATGCGAGCTTCTTCATCGGTCCCCTCCCAATGCTATGAAGTTTGTTGTGTTTATTGGTCAAACACTAACCAATCGCCTGACGGTGCCCTAGGACGTGGGCGGACAAAAAATGGACATTTTCTGCCAGCCCCCGCCACCGGGTTTACAATGGGCAACCCAAAGCCTGCCGGAAAGAAATGACAAATGGATATCGTTTTTGTGCTGGTTGAACCGGCCCGGGGAGAGAACATCGGTGCCGCCGCTCGCGCCATTAAAACCATGGGGTTCAGTGAATTACGGCTGGTCAGCCCCGGCGACATGAGCGCCGCCCAGTGGGTGGCCCACCACAGCCAGGAAGTGCTGGCCGAGGCCGGCACCTACGCAACCCTGTCCGACGCCTTGGCCGATGTGGATCTGAGCATTGCCAGCACCGCCCGGCGCCGCCTGCAGAAGGACCGCTATGTGGATGCCGACCAGTGCGCGACCCTGATTGCCGACAAGGCCGCCAGCCTGCAACGGGTGGCCATGGTCTTCGGTCGGGAAGCCAGCGGCCTGACCGGCGAGGAAATCGCCCTGTGTGACCTGGCAAGCAGCATTCCACTGGCACAGCCCCAGCCATCACTGAACCTGGCCCAGGCCGTCATGGTCTATGCCTGGGAACTGCGCAAGCAGGTGCTGAAGCCGGCCATGGCCCCCGGTGCCTCACCGGACACCTATCGGCATACCCGGGATGCCCTGCATACGCTGTTGGCCCGGTTGCAGGTGGCACCCGACGAGAATTTGCACCAGTGGGTGAACGAGCTGCTGCCCCTGGCCAATGAGCGGGAGCTGGGTCTGGTCAGGCAGTTGATGCGGCGAATCGCACCCGACGCCTGAGAGTCGTGCCCTTTTTTGTGGGAGCGGTCGTTCCACCGCGATACCCGCGCCGGCGAATCGCGGTGGAAGCACCGCTCCCACAGCACCGCAAGCACTGTTTCTGCCCGCTGCTCTTCCTGGTTTTTCACAGCTCGACTCGTCACTAACAACGCCTTCTCCAACTCCCGGTTTATCGCGCTGGAGTCGCCCGTATATGATACAACTACCGCTAGTACCCCAAGGATCATCAACTGTTATGGATCGACGACTGCTTGCCCTGCTGTTGCTTCTTCCCTGCCTTGCCCTGGCCCAGACCGGCGGTTTTACCCTGCCGGGGACTGGCGAGCTGCAAAAGCAGCTTGCCCAAACCAGCGACAGCAACAAGAACGGCAGCAACAATCAGGACAGGGAAACCCTGCAGAAGACGCTGGAATTCCGTCAGGAAATTGATGAAAACGAAAAAACCATCAAGGAACTGAAGCAATTCGCCAGTAGCGCCCCCCAGCAACGTATGCGGCTGGACGCCGAACTCACCCAACTGCGCCAGGAGCGAGAAACGGACTGGCAGGAGGAGTACAGCAGCCTCGGCCTGGATGCCCTGGTTCAGGCCCTGATCAAACAACTTGATGCCCTGGAAACCAACCAGAGCGAGCTGGCACGGGTCAACAGCGACCTCACCCGCGCCCAGACGCTGCCGGAAATGGCGCAGAACACGATCAGCCGTGCCATGGACCGCATGGATGAGATCCGCGCGCGCCTCAACGATGGCACCGATGAGGATGGCGAGCCCCTCGGCGACAAGGAAAAACAACAGCTCAATACCGAACAGAAGGCCCTGGAAACCCGCATCGAGCGTTATAACCAGGAACTGGCCGTGGTCGACAAGCAACAGGATGTGGCACGGTTGGAACAACAGACGCTCAAACAGGAACAGATCCTGATCGAAGCCCGGCTCGATGCCCTGCAGCCGCTGATCAACGAGCGCCGCACCAACCAGCTCAAAGATATCGCCACCTCGCCGGATACCGACCTGCCAGAAAGCATTCTGGAAGACCCAAAGGTTCAGGAGGCCATGGCCAGAAACCAGGCGCTTCGGGAGCAACTGGCCGAAACCCGGGATGCCGTCAACAAGCTGTTACGCGAAGCCATTGATACCAAAACCCAACTGGACAAGGCCCGTTCACTGTCGTCCACGGTCAACGACCAGATTCGCATGCTTGATGGTAGCCTGCTTCTGTCCCGCATTCTCTACAAGCAGCAGAAAAGCCTGCCCCAGACCCAGGGCGACATGAACCTGGACAAGGAAATCTCCGATGCCCGCCTGGCACAGTTTGATATCGAACAAAAAATGCAGGCGCTGGATGATGCTCCCCTCCCTTCGCAGAGAGGGCTGGAGTCCCCCTTGCCTTCGGACCAGGAACAGGCCTTCGAACTGCTGCGCGAAGAGCGCCTGGAACTTTACGATCAACTCGACCGTGAGCTCAGCCGCCAGCTTGCCATTCTGACACGCACCCAGTTGAGCCACGAACAACTGCAGAAAATTACCCGCAGCCTGCACAACACCATTTCCGAACAGACCTTCTGGATGCCCAGCAGCCAGCCCGTCAGCTTCGAATGGCTGGGCAAACTGCCCGGCCAGATCTTCAATCAGGTGCAGAACATGCCCTGGGGCAATATCTGGGATGGCACGGTCAAACTGTTCTCACAGAAATGGGCCTGGCTGATAGCCGCCCTGGTCCCCGGAGTCGTTCTCCTGCTATTGCGGCCCCGCCTGAAAAAGCGTATCGACAGCATGAACAAGGATGTGGGCTTCCTGCGCCGGGACAGCCAGCTCCACACCCCGCTGAGCCTGCTCTATACCCTGCTGATCGCGGCCCCGGCCCCCATCTTTCTGGCCATTCTCGCCGGCGGGCTCTGGATACAGCCTGGCCCCATGACCAGCGTATTCAGTGTCGCCCTGGCCCAGCTCGCCCTCCTGTGGCTGGCCTTTGAAACCCTCTACCGCCTGCTCAAGACCAATGGCATCGCCCAGCGGCACTTCCGTTGGGACATGGAACATAATCATCAAATGCGACGCCGGCTGGCGCTCACCGGCCTGGCACTGATCCCCATTGCTTTCATTGTGGCGTTTGGCGACCAGTGGCCCGCCCAGCTCAGTAACGACACCCTGGGCCTGGTGATCATGGTCGCCAGCCTGATCGTCATACTGATCAGCCTCCCCACGGTTGCCCAGGCCTACCCCGGCCGCCACTACAGCCGAGCCATGAAAAGCCTGGTCACCGGGTTGTGTATCCTCGCGCCCCTGATACTGATCCTGTTGATCGGCATCGGTTACTACTACACCTCGGTACGCCTGACCGCACACATGGTCTACAGCCTTTACCTTGTTGCCCTGTGGATTCTGCTGGATGCCACCGCTGTTCGTGGCCTGGCGGTAGCGGCCCAGCGCCTTGCCTACAAGCGCGCCATCGCCCAGCGCGAAGCGGAACAGAAAGACACCAGCAGCGCCGAAGCCGTGGAAGTGGAAGAACCGCAACTGGACCTGAAACAGGTCAACCAGCAATCCCTGCGCCTGATTCGCCTGGTCCTGGTAGCCGGCATCGCCCTGCTGGTCTACTGGGTGTGGGCCGATGTATTCCATGCCTTCTCCTACACGGAAAACATCGTACTGTGGGAAACCACCGACGCCGCCGGCCAGACCCAGAAGATGATGCCCATCAGCCTGGGCGACGTGATCGCCGCCCTGGTGATCGGCGCCGTTACCTTCCTGCTGGCCAGCAACCTGCCCGGCCTGCTGGAAGTTCTGGTGCTGTCACGCATGGACCTGCGCCAGGGCACCAGCTATGCCACCACCACCTTGTTGTCCTACGTGATTGTTGCCACCGGCATCGTCATTACCCTGGGCGCTCTGGGGCTGAGCTGGGACAAGCTGCAATGGCTGGTAGCGGCCCTGGGTGTGGGGCTGGGTTTCGGCTTGCAGGAAATCTTCGCCAACTTCATGTCCGGCATCATTATCCTGTTCGAACGGCCCATTCGTATCGGTGATGTGATCACCATCGGCAACCTGGATGGTACCGTCAGCCGCATCCGCATTCGTGCCACCACCATCATCGACTTTGACCGCAAGGAGATCATCGTCCCCAACAAAGTGTTCGTCACCGAACGGCTGATCAACTGGTCCCTGTCGGACACCGTCACCCGCATCATCCTCAAGGTGGGCTTCGCCTACGGCTCCGACCTGAAGAAATGCAGGGAAATTCTCGAACAGGCGGCACGCGAAAACAGACGCGTCCTGCGTGATCCGGAACCCGTGGTGCTGTTCATGGACTTCGGCGCCAGCACCCTGAACCATGAACTACGCGTACACGTGGACGACATCAACGACCGCCTCGCCGCCACCGACGAAATGAATCGCCACATCGACGCCCTGTGCAAGGAACACGGCGTGGAAATCGCCTTCAGCCAACTGGATATTCACATCCGCAGCAAAGATGGCGAAACACTGAACCTTGAACAAAAAGGGAAAAACGACAACGGGGAATCCGGCGAAGCCGGAGACCCCGCCTAGCAGACCGCCAGGCACCGCGGGGCGGAAAGCCCGCCGCCCCGCCATTTGGCCGGTTTAAAGCACCACCTCAAAACACTCCAACTGCGGCGGCCCCAGATAGATATCCTTGCGGGCCCCGGCGTTGGCGTGTGCCTTGCGAAACGCCTCGGATTTGGTCCAGCCCTCGAACGCCTCCTTCGATTCCCACACCGCATGGGAAGAAAACAGCGTGTACTCCTCAGTGGAAGCCCCCTGTAGCAGGTGGAATTCCTTGAACCCCGGCACCTCTTGAAGGTAGGTATCCCGGCCCTTCCAGATATCGATAAAGTCCTGCTCACAGCCGGGTTTGATCTTGAAGCGGTTCATGGCGATATACATATTAAAAATCCGTATTGCATTGGCGGATGGATTGATGAGCCTGAGGGTAGCGTAGCTTGGGGGAAGTGTTGAAGGGTCAGTTATGGGCAGGGGTGAGCGTTTTGGGTAATGCATGATACGGTTAGATCAAGCCCAGCGTATTTTTCGAGGGTCAGGTCCTGCATCGTGCACGCAAAACCTGACCCGAATAGTTCGACTGAAGTGGTCTAATCCTACCGGACACCTCGTTAAGGTGGTAAAACAACCAACCGAGGTGTCCGGTAGGATTAGACCACTGCACATCGTCGCGATAGACATCAAGTGATAATAACTCAGATACTTCGGGGGTCATCTTTACTCCTAACTCGGAGCTTTGCGGCGCCGCGAAGCGGTGGAAAAATTGTCCGGCAACAGCGGCTGGTTATGCATTATTCGTAGTGGCTCCAGAGCCTAAGAACTTTCACCACTCGCTCATCCTCGAGCACTTGGTAAACCAGACGATGCTGAATATTGATGCGGCGTGAATAAGCCCCCGCAAGATCACCAATGAGCTTCTCAAACGGAGGCGGCTTGCGGTATGGATCTTCCGCTATAAGCCCCAATAACTCCTGAGCTTTTGGTTTGAGGCCGCTGGAGGCTAACTTCTTTGCATCTTTCTGAACTTGCTTGGTGTAAACCAACTTCCATGTCACCAGTCCAGTTCCTCATCGCATTCATCCACAGGGGTATCCATCCCCTTACGAATAGACTCCCGCATACCGGGTACGGAGAGCAGGTAAAGTGTTTCCTGAATCGCAGACCAGTCTTCTTCAGATACCAGAACGGCTTTGTTCCGCTTACCCATGATCACGATTGGTTGGTGGGACTCGGCGGTCTCGTCAATCAACCGATAAAGGTTGCTTCGCGCCTCAGTTGCTGTGATTCCGGTCATGACGCACCTCTTGCGTGTTTAACTTTCAATCAAGTGTACGCCTATAGGTACGTACGTCAAGACGAACGCCTTGCATAACGCCGCGCTCAGGGGCGGCCAATGCTATGCACCTTTGTGCGAAAATCGGAGCGCAGCGACCAGCACAAAGGTGCATAGCGTTGGCCGTCCCTCTGCAGCGCTTTGTTAGGCGCGATTTCCTGATTTCTGAGTTTGGTCCGCATCTTGTAGTATTTTTATACCGCCACGAATCACCACGATTGATATTATTGTTCCCACAATTAGGTCGGGATAGCGACTGCCAACGATGGCAACAAGAACACCAGATATAATTACCCCCAAGTTGGCAATGACATCATTTGTTGAAAATATCCACGAAGCGCGCATGTGTACGCCGCTATCTTTGTGCTTGGAAATGAGAATTAAACAAATGATGTTTGCCAGGAGGGCAACCGCACCGACAACAATGATAAGAGTGCTTTGAGGTTCACTGCCAAAAACCATACGCCTGATCACTTCGAATAAAACGCCAAGCCCCAAAATTATTTGTAGGTAACCGCTCACTCTAGCCGCCTTTGCTTGCTTCACGACTCCTTTCCCAACTGCATATAGTGACAGACCATAGACAGTAGCATCAGCTAGCATATCTAGCGAGTCAGCGATAAGCCCGGTAGATTGCGCCAACCAGCCCAGCGTTAATTCAGTAACAAACATAAATGCATTGATAGATAACAGAATGATGAGAGTTTTCTTTTCCAGACTCTCCGCTTGTTCTGCCCCACAACCACAATCTGACATATTTTCTCCTACTTCAGTAAGGCGCCTAACGCCCGGCTCTGGGGCTGCATGGAGCGAAGCGTAATGCAGTCCCTAGCAGCCGCTTGTTATACGCTTACTCGTCACCAGGCGGTGTTGGATTATTGGTGGGATTGTCACCACCACTAGTAGTTGGAACATACCCGCTTTGAGGCTTGGGATCACCGCTTGGCTGCGTTGCTGGCTGAGCCGGTTGATAGCCCTTCTCTATTTTTTGGGGAACATAGCCTTCATTAATTGGTTTTTTATCGTCAGACATAAAGCCTCCTTTAGTTTCGTAGCTCAATATGGGAAATTTCGTCAGATAGGACTATAACACCTGCCGTACTATTTTTTGCTCTTTCAAAACCACCGTTATCATTTAATATCCAGATTTCTTCAAGGTAAATCTGCTCTGGAGCAGGAGCACTTGAGGCGAATGATTTATCAGCATAGCGCCCAGCTATGATGGTGCCGTCTTTCAAGGTGACTTTTACCCAGTACGGCTTTCGTTGTGCAAAAACGTAGTCCCAAGGTTTGGCCGTTGGGTGTGGTGCATTTCGCTGAAAGAAATCTCGAGTTCTCAGATATTTCCAGAGAAGAACCCAAATTATTGGTGCTACAAAAAACACGAAAACATAGAAAAGATAATAAAGAAATCTGCATGATTCTTGAAGATTTCCCGACTCAATTGAAATTATCGGAAAAATTAGCAGTGCATAGTTAATGGAGCTATAAGCAATAGCATCAACGAGCTGATCAGATGTCGCTCTTTCCGTACCTGGGAAGGCCAACTGGTACGCTTTGATACTAATAAATCCCGGTATCACAAACGCAAGAAACAACGTCAGTTTATCTATTTCCCATATATCCATTTATAGTTCCATTGTTCGACTTGCGTATAACAGCGTATTAATTAGAACGTTCCGTATAACCCGGTTCCGTATAACTCCGAGCCCCCACCCCGCTCAATCTCTCAAAATACTCTCATATCAA
>JAKSCQ010000235.1 GCA_022360555.1 Pseudomonadales bacterium
GATTCCTTGCGCACTTTTCATCCTAGGCCCATTAACGCCGCCAACAGCGGCCGAGCGTAGCGAGGTCCAGCCCCGAAGGGGCGATGCTGCTTGGCCTTGTTAAGTGTTTACTTACCCATGAGTTTGAGTTCATGGAACGTTTTGTTGAAATCATATAATTGCTCTTCACCGCATTCGTATTCTGCTTGCCACAACACATCACGGTAGTCAGTACGCCCAAGCTCGATAACTTGCTTGAACCTCTCAATATCGCCTTTTGCCAAGAACACCATTGCTCTAAGCATGCGATGACTCACCAAGCCTTTACTTCGAGCATCAAGGATTTCAATTTGCTCAATTGCCAGCTTTAAATCTGATCCGAAATCTTTCTCAATCTTTTGGTATATGTCAGTCTTCATAGACACTTAACAGCGTATTAATTAGAACGTTCCGTATAACCCGGTTCCGTATAACTCCGAGCCCCCACCCCGC
Organism: Pseudomonadales bacterium; assembly: GCA_022360555.1. Taxonomy (GTDB): domain Bacteria; phylum Pseudomonadota; class Gammaproteobacteria; order Pseudomonadales; family Alcanivoracaceae; genus Alcanivorax. The sequence continues at coordinate 472 of JAKSCQ010000235.1, forward strand.
TCAATCTCTCAAAATACTCTCATATCAACCAGTTAGAGTGAAATAGCCGATGTCTTACACGGAGTTCAAAGGAACCTTCCTTTGAACTCCGTTCCTGCTATCTCGTTTTCAGTCATTTGAAATGCACATAAAATCAATGGGTTAGCTTTTCACTCCCAGAGTTATAAGGAAGGTTCCGTTGAAAACGGGCACGGCTTTCACTTCATTGCCATGTATCCACGCCCGATGATCGTCTGATGTACAATCCCCCCACATTCTCCAGAGCCCCAGATAATGCGTACCTTCGTCCTTCGCGCCCGTGCGGCTTCCACCAACAGCCAGACTCTACTGGCCAACGTGGGTGGTGATGCCCATAGCGAGATCCTGGCCCATACCCTGATGAATGCGATCTTTGTGGCGCAGTCGCATCGGGACGATGTGGTGGTGCATCTGGTGCTGGAAAGCACCCAGGACTATTCGCGCACCATCACCTTCGTAGCCGCAGAGATGCGGGATATTGGAGGCTTTCATGAGCAGGCGCTGCTGACCAAGGTGGTGAAGGCGCTGGATGCCTCCGCCGGGATGGGCAAGGAGCAGAGCAAAGCGGTGGAGAGCGGGATTAGCGTGCGCACGCTGAGCTTTGAGAAGCTGGTGAAAGAACTGGCGGAAGATGGCCACCAGCTTTACATGATGGACCCCAAGGGCGAGAACATTCGCGAGCTGGAATTTGCCGAGAAACCCTGTTTCCTGCTCACCGATCACATTCCCATGCCGAAGAAGAGCTTCAACAGTTTGAAGCGGCTGGGGACGGAGAAGATCAGCCTGGGGCCGACCATGTTGTTTGCGTCGCAGTGTGTGGTGTTGATTAATAATGAGATGGATTTGGCGGGGATGTAGGAGCACCACTTGAGGTGCGAAACTTGCGCAGCAAAGCTCTTCAATCGCGGTCGAACGACCGCTCCCACAATTAAAATCACCTCGCTGTCGCTCGGATTCGCACCTCAAGCTGTGTATTCGCTTCGCTCACCCTCCGGGCCGCACTCCGTGCGTTACTCCGCTACGCTACGTTCCTACAGCGGCTACGTCAGGTAGGTTTGGGGTTTAGCTATTAATTATTCATTATTAACTATTAATTAACTTTCCAGCCACACCTCCCGCGCCCACTGCCAGATACTGCCCCACTCTTCTTCCTCGCTGATGCCCACGCCCGGCACCCAAAGAACCACCTGGCCGTCCTGGGCGATGGCGTAGATGCCGTCTTGCGCCTGACAGATTGGGATCAGGGAGCGCGGCATGCCCTGGTCCCAGGCCTGAGCGGCCAGTTCGGGGAGGAAGTTGTGGGCATAGTCGTCGGTGACGGTGGCAGGCTCCAGGCTGCCGCAGAGGATGTCGCCGGTGGTGAGCAGGAATTCCTTGTAGTCGCCGGGCAGCGGGATCAGGAGTTGCTCCTCGATTTCCACCAGCCGGTCTTCGTCCGGCAGCTCCAGCGCCACCAGGGAGCCCTGGTGGCGTTCGCGCAGCAGATCTATGACGTCGTCCATAATGGGGTCTTTTCAGCGTTCGCTGTAGGAGCTTGCTTGCAAGCGACCTGAGAGGCGGAGGTTTGCTTGCAAGCAAGCTCCTACAGTGGGTTTATTTATCCCGCCGGAACGGGAACAGGAACTGGTCGACCATGCCTTCGGGTACCCGGGTGCTGGCTCGGGTGCCGTACTCGGCGGCCAGGCGGTTCGGCATGATCAGGGTGCCGAACAGTTTATCGTAGATGGGCAGGAAGGCGGCGTAGTTTTTGTCCACGGCCTCGTCTTCCGAGGAGTGGTGCCAGTGGTGGAATTCCGGGGTGGCGATGAGCCAGCGCAGGCCCGGAAACCGGAAGCGCACATTGGCGTGGATAAAAATGGCGTGGAAGGACACGAATACCAGGTAGGCATACACCGCCGAGGGCGAGAAGCCCAGCACGAAGATGGGCAGGTAGCCGATAAAGCGATTGGCAATGATCTCCACCACATGCAGGCGCGAGGATGCCAGCCAGTCCATCTGGGTGGTGGAATGGTGCACGGCGTGGAATTTCCACAGCCAGGGCACTTCGTGGAAAGCCCGGTGGATCCAGTAGCTACCCAGGTCGATGACGATGAGGATCTCGATGAATTGCAGCCACAGGGGCTGGCTGGCCACGGCCTGCTGGAAACCGATGTCCACCTTGTCGTGCAGGAACACCTGGATGGGAATGACGGTGAAGAAGCTGATCAGTTGCAGGCCCACATGGCTGAACAGGAAGTACTTCATGTCAGTGACCCAGCCACCGCGCAGGGTTTTCTGCTCCGGGTCCTTGGGAAAGGCCCGCTCCAGGGGGATGAACACCAGCGCCAGTACCAGCAGGGTGAGGATAAAATAGTCCAGTCCGGCGTAGAGGCTGCGCCCGTCCACCGGCGGCACATCCAGGCGACCGGAACCGATCAGCGCCGCCATGCAGGCCAGCACCATGCCGATAATGCCGTAGCGCTTTTCCTGGTGGCGGAACACGCTGAAGAAGCCGCAGATAAAGCCGGTACCAATGCCGATGAAGAGCAGGTAACGCAGCACCTCCGCATTATAGAAGGCACGAAACTCCGGCGTGGTGAACAGGGACGGGTACAGAAAACAGAAGCTGCCCAGCAGCGACAACAGCCCCAGGCCGATGGAAACCGTGGCGGTGATCTTGCCCTGCCCTGGCGTCAGGTCCACTTCTTCGTAACGTTCCCTCAGAAAATCCGTCATGGGTCCCTCCTTCCCCGATATGTGCCCGCCCACAGGAGCCAGGCCAGACTGCCGCAAAGCGCCTTGCAATCACCAGTACACGTCCGTAACAAGCTGCTACACTGCGCGTTTAATAACAGCTTCAAGCTGCAAGCCTCAAGCTACAAGGCGCGCGTTATGGCGTGCCATTTTCACTAAATTGCTCCGCGCCCTGACTTTGTACGCGGGCACGACCGTTGAAATAACACCTCGCCTCAATCGCGCCTTGCAGCTTGAGGCTTGTAGCTTGCAGCTCTGCACGCAATATTCACATATTTGGCCAACCGAAAGTATGCCTCTACTCACGCTTCGCGAAATACAGCTCAGTTATGGCCAGCAGGCCCTGCTGGATCACGTCAACCTGACCATCGACAGCGGCGAACGGCTGTGTCTGATTGGCCGCAACGGGGCGGGCAAGTCCACCCTGATGAAAGTGATCGCCGGGGAGATCCAGGCAGATGACGGCCAGATCGAGAAGCCCCAGGGGCTCAGTGTGGCCCGGCTGGAACAGGAGGTGCCGGATGACCGTGAGCACACCGTGCACTACATGGTGGCCGAGGGCCTCGGCGAGCATGGTGCCCTGCTTAGCGAACACGCCGAGCTGAGCCACAAGCTGGCCGACGGTGACGACAAGGTCCTGGCCCGTTTCGAACAACTGAGCAGCGAGATCGAGGCCCGCGGGGCCTGGCAGTTATCGCAGCGGGTGGAAACGGTGCTCTCCAAACTGAATCTGGATGGTGACCAGTCCTTTGCCGGCCTGTCCGGCGGCATGAAGCGACGTGTGCTGTTGGCCCGTTCGCTGGTTCAGGAACCGGATATCCTGCTGCTGGACGAGCCCACCAACCACCTGGACATGGATTCCATCCAGTGGCTGGAGGAATTCCTGAAAAGCTACGGCGCCACCCTGGTGTTCATTTCCCACGACCGGGCCTTTATCCGCGCCCTGGCCACCCGCATCATCGAACTGGACCGGGGCAAGCTGACCAGTTGGCCGGGCAGCTACGAGAAGTACCTGAGCGGTAAGCAGGCCGCTCTGGAAGCCGAGGAGAAGGCCAACGCCGAGTTTGACAAGAAACTCAGCCAGGAAGAAAAGTGGATTCGCCAGGGCATCAAGGCCCGCCGTACCCGCAATGAAGGCCGGGTACGGGCGCTCAAGGCCATGCGCGAGGAATTCGCCCGCCGCCGCAACCGCACCGGCACCGCCAGCCTGACCATCCAGGGGGGCGACAATTCCGGCAAGGTGGTGGTGGAGGCAGACACCCTCAACTACGCCGTGGGCGGCAAGCAGATCATCAAGGACTTCTCCCTCACCCTGCTGCGCGGCGACCGGGTGGGCATCCTCGGCCCCAATGGCTGCGGCAAGTCCACCCTGATCCGGCTGCTGCTGGACCGGCTGGAACCGGACAGCGGCACGGTGAAGCTGGGCACCCAGTTGCAGGTGGCCTACTTCGACCAGTTGCGCGACACCCTGGACGAGGAAAAGAGCGTGATCGACAACGTGGCCGAAGGCTCCGATGTGGTCACCATCAACGGCCAGAACAAGCATGTGATCGGTTACCTGCAGGATTTTCTGTTCGATCCGGGCCGGGTTCGCCAACCGGTGAAATCCCTGTCCGGCGGGGAACGAAACCGGCTATTGCTGGCCAAACTGTTCACCCGGCCGTTCAACCTGCTGGTGCTGGATGAACCGACCAATGACCTGGATGCGGAAACCCTGGAACTGCTGGAAGAGCAGCTGATGAACTACCAGGGCACCCTGCTGCTGGTCAGCCACGACCGGGAGTTCATCGACAATGTGGTGACCTCCACGCTGGTCTTCGAGCAAGGTCAACTGAACAGCTATGTGGGCGGTTATCAGGACTGGCTGCGGCAGCGTCCGGAACCTGTGAAGGAAAAACCCGTCAAAGCGGCCAGGCCGGCGCCAGCTCAGGAAAAACCGGCGGCTCCCAAACGCAAGAAGCTGTCATACAAGGATCAACGGGAGCTGGAACAATTACCGGAACGCATTGAACAACTGGAAAACGACCTGGAGGCGGTGCAGGCCCGCATGTCCGACCCGGCCTTCTACAAGGGAGACCCGGCCGATATCAGCGCCGCCCAGACCCGGCAAGGCGAGTTGCAGCAGGCCCTGGATGCAGCCTATGCCCGCTGGGATGAACTCGATCAGCTCGAATAACCGCAAGGAGCCCGTGTGCCAAAATCTCTGACTCTGCTCTCAACCAGCCTGTTTCTGGCCCTGCTGGGCCTGACAGCGCCTGCTCTGGCCAACGAGTCCGAAGATGACGAAGGAGCCATTGAGCGTCAACAGGCGCAGGATAGCGGCGCCAGCCAGGGCTCCAGCACCGCCCAGGAGCCCGCCGGCGACACCCCGCCTGAAACGGCACCGGCCACACCGGCCCCGATTTCCCTGCTGGGGCAGACCGTCGAAGCCGGCAGCTTCTCTACCCTGCACTGGACCCCGGACCAGTCCTTTGCCTCCATTGCCACGCCGGTGCCGGTACTGGTGGCCCATGGCGAAAAACCCGGCCCGAAACTGTGCCTCACCGCTGCCATTCATGGCGACGAGCTCAATGGCATCGAGATGGTGCGCCGGCTCATGTACGAACTGGAGCCGGACCAACTGGCAGGCACCGTCATCGGCGTGCCCATCGTCAACCTGGACGGCTTTCGTAACGGGTCGCGCTACCTGAGCGACCGGCGCGACCTGAACCGTTACTTCCCCGGCAATGAAAACGGCAGCGCCGCCAGCCGTGTGGCCCATTCCCTGTTCAGCAATATCGTCCGCCACTGCGATTACCTGGTGGATCTGCATACCGGCTCCCAGAAACGGGTGAACCTGCCACAGTTGCGGGCAGATCTGGATAATCAGGATGTGGTGGCCTTTGCCAAGCATTTCGGCGGCATGACCGTGCTGCACAGCCCCGGCGCCACAGGCATGCTGCGCGACGCTGCCGTCAAGGAAGGCATTATCGCCGTGACCATGGAAGCCGGCGGTCCCAACCGGCTGGAAACCGAAGCGGTGAACTATGGTGTACAGGCCATCGAGACACTGCTGGAAAACCTGGATATGCAGAAAGCCAGCCGGTTCTGGAGCGCCCCGCAGCCGGTGTTCTTCGAGTCAGAATGGATTCGTGCCGCCCAGGGCGGCATTCTGCTGTCGGAGGTGGAGCTGAACGACAAGGTGGACGAGGGCCAGGTGCTGGGCACGGTTACCGACCCGATCAGCAATACCGGCAGCGCCATCATCGCGCCTTACGATGGCCGGGTGCTCGGCATGGCAGTGAATCAGGTGGTGCATGCCGGTTTTGCGGCCTTCCGCATTGGCGAGGAAAAGACCACCGAGGAAGTGGAGGCCCAGGCAGAAAAGGCCAGCAAGGAAAAGGAAGAGCAGCAACAACCGGGCGTTCCGCCGAAAGCGGGCGATGAATCCGATGATTCACCCGACGGCCCCCATACCAGCGCTCTGGATGCGCCCATGGAGACCGAAGAAGAGGAAGAGGGCCAAGCCCTTTAAGGAGCCTATGAATAACTATCTTGAGGGCTCGGCTTCCACGTTTTCCATAAAGGGCGCGATGGCAACCGTCACGCCGGAATGAATGTTATCCGTTTCGTCAAACATGGAAGGCTTGCGCTTCACTTCCGGTCGGCTACCGTCCATTTCGTAATAAAACGGCAGTAGCAGGCCGCCGTAGCTGGTCAACAACCAGTCACCCGCTCCAGTAAAGGTATTCAGCTCCAGGGAAAGCCCCCGGGTGGTGCCATGCCAGCGGGGGTCAGTCATCACGGTGCCGGCATTGGTATGCCGGCGCTTCACGCCATCCCAGTAGGCATAACGCCCCTTGCTGTCCGCCTGCTTTTCCACCAGGGCCGGAAAAACAATCAGGTCATGGTCGTTATTGGGATTAACATTACTGGCGAAATGCCGAATCGCCTGGTGATAACGATCCGCATCGAAACGCCCGGTCACCGGGGAATAGAACCCGCCCACACTGTGGACCGCAGTCGGCCACTCTCGCTGAAAGGTTGCCATGTCGAGCACGCTTACATTATGGCCGGTTGCCAATTGCGAGCGAATCTCCGGCATGACCACTGCCTCACCGTCCTGATACGGACTTTGCGTACTGGCAAACGGCACGAGAAGGATAGAGGCCTGCGGTGCTATACCCTGGAAGGTTTCAACATACTGGTTGTGCTGGCTGTCCATCACGGCAGAAGTGGAGCAGGCAGCCATGAAAACCACCGCCAGACAAGCCACAAACCCGGTTACCAGGCGCATGGTATTTCCCCCGTCCATTGAAGTGATGCGCAAGTTTGCAATGGGATGCCCGGGAAGACAATGCCAGCCCGCTCCCCGGTTGCCGGGGAACGGTTGGAGCATCATTGCACGATGATCTGGTCACGCATGCCGGCCAGGGTTTTCTCACCAATCCCCTTGATGGCCAGCAACTGATCCACGCTGGTGAAGGGGCCCTGGTTGTCCCGCCACTGGACAATGGACTCCGCGGTTTTCGGGCCAACGCCCTTCAGCTCCTGAAGTTCGCTGACGCTGGCGGTATTCAGGTTGATGCGATCGGAGACTTGCTCCGCAGTGGCTTGCGTGGCCGCGTCCTTGACGGGCTCCAGTTCCACAGCCAGGGCCGGCACGCTCAGGGCCAGCAGGAAGAACAGCATGCATGCTTTCAAGGTTTTCATTATCGATCTCCGTTTGTTTGAACAGGAGACCGCACCTTAGAAAGCCTGCAGGAAAAGAGTAATCAGCCGGATATTACGGGTCGCGTAAGCGACTCAGGCAAGACTTTGTAATATCTCGTCGACAACCCGTGTAGGTTCGGTGGCCTGGGTAATCGGGCGGCCGATCACCATGTAGTCCACGCCAGCGTCACGCGCCTGAACCGGCGTGAGCACCCGGCGCTGGTCGCCGGCGTCGGCGCCGGCTGGACGAATCCCCGGAGTTACCAGCTCGAACGCTGGTCCGCAGGCGGCTTTCAGCATGGTCGCTTCCCGGGCGGAGCAGACCACGCCGTCCATGCCGGAATGCCTGGCCAGTTCCGCCAGCCGCTGCACCTGCACGTCCGGCTCGTCCAGCACACCAGTCTGTTTCAAGTCCGCCGCTTCCATGCTGGTCAGCACCGTGACCGCGATCAGATGCGGGCGCTGGGCATGGTTGGCAATGGCGTTGGCGGCGGCTTCCATCATGCGCTGGCCGCCACTGGCGTGGACATTCACCATCCACACGCCCATGTCGGCCGCCGCCGCCACGGCACCGGCCACGGTGTTGGGGATATCGTGGAATTTCAGGTCCAGAAAGACCTCAAAGCCCTTCTTGTGCAGCCCTTCAACAATGGCCGGACCGCTGCGAGTGAAGATTTCCTTGCCTACCTTGACGCGCACCTTGGCCGGGTCCAGTTGATCGGCCATGGCCAGCGCCTGGGCCGCATCAGGGTAATCCAGGGCGACGATAACGGGGCTGGAGATGGGCATGGCGGCGTCCTCGGGTTTGGGTGGCGCTATGGTAGGGGTTGCAATAGAGCGGTTCAACAATTGGCCCTGGGATGCAGCGGGGTTTCGTGGGTGGGCAAGTTTCAAGTTTCAACGCGAGAAGGTCCATTGCCACCATCACAGTTCTTTAGCCGCGATCAGATGTTTGTCGTTTGTGCGCGGACTACAGGCCACACAATCATTCCAACAAAGCTATCCCGCGTTGTAACTTGAAACTTGCAACTTGCTCCTGCTTTATCAGACTTCCTTTACCACCGGCTTGATGGTGCCCCAGCGTTTGCAGCTTGGGCAGCGCCATTGCATCAGGGGGGTTTCGAA
>JAKSCQ010000138.1 GCA_022360555.1 Pseudomonadales bacterium
CCTTGCCCCAGTGTGGGTGCTGACGAAGCTGTTCCTGCACGGTGGCACTCAGCGACTGGCTGCCCAGTGCCTGGAGCAGTTGGTCTGCCAGGGTGCGCAGGTGACGGCACAATGCCGGGTTGGCGTAGATCAGCGGCAGGGAGAGGTCGCTGGCCGGCAGGGTCAGGGTGTTGTGGCTGGCCAGAAAACGCACCGGCATACCCAGCAGGGACGCGTAGCGGCGGTCATCATCCAGGGCGGCATGGGCAAAGGTCATGCCCAGGGGTTGCAGGCGGTCACCGGTGGACCAGCGGGACATCTGCAACAGGGCGGTCATGGCCGCTTCCACCCGTTCCGGCTGGCGGGTGGTGTAGTGGGGCAGGTAACGGATTTCGCAGCGGTCGCCGTGAACGGAATACTCGAAGCTGCCGCCCTCGCCCACGATGGGGTAATAGTCCAGCAGTGAATCCAGTGCTTCTTCCACCGTATCGCAGCTCATCAACACCATGCCCACGGTATCCAGATGGCCCACCTGGATCGCCAGCCCGAACTGGATGCCCACCAGCGGGTCCCGGGCCTGCTCGCAGAAGCTGTCCCAGATCCTGCCCTGCAGTTCCAGGCTGACCCGGTCCTGTGCCGAGAAGGCATTCCGGAGCTCGTCAGGCAGGGAAAAGCCCAGCTGCTCGGCGGCCTGACTGATGGCCTGGGTGAACCGCACGGTAACGGTGGGGGTGTGTGACAAGGGGATCTCGCCTCCTGCTTCCTGTCGTTGTGGTCACGTCCCGAATTAACCGTGACAGGGTCCTGAATTGGCCGTGTGTCCGGCGTGTCTGGTCCGTAATCTGCTCATCATACCAAATTCTGAGTCCGCCACGCCGTCAGGGCGATAACAACATAACAGGGACAACCATGTACGCAGTGATTGGCGCCGGCCCCATGGGGCTGGCCACAGCCAGAAACCTCAGCAAGTACGGCATTCCCTTTGTCGGTCTGGAGCTGAACAGTGATGTGGGTGGTCTGTGGGATATCGACAATCCGCACAGCACCATGTATCAGTCAGCCCACCTGATTTCGTCCAAGACCATGACGGAATTCCGGGAGTTCCCCATGGCCGACGATGTGGCCACCTATCCTCATCACAGCGAGATGAAGCGCTATTTCCAGGGCTATGCGCGGCATTTCGGCCTGTATGAGCACTACGAGTTTTCCACCCGGGTGGACAGGGTGGAGCGTGACGGCGAAGGCTGGCAAGTGACCACCACCTGCAATGGGGAAACCCGCAGTCGCTATTTCGATGGCGTGCTGATTGCCAATGGCACCCTGCACAAGCCCAACATGCCGAGCCTGCCGGGCAAGTTCGACGGTGAATTGATGCATTCGTGCGAATACCGCGATGCCTCGGTGTTCGAAGGCAAGCGAGTGCTGGTGGTGGGCTGTGGCAATTCCGCCTGTGATATTGCCGTTGATGCGGTGCACCGGGCGGCCAGCGTGGACCTGTCCGTGCGACGCGGCTATTACTTCCTGCCCAAGTTTATTGCTGGCAAGCCCATCGACACCATAGGGGGGCGTCTCAAACTGCCGCGGGCCGTCAAACAACGGGTGGATGCCCAGTTGATCCGCCTGCTGGTAGGCAAACCCAGTGACTATGGTCTGCCGGACCCCAGCTATCGCCTGTACGAATCGCACCCGGTGATCAATTCCCTGGTTCTGCATCATCTGGGACATGGTGACATCACCCCCCATGGCGATATTGCCGGCATCGTCGGCAAGACCGTGACCTTCACCGACGGGCGTTCGAGGGTCTATGACCTGATCCTGATGGGGACCGGCTACAAGCTGGATTACCCCTTCATCGACCGTGCCGAACTCAACTGGCATAACAGCGATGCGCCGCAGCTTTACCTGAACGTGTTCCACCCGCGCCATCGCAACCTGTTCATGATGGGCATGGTGGAAGCGGCGGGCCTGGGCTGGGAAGGGCGCAACGAGCAGGCGGAAATGGTGGCCCTGTATATCAAGGCACGGGAAAACCACCACCCGGTGGCTCGCAAGCTGGAAGCCAGAGCCACGGCGGAAGCCGGCAAGGTGCTTGATGGTGGCTTCGATTATCTGAAGCTCGCCCGCATGGCGTACTACGTACACAAGGACAGTTACCGCAAGGCGGTCAACGGTCACATTGCCGAACTGAAGCAGGGGGTATGACATGCAGGTGAATTTCAGCAGTGAAAACCTGATGATCCTGAATGTCATCCTGGCCTTCATGATGCTCGGGGTCTCCCTGTCGCTGACCGGTGACGACTTCCGGCGGGTACTGAAACGACCGGATGCGCCGGTGGTGGGGCTGTTGGCGCAGTTCATTCTGTTGCCCGCCACCACCTGCCTGGTGACCTGGTACTTCGAGGTGGACCCGGAGCTGGCCCTGGGGATGATTCTGGTGGCGTCCTGCCCGGGGGGCTCGTTTTCCAACATCATGACCTGGCTGGGGCGGGCCAATGTGGCGGTGTCGGTGAGCATGACGGCGGTGTCCAGCCTGGCGGCCATGGTCATGACCCCGTTCAATTTTTCCCTGTACGGCTGGCTCAACCCGGTGACCCGGCCGTTGCTCACCGAGATCCAGCTCGACAGCATGGAAATCCTCACCCTGGTGGTGCTGGTGCTGGGCGTGCCTCTGATCGTAGGCATGTACGTGGGCAAGCAGTTTCCCCGCTTTGCCCAGCGGGCCCAGAAGCCCATGCGCTATGTGACGCTGCTGGTGCTGCTGCTGTTCGTGGCTGTGGCGTTCGCCAACAACATGGATGTGTTCCTGGCCACAGCGGACAAGATTGTCGCCCTGGTGGTCCTGCAGAACTTCATGGCGCTGGGTCTCGGTGCCTTCGCGGCGGCGCTTACCGGGCTGCCCCGAGCGGACCGGCGAGCCATCACCATGGAAGTGGGGATCCAGAATTCCGGTCTGGGCCTGGCCATCCTTTTCACCTTCTTTCCGGAGGCCAGCGGCATGATCCTGATCGCTGCCTTCTGGGGCGTGTGGCACCTGATTTCCGGCCTGACCCTGGCCGGCTGGTGGGCGCGTTCATCGGGTAAAAACGCGGAGCAGACAACATGCGACGACGGATCCTGATTACCGGGGCCGCCGGTTATATCGGGCGGCAACTGGCCCGCCGGCTCAGTCATCAGCACCAGGTTATCGGCGTGGATATTCGCGTGGATGACAACGCGGATTTTCCGTTCTACCAGATGGATATCCGCGACCCGAACCTGGGCAACGTGATTCGCGAGCACGGTATTCAGCAGGTGGTGCACCTGGCGGCCGTGCTGGAAGACTCCGGCGACCGGGCCCGCGATTACGACATTGATGTGAACGGCACCCGCAATGTGCTCGATGCCTGTGTCGCCTATGGCGTGAAGCAGCTGGTGATCACCAGTTCCGGCGCCGCCTATGGCTACCACCCGGATAACCCCGCCTGGATTGATGAAGACGATCCGCTGCGCGGCAACCCCGAGTTTGCCTATTCCGACCACAAGCGGCAGGTGGAAGAGATGCTGGCGGAGTATCGCCATCGACACCCGGCATTACGGCAACTGGTGTTGCGCCCGGGCACGGTGCTTGGGGCGGAAACCCGTAACCTGATCACCCGCTTATTCGAAAGAAAACGCCTGCTGGCCGTGGCCGGCTCGCCGTCGCCGTTCGTGTTTATCTGGGACCAGGATGTGCTCGCCATTATCGAACAGGGGGTATGCGAGGAAAAAGCCGGTTGCTACAACCTGGCCGGTGACGGGGCGCTCAGCATCCATGTCCTGGGGCGCATTCTCGGCAAACCGGTGATCAGCATTCCGGCGGGGGTGCTGCGTCTTGGCCTGCAGGTCGGCAACCGTCTGGGGCTGACCGGCTACACCCCTGCCCAGCTGAACTTTCTGCGTTATCGGCCGGTGCTGTCCAACCGGCGCCTCAAGGAAGAATTCGGCTATGTTCCGCGCAAGACCTCCGAGCAGGTGTTCCGCTTTTACATGGCTGCCAAGCAAAAGAGATAGTGATCATGAAAACCGTACTGATTACCGGCGCGGCGTCCGGCCTGGGCTGGGCCCTGGCACAACAGGCCTTTGCCCTTGGGCACCGTGTCATCCTGACCGACATGAACGAAGTGCTGCTGGCGGCCCGGGTGGAAAAACTGGCCGCCACGGATCCGGCGCGGGTAACGTACCGGGTGCTGGATGTCACCGACAGTGAAGGCATTCAGTTGTTGGCGCACTGGCTGCGTGACAAGGAAGGCCGGCTGGATATTCTGGTCAACAATGCCGGCATCACTCACCGCTCGCTGGCGGAAAAAACCGCCATGTCGGTTTTTCGCCAGGTCATGGCGGTGGATTGGCAGGCACCGGTGGAGCTGGCCGTGGCCTGCATGCCGCTGCTCAAGGCAAGCCGTGGCGGCATTATCAATATCGGTTCCATGGCCGGCTGGATGCCGGTGCTGGGGCGGGCCGGGTACTGCAGCGCGAAAAGCGCGCTGGGGCAGTTCTTCGAAGTCATGCGCGGCGAGGTGGCTCACTACGGGGTGCATATCCTCATGGCCTACCCCAGCTTTCTGGACACCCCCATCGAAACCAATGCCCTGGGCCACGATGGCAAACCGGCTGCCCACAAGCGCTCCATGGTGGGCAACATGCGCACACCGGAGTGGATGGCCGAGCAGGTTTTTGAAGCCTATACCCGCAGGAAGAAACGGCTCTTCCCGGATCGCTTTACCTGGTTTGCCAGCCTGTTGTGGCGGCTGGCCCCGGACCTCTATCAGCGCATGATGGTGCGCAAGTTCGCCTCTGAACTGGAACAGTAACCCTATGCTGGATGCTATGACCCTGCCCTGGCTGCTACTGGGGCTGTTCATCTTTTTTGCCTTTACCACCGAGGCCATGACCGGCTTCGGTAGCATTGTCATCGCCCTGTCCCTGGGGGCACTGGTATTGCCGATTCCGGAAATCCTGCCGGTGCTGGTGCCGTTGAATATCGTCATGAGCGGCACGCTGAGCTGGCGCCATCGCCACCACATTCACTGGCCCACCCTGTGGCGGCTGATATTGCCGTTGATGGTACTGGGCACCCTGGCCGGTTACGGCCTGCGGCCCTGGCTGGGCGAGCAATTGCTCAAGCATGCCTTCGGGGTATTGGTCCTGTGGTTCACCACCCGGGAACTGTGGCGCATGGTCAAGGGCATCAAGGTCAACCCCCATGGCGCCTGGTGGACCCGGGGCTGGATGTTCCTGGCCGGCATCACCCACGGTCTGTTTGCGTCCGGCGGCCCCTTGCTGGTGTACGCGCTCAGCGGCCTGTCACTGGACAAACAGCGCTTCCGCGCCACCCTGATCCTGGTATGGCTGTCCTTGAACAGCCTGCTGACCGTGGTGTTCCTGCTCGACGGTACCCTGCTGCCGGCAGCGCCACGCATCGGCATGCTGGTGCCGGTGGTGATTGCCGCCATGGTATTGGGCGAAGTGCTGCATCATCGCGTCAACGAGGAACGCTTCCGCCAGGTGGTATTTGTGGTGTTGTGGTTCACCGGCCTGATTCTCGCCTGGCCGGGGTGATACGAGCGACGAGTTGCGATGGGTTGGATAGGGAAGGTCTGAAAAGTTCCCCAACCCCGGTGCTTTCTGCGAAGCCGCTGTAGGAACGGAGCGTAGCGGAGTAACGCCCGGAGGGCGGCCCCGAAGGGGTGAGCGAAGCGAATACAGCCTCTTGAGGTGCGAACCGCGCTTGCGCGGAATCGCCCAACGGGCGATCAGGCCTGTCAGAACTCGACAGGTCTATCCAAACCATACCGATCCGGCGCCATCCCCAACCCTTCGCCATGCAAGCATGGCTCCCACGGACGTTTGGGGAAACTCGTCCCTTCCTTGCATAGAATTTCCTGGCAACCTCCCGGCATGTCGGTTTGGCTTTTCGAAACTCGCCTGTGCCGTTGGCACCGTAACAAAGGCGCGCAGCGGTTAGGGAAAGACCTTTCCTTTCCCGGGGCCAACATGCTATTGGTTGCCTGTTCCCGTTAAACAGGTCTGCAAGGAGCGCCCATGTCCTCAGTGGAAATTCGTCCGGTGACCGGTTTTGCCGTCGAGCCCTGGCTGGATGAGCTGGCGGCACTGCGCATTGAGGTGTTCCGCGATTTTCCCTATCTCTACGACGGTGATCTGGCTTACGAACGCAGCTATCTGGACCGCTATGCCCAATCCGATCGCAGCGTCTTTGTACTGGCGCTGGAATATAACCGCCTGATCGGTGCCGCCACTGCGCTGCCGCTGCTGGAAGCCGATACCGCCTTCCAGGCGCCGTTTCGGGAACTGGGCGCGGAGCTGTCCACCATCTTTTATTTTGGCGAATCGGTGTTACTGCCGGACTATCGGGGGCAGGGCATCGGCCATCGGTTTTTTGATTTGCGCGAACAGTACGCCGCGGATTTCGGTTTCCGTCACACGGTATTCTGCGCCGTGCAGCGCCCGGACGATCACCCCGCCCGCCCGGAAAATTACCGGCCGCTGGATGCGTTCTGGCAGAGCCGGGGCTACACCCCACAGGAGGGGCTGGTGGCCCATTTCGACTGGACGGATCTGGGCGACAAGGAGCCCAGCCGCAAGCCCATGCAGTTCTGGATGCATACCCTGACCGACGATGTGGCAATGCGTTAATGGGCCGTTTTACCCCATTTGGGCGATGTGATATCGCATTGCCACTTCCTATACTCGCTGGCGGGTATTGGGGGAAAATAAAAATGCATCGTTATTACTGGCTCGGCTTGCTGGTCCGTCGCGCGCTGATCGCCATTCCGCTGGCGCTGTTGGCTTTGTTGATTGCGGTCATGGTGGCGGGCTGAGTCATCCCGCCCGTTGCGATTCTGCTACAGGCCCTGTCCATTTTCTCGCACAGCAACTTCCGTTATCCCGGTGCTCCCGTTACCGGGCCCGCTCCCTATACTGCCGCCACTGCATGTTTAGGGGAAAACACTATGCAAGACGAGTATCCATGGAGTGGCTGGTTCGGGGTGTTGCTTCGACAGGGGTTGGTTGTGGTGCCGCTGGCGTGTCTGGCGACCGGCCTGGCAGTGCTGGTGGCGGGGTAGGTGCTGCGTTCCCTCAAAAACAGGGTGCTTCGTAGAACGGTATGGCTTACACGCAGGCACGCATCACGCTTGCACGCCAATCCGTCGGGTTCCGTGGGGGCACGCTCTTACAGCACAGCCAACACGC
>JAKSCQ010000212.1 GCA_022360555.1 Pseudomonadales bacterium
AAGAATACAACGAAGCAATGAAAGGTTACGGTGAATTCTTTAATCCATCGAAAGGGAAATTTAACAGTTATCGGGTTGACCATAATGCTGGGAATATGACACCAGCCTATATATTTCGTGATGAAATTTCAGAGTACCGTAATGGTGAAGGGGTTATTAACTGTAATTCTGATTTTAGTCAGGTATCCGTCGATGATGCTGACTATATTTTGGTCGCCAGAGTTTACAATGAGGCAAAGTTAAGTGGTCTGAGTTTTTTTGTGACGGGAATTACTCTGACACTTGTTCCAGCAGTATATAATGGTGTGTCTACACTTTCTTACGAAGTTTACTCCACTTCCAACCCGGGGGATTTGCTTGATAAGGGGGCAGTGTCTGTCGATTATGTTTCTCTTGAGCATGCCTTCAGCTTTGGGCACTCCTGGGACGAGGCGCAACCGGCCGGTGACAAAATGTTCTGCTCGCTATTGGTCAGGTCCCTTCTTGATGCAAAGAGGAACTATACATTCTATGAATAGTCGATCTTCCCTTTTTGCGGTTATGCTTCTGTTTTTTCTTCAATATGCTGAGGCTAGCTCTTCTGAGTCTGCTTTGTTTGATGGCACTTTGGGGCCCATAAAAATCGTAGCCTCCGGCGTTCATCCGGCAGCTGAAGGTGAGGCAAAGCGTGATTTGCGTGATGCGTTGCTGCCACTTTTCAGCCAAAACAGTGAGCGACTGTATCGAATATCCGTAACCGCCGACATTGTAGAAGCCAAGAGAACAGATGAGTACTTTGGCGGGATTGACGGTAGCCATAAACTATGGAATGTGAACCTCGAGATTAGTGAAATAAAACCCCGATCAGTCAAAGTTGGATACGCTGAGTTTTCGCTGGCTGCCAGAGCTGGGGCCGCCGCTTTTGGGAAAACTCACCTGGATGCATCGCGATACTTTCCCGACTACCTTGCAAGGAGGTCTCGTATTGCATTGAATCAGATGGGGGGGAGGGATCAAAGTGAGGAGCTCGAAGACCTTTCTTCCGACATGTTGGCTCTGCGTGGCGTCGGGCCAGTCTCCATTGCTCTTGATGCAGGAATTTCCGGGCTGATTGCGGGCACTACAACCGTTGTTGAGTCGGCTTCTGGCATGAAAGAGGTAATGTTGGATCCTGACGTCATGTCATCTGTTCATCAGGCTGTTTCCCAGGCTTCAGCTCCACAAGGGCAATCTACTGCTGATTCTGTAGATGATATATTCGCTAAAAGCCAAAGAGATATTGCAATCATTCACGATCAGAAGGCGGCTGAATCAAGTAATAGTGCCCAAGATGGCAGCTCAACAACAGCCAGCTCACGAGCATCTGAATCACTGTCCCGGAATGAAAATACACCATATCGCTCTGCGGGAAGCGGTGATATCGCGATGCAGAGTAGTCGCGCAGCCATTCAAGATGAAAAGGCGGTTGAATGCATAGCGAAAAGTGAGAGTGCTGGACCACTACCCAACGTGCCGAAGCGGTATTGCAACTACATATTCTCGGATTACACAGGAAATGTGGACTTTTCTTTAGAGGATTACCAAAGTGAGTTTATGGATGAATCCCACAGTAAGGAAAGCGCAGTAGAGACTCTTGGCTTCCAGTTACTCCAGAAGGCTAAAAGTCAATGCAAGACAAAGGGCTACACCCGAGTGCACCATAATGAGACTTTCGAGTTTAACGAAGTTGCGGTAACCGTGGGTAACTGCAAAGAGAATAATCGTATGGGCTCTACCTTCTACCTTTGCGGGGGAAGCGCGTCGTTTATCTGTGCGCGTTGATGGCTTCTACGCGAGACCAGACAAAGAAAAACCCCGGCGGGTAAGCCGGGGTTTTTTGTTTCCAGTACCGCCCTTGTGAGGCGGGGCCGGAAATTGGCATCCGGGCCTGAGCGCCGGCTTGCGTCCGGCGTCAGGCTTCGGGCGTCAGGCGTTATACACGCTCAATGATGGTAGCGATACCCTGACCCAGGCCGATGCACATGGTGGCCAGGCCGAGTTTGCCGCCTTTCCATTCCAGTACGTTCAGCAGGGTGCCGGTGATACGCGCTCCGGAGCAGCCCAGCGGGTGACCCAGGGCGATGGCGCCGCCGTTCAGGTTCACTTTCTGGTCGGCCACGTCCAGCAGCTTCAGGTCTTTCATGACGGGCAGGGACTGGGCAGCGAACGCTTCGTTCAGCTCCACGTAGTCGATGTCGTCGATGGTCAGACCAGCGCGCTTGAGGGCCTTCTGGGTGGCCGGTACGGGACCGTAACCCATGATGGCAGCGTCGCAGCCGGCAACGGCCATGGAGACGATCTTGGCGCGGGGCTTGAGGCCCATTTCTTCGGCCTTGGCGGCGCTCATGACCAGCATGGCGGAGGCACCGTCGGACAGGGCAGAGGAGGTGCCGGCAGTGACGGTACCGTTGGCCGGGTCGAATACCGGACGCAGTTTCTGCATGTCTTCAAGGCTGGCACCGGGACGGATCACTTCGTCGATCTCGCACAGAACCTTGTTGCCGTCCTGGTCGTGACCTTCGATGGGAACGATCTCGTTCTTCCAGCGACCTTCCTGGGTAGCTTCCCAGGCCAGGCGGTGGGAACGCACACCGAACTCGTCCTGCTGCTCACGGCTGATGCCGTGCATCTTGCCCAGCATTTCCGCGGTCAGGCCCATCATGTTGGAGGCCTTGGCGGTGACCTTGGAGATCTCCGGGTTGATGTCCACACCGTGATCCATGGCCACGTGACCCATGTGCTCCACACCACCGATGACGAACACGTCACCGTTGCCGGTCTGGATGGACTGGGCGGCGGAGTGCAGGGCCTGCATGGAAGAACCACACAGACGGTTCACGGTTTGCGCGGCGCTGGTGCGCGGCAGGCCGGCCAGCATGGCGATGTTACGGGCGATGTTCATGCCCTGTTCTTTGGTCTGGTTGACACAGCCCCAGATCACGTCCTCGGTCTGCTGGATGTCCCAGTTGGGGTTACGCTCCATGAGCGCTTCCACCAGCAGGGAAGACAGTTTCTCGGCACGCACGTTACGGAACTGGCCATTACGGCTCTTGCCCATGGGGGTACGGACCGCATCGACGATGACTACGTCATTAGGATTCAAACTCATTTCTCTAACTCCTTTCAGTCCGTGGCTTAGGCGAAGAAAGACTCGCCCTTGGCGGCCATGTCTTTGAGCATCTGCGGTGCTTCGTAGATGCCACCC
>JAKSCQ010000045.1 GCA_022360555.1 Pseudomonadales bacterium
CAGTCTTTCAGGCTGGTTCGTAATCTAGGCACAATTTTGAAGGTGTATGTCCATCCATCGAGCAATTGTAACGACGAGTACGGGCCAGCCTGGAAGACCCGGAGGGCGCGGCCGGAAGCGCACATCTGCTGCGCCTTGCCTCTAGGAAAGGGAACCACCCTGCCCGTCGAGACAAGGCACAACAGCTGCACGCTTCAGGCCACGCTGAGCACGCAAGGAGTTATTCAGAGGCTCCCTTAGTGCTGGGTGATCTTCGGAAACGCCCGTTTGCCTTCCTCGGTCAGTGACAGCCGGGCCGCCATGCGGCGGGCAGCCTGGCGGTACAGGGCCGCTTCCTCGCTGTCCGGGTTGGCGGCCACCACCGGCTTGCCGCTGTCCGCCTGTTCCCGGATACGCAGGGAAAGTGGCAGCGCCGCCAGCACCTGGGTGTGATAATCGCGCGCCATCCGCTCACCACCGCCCTGGCCGAACACATGCTCCTGGTGGCCACACTGGCTGCAGATATGCACGGCCATGTTCTCCACAATCCCGAGCACGCGAATGTCCACCTTGCGGAACATTTCCACGCCCTTGATGGCGTCCAGCAGGGCAATGTCCTGGGGCGTGGTGATCACCACCGCCCCGGCCACCGGAATTTTCTGGGCCAGTGTCAACTGAATGTCCCCCGTGCCCGGAGGCAAATCCACCAGCAGGTAATCGAGCTCATGCCAGCGGGTCTGCTCCATCATCTGTACCAGGGCTCCACTGGCCTTGGGGCCACGCCACACCACCGGCGTCTGCTTGGTGGTAAGATAGCCCATGGACATGGTTTGTACCCCATGTGCCTCCACCGGCACGAAATACTTGCCTTCCAGTACTTCCGGCCGGGTGCCTTCCGGCATCCCCAGCATCAGCGGCTGGCTGGGCCCAAATACATCCGCATCCAGCAGACCGACGCGGGCCCCTTCCGCCTGCAGGGCCACCGCCAGATTCACCGCCGTGGTGGATTTACCCACCCCGCCCTTGCCGGACGCAATGGCAATCACATTGGCGACCTGGTCCAGGGCCGGCAGGCTGTTCTGTGCCCGATGCGGCGTAATCCGGCTTTGCAGATTCAGCACCAGCTCGCGCCCTTCCAGCACGGGCTGCAGGTGTTCGCGTATGCTCGCCACCAGGGTTTCACGTACACTGCCAACGGGGTACCCCAACGTCACTTCGGCCAGCACCTGACTGTCCGTCACGGTCAGCGACGACACGGCGTTTGCCGTGGCCAGACTGGCCCCCAGATCGTCGGGAATAAATTCTCCCAGTTGCTGTCGAATGCGTTGTTCGGCTGTACTCATGATTGCCTCCATCTCGCGAGCTGCGATGATAGGCGGTAAAAGAGCCTCTGAAAAACCCTTTGTCTGTCGGGCTTGCAAAAACTGGCTTACTATCAAGACAGCATGTTGAATACTCCACTTCAGGGATGTGCAACAACGCTGGAAAAGCCACACCAGACAGATAGAGACGCTGCAGAGGCTCTTGAACGATAACAACCCGTGTTTCGTTTCCAGTCGACCACAACCCGACTCACAGGACCCTGCCCATAGTGGCAGTTCAAGGAGAGCCCATGAAACGTTTGACCACCGCCGCACTGATGCTGTTTGCCCTTTTCACCCTGAGCGCCTGCGGCCAGCCCCAGCCACCCGGCCAGCGGGACAGTGTGACGGTTTCCGGCGTTGGCGAGGTTTCCGCCCGCCCCGACATTTTCCGCATCGTCGCCACCGCCCGTGAGCGCGGCGATGATATTGATGACATGAAAGCCGCCGTGGACAAGAGCGTGGCCGACATGCTGGATCTGGCCGATGATCTGGATATTGAAGAAGATCAGGTCCGGGCCAGCGACCTGCGCGTGCAGCCGCAGTGGCAGTACCAGCCGGAACGCAAACTGATCGGCCATGAAGTCAGCCGTGAAGTCATTTTCCGGGTCAAGGGACTTGAAGCCTATACCGGGCTGCTACAGGGCCTGGCCGAACAGGGCGTGCGTGATATCCGTCCGGCCGGCACGGAAGTCAGCAACGCGGATGCCCTATCGGACCAGGCTCTGGAAAAGGCCGTTGCCAATGCCCGTCGCCGTGCCACCATTATCGCCGAAGCCGCCGACCGTGACCTGGGCCAGGCCATTGAAATCCAGGCGCACAACATCCAGACGCCCCGCCCCATGGCCATGATGGCCCGCAGCAAGGAAGGCGCCATGGCGGACAGCTACCGCCCGGGGGAAACCGACATCAGCGCCCAGGTACAGGTTACCTTCGAACTGGACTGAGGTCGCCCGATCCATGGATACCCTTGGCCAGATCAGTAGTGCCGCCCTGCAACAGTATCTGGCCCACGGCGAAGCCCGTGGGCTGGATATCCCGGCGGCGCTGGATGCCGCGACCCTGGATGCCCGGGAAATCCAGCAACCCGATGCCCGTATTCCCGGGCAGGCCTTCCAGGCCCTGTTGCACACCCTGATCGAACAGTCCGGCGATCCCCTGTTTGGCCTGCATACCTCGGAGTTCGTTCAGCCCGGCTCCTATAATGTCATGGGCTATATCGCCATGAGCGCGGGCACCCTGCACGAAGCCCTCTCCAAGGTCAGTCTCTATGAAAGGCTGGTCGGTGACATGGGCACCACGGACATGTGTATCGAACACAATCAGGCCTCCATTCGCTGGAACTGCCTGTACACCGAACAACCCGCCCGCCAGCATCTGATCGACAATGTGCTTGGCTCCTGGGTGCGCTATGCCCGCTGGCTCACCGGAAACCAGAAACTGGCCCCCGCCCAGGTATGGCTGGAACACCCGGCACCGGCAGCCTCCCAGGTGGAGGAATACCGGCGGGTATTTCTTTGCGATGTCCTTTTCGAACAACCCTGCTCCGCCCTGGTGGGCCCCCCGGCCCTGCTCGACCAGTCCATTCGCCAGCCGGACCCGTTGCTGCTGTCGACCCTGGAAGCCCATGCCGTACGCCAGCTCAACCAGTTGGGAGTGGAAACCAGCCTCAGCCAGCGGGTCCGGCAATGCATTCAGGATGAAATCGGAAACAACCTGCCACGCAAGGAAAATGTGGCCGAGCGACTGGGCATGAATGTCCGCACCCTGCACCGCCGCCTGGCGGATGAAGGCCAGAGCTGGCAAAAGCTGCTCGATGAAGTGCGTCTGAAGCAGGCCCGGCTGTTGTTGCGCCAGACCCGCGACCCGCAAGCGGTCATTGCCGAATCTCTGGGTTATTCGGATATCCGCTCCTTCCAGCGCAGCTTCAAGCGCCACACCGGCATGACTCCCGGCCAGTTTCGCAGCCAGGCGGACACCTGAATGTCCCTTCCCCCTGCCTGGCACGTCGGGGAGCACATGTAATCTTATGCTTACACGCTGTCAGCCTTTTCAGACAGTGCCGAATGCAGCCCCCCACTCGCCCCCTCTTCACGCACCATCCATCGCGATCACTTTGCAGCCCCCGCGTTCCCTCCTTACAACACAAGTCAGGCACCGCCTTCGGCAATCACACAGGGATGGATCATGAACCGCACACTCTCCGTCAACGGACTGACACAGGATGCCGCCAGCGTTTTCGTCTCCATGATGGGCATTATCAACGGGCGCTGTACCGTGACCTGGCAGAACACCGACCCCCAGCAGGCCGATGTACTGCTGGTGGCCGCCCACGACCCGCTCCGGGGCGACTCACTGCGCAGTGGCAAGCCCTGCATCCTGGTCTACCCCAGTTCCGCCAACGCGCCCAATGCCCGCTTCACACTGTCCCAACCCTTCCGGGCCCTGCAGATGATCAAGGTGCTCGAAGACGTGGCCAGGGCATTGCCCCATTGATGCCACACCCCATCAGCATGCGCTGATCTCCCGTTAGGCAATTCTGCCCATATTCACGCAGTCATTTCCCGATGACTGCGTTTTTTTGTCCGACAACCCCTTAATTCCTGGCAGCCGTCATGGCTATACTGACATCAGCTAATGACAATAACGCATGCCGGAGAACCTGCATGAAAGGCACTCTCAAGCAACTCGAACGGGCCATCGAGCACGCCGAGACCTATCAGGAATGGTACGAAGCCAGCCAGGAGCACGATCGCCTGTCCGGTGCCGACGAATGGAAGGAAATCGACCGTTCCCCCCATTACGACTACGAACTGATCCGCAACCGGCTCTGGCAGATCCGCCAGGCCCGCGAGCGCAACGACGTGAACAAGCTGGTCTTCCACCTGCACGAAGGCCTGCACGGGAATCTGGGCAATATCTCCAATCCCCGCCTCTACCAGCACAGTCGGGTGGGCACCAAGCATCTGATCGAGAACTATCTCACCGAAGTCACCACCGCCCTGAACTACCTGTGCGACACCAATTTCAAGGAGTTCGGCCTCAAGGAAAAACTGGATTTCTTCGAAACCACCGGCCAGGCCTTCGGCCAGAGCTGCCTGATGCTGTCCGGCGGTGCCGCTCTGGGCCTGTTCCACATTGGTGTGGCCCGCTGTCTGTGGGAACAGGGCCTGCTGCCCTCGGTGATCTCCGGCTCCAGCGCCGGCAGCATCATTGCCTCCGTGGTGGGCACCCACAATGACGAGGAACTGAAGGTCAAACTGGAACCGGAAAACATCTACCTGGAAGCCTTCAAGGTACTCGGCTGGAAAGGCCTGGTACGCGGCCGGCCGGTGCTGGACGGGGACCACCTGGAAGCCTGCCTGGAAGAAAACATCCTCGACATGACCTTCGAGGAGGCCTACCGCCATACGGGCCGGGAAATCAACATTACCGTCAGTCCTTACGACCGTAACCAGCACGCCCGCCTGCTGAACTGGCGCACCTCCCCCAACGTGCTGATCCGCAAGGCCTCCCTGGCATCCTGCGCCATCCCCGGCATCTATCCGCCGGTGTCCCTGTGGGCGAAAAATATCGACGGTGAACGTGTCCCCTACATTCCCGGACGCAAGTTCGTGGATGGCTCCATCGTGGATGATCTGCCCATCCACCGTCTGGCACGGCTGTACGGCGTCAACCACTCCATCGTCAGCCAGACCAACCCCCATGTGGTGCCCTTCCTGTCGCGCAACGAGAACACCGACAGCTCACTCAGCGTGATCAGCGACTGGGCCCTGCGTAATGTCTCCATGAACCTGCGCTATGGCCTGCAACTGTTGCAGCGCCGGGTGGAGTCCAACGATGTGGGGCTGATGGTGGACAAGGCGAAAAGCATGGTGACGCAAAAATATATCGGCGATATCAACATGATCCCGCCGCGCCAGCCCATGAATGTGCTCAAGGTGCTCAGCAACCCCACCCTGGAAGATGTGCGCAATTTCATCCGCAAGGGCGAAAAGGCCACCTGGCCGAAGATCGATATGGTGGCCAACACCACCAGCATCAGCCGCACCTTCCGGGATTGCCGCGAGCGACTGGACCGCATCGAGGAACGCATGCTGGACCAGATGCCGATGACCGCAGTGCCGGGTTAATCGCCCGCCCCTGTAGGAGCCGTCTCTCGGACGGCGATTTTCCAGAGAGCCGGGGAAATCGCTGTCCCGGGAAGGCATTTATCATCGCAGGTTAGAGGCAAAGCGATACAGGGTCTGGAGCGGACGTCTGACCTCCCGTCAATGCGCGAAAACCCTTTAATAAACCCGCGGCAGGTCCTCCACCCGCGTGGTGTAGGCCGGGGACAAATGAGCCCGGCGCATGGCCCAGACACTTTGCTCCTCGCGCTTCATGCCCCGCCCCGCCAGCCAGACCTTGCCCTTGCCGCTGGCATTAATGGCATCCAGCGTTTTCATCAGCGCCTCTTCCTTCCTTGTTGTCTCCTGGGAAGCAAACAGGGAAGCCTGCCCCTGCCCGGCCGGGCTCAGCTCGGTCAGCATCACACCGGCCTTGCCATACCGGTAACCGGGCTTCCACAACGAAGACAGCAACTCGCCGGCCTGCCGGCTCAGCACCCGGGTATCCAGCGAGGCCGGAGACAGGCTGGCGCTGGCCGTATGGGGGAAGAGCTGCTGGGGCTTGCCCATGGGGGCCGTACGCAGATACAGGCTGATCCGGCCAGCACACAACCCTTCCTGGCGCATCTTTTCCGCCGCCTTGGCCGTGAAGTCACTGACTGCCTGACGCAAGGCCGGCAGGGACACCAGAGGGTCCCCGAAGGAGCGCGAATGAATCACCTGCTGGCGTGGCACCGGTTGGGTTTCCATGGTCAGGCAGGGCTCGCCATTGAGTTCCCGCACCAGTCGCTCCTGCACCACAGAAAAACGTTTACGTATCAGGCGGCGATCGGCGGCGGCCAGTTGTTCAGCCGTATTGATATCCATGGCCTCCAGCCGGCCAGCCAAACGCCGCCCCACCCCCCATACGGCAGATACCGGCACCTGCCACAAGGCCCCGCGTCGTCGGGCATCGCTGTTGAGCACCACCGCACCCCCGGCCCCGGCGTCCTTCTTGGCCAGGGAATTGGCCAGCTTTGCCAGGGTCTTGGTGGGTGCAATCCCCACGCAGACCGGCAGCCCCACCCAGCGGGCAACCCGTTCGCGAATCTGCTGACCCAGCGGCTGCAGCTCATGGTCCGGGAACAGGGACAGATCCAGAAAGCACTCATCAATGGAGTACATTTCCACCTGGGGAACCAGCGTTTCCAGCGTGGCCACCACCCGGCGGGACATATCCCCATACAGGGTGTAGTTGGAGGAAAACACCGCCACCCCATGCTTGCGAATCAGGTCCCGGGCTTCATGCAGAGGCATACCAGTGCGCACCCCCAGCCCCCGAGCCTCCGGAGACCCCGCCACGATGCAGCCATCATTATTGGACAACACCACCACCGGGCGCCCCTTCAGATCCGGGCGGAATACCCGCTCGCAGGACGCATAGAAACTGTTGCAATCAACCAGGGCAAACACGGGCCCGACTCCTGCGATCCAGTGCATGGACCGAAAAGGTCGCCACCCCGAACAGCTCCCATTCGCGCCCTTCCAGGTACAGCGGTTGGTGACGGGGATTGTGGGGTAGCAGCACGGGCTCCGGGGACAGTTGCAGTTCCTTGACCGTAAAGGCCCCGTCCACCGCCACCACCACAATATCGCCATGGCCGGCTTCCCGGGCCCGGTCCACCACCAGAATATCCCCGGGAAAGATACCGGCCCCGGTCATCGACTCCCCTTCCACCCGCAACAGGAAGGTGGCGGCCTCCTCCCCCAGGCACAGGCGATTGAGATCCAGCGGTTCATCCATGTAACCCTGGGCGGGGGACGGGAAACCGGCCGCGATACGCTCTGCAAACAGTGGCAATTCAGGCATGGCTTTCAGGCTTCAGGCAGGACATTACCCGGCAGCTTACACTGTCATTATGGACAGTATCAATATCCCCCTTCTGCACAGGCGATACGGCACGGAACCGCCCGGAACAATAAAACGACAAAAGTACAAAAAAGGCCCATCAACCCCCTGAAACTCCTCGCGTACTCTGGGGTCTACACGCTTACCACACCCGCTTGGCCACCGAGGGCAACATGGACATTGAAAGCAAGCAGGGCTGGATGTCCGATTTCCTGGAGGAAATGGGACTGCCCGCCAGCGCCGTCTTTCAGGGGTATGTTCTGTACAACACGGACAGGGACAGCTTTGTCTGCTTTAACCACCAGGCCAGTGCCGACCAAGCACGGATTCAGTATGTGAAACCCTGTGCCTGGGCCCACCGCTATCCCTACATCATGCTGGCCAGCGACGCGGCCGGGAACCTGGATGATGCTATGGAAATCCAGGGGCTGTTCCAGTTGGGCGGGAAGTTTCTAGCCTTCCCAATCTGATTCGCCTGCGGGAAGCGATGTGCCACATCGCGAAAGCCTGGCCAAATGGAAAAGGTCCACCGCATATTTGAGGGAAAGTTAAGGAACCTGGTCGAAGGTCGGACGTCAAAAGTCTGACGCTCAAGCCAAACCCCAGGTTTGCAGTGCTTGTAAGCGTAGTGGCAGGTACATTGCGCTGGTACTTGGACCAAGGGCTTGGGGGCAGTCGGTTTTCTGCCTTTCGCGTCAGAGGTCCGACTTCAGACGTCTGACCCCTCTGCTTTCCTCGCTAATCCGCGCTGAATCATAAAAAAAGCCACCCCGTTTGGGGTGGCTTTTTTATTTGGAGCGGGTGAAGGGAATCGAACCCTCGTCGTAAGCTTGGGAAGCTTCTGCTCTACCATTGAGCTACACCCGCCGAACGATTCGGGACTATAGTCAAAAGGCCGGGATTTGGCCAGTACTGAAATTCATTTCCGGGGAACGCGGTCACGCACCACGCAAGCGCACCACTAACGCCAATAACGGCAGCAACGCTGGATTCTGCCACGTTTTGGTGAAATATTCAGGCTCGTGCGGGTACACTCGGTGGCAACGACAACAAGGAGAACGACGATGCCGGTGGCGTTTGTCAGTGGGGCTCGGGGGTTTCTGGGCGGACATATTGTAGATCAGTTGCAGGAACGGGGCTGGGATGTCACCGCGGTGATTCGTCCACACAGCGATCCGGCGTCCCTGCAGGCAAAGGGAGTGACCGTGGTGCAGGCACCACTGGACAATGCCACCGAGCTGGCCCTGGCCATGCCGCCAGCGCCGGATGCGGTGTTCCATGTCGCCGGCAATACCAACCTGTGGCGACGCGGCAATGCCCAACAGTATCGCGACAATGTAATGGGGACCCGGGCCATGGTCAGCGCCGCCCTGAAAAACGTGGCGGGCCGTTTTATCCATACCTCGTCCATTTCCGCCTGGGGGATCCAGGACGCCCCCATCAACGAGGACACCCCCTCCAACGCCGCCAATGACTGGATCAGCTACAACCGCACCAAGTTTCTCGCTGAGCAGGAAGTGGAATCCGGCATCAAGCAGGGACTGGATGCGGTCATACTCAACCCCTGCGGCATCATCGGTGCCGGCGATACCCACAACTGGTCGCAGATGATCAAGCTGATCAACGACGACAAGCTGCCCGGCGTCCCCCCGGGTGGCGGCAACTTTTGCGCGGTGGAAGAAGTGGCCCAGGCCCATCTCACCGCCCTGGAAAAGGGCGGGACCGGCGAGCGCTATATTCTGGCCGGGGTGGAAGCCAGTTTTCTGGAACTGGTGCAGACCATTGCCCGGCAACTGGGCCGCAAGGCCCCGACCCGAACCGTGCCACCAGCGGTGCTGAAACTGGCCGGCCAGCTCTACCCCATCGGCAGCCTCTTCACCGGCAACGAACCCCGGCTGACCCCGGAGAAAGTGGCACTGGTCACCAGCCGGGTCCACGCCGACGGCAGCAAGGCCGTGCGCGAACTGGGCTTCAATGACCAGGTTCCCCTGGCCACCATGATCGAAAACTGCATCACCTGGATGGCAAAGGAAAAGTTGCTATAAAAAGAAGCCAGATCCACTTTCCCTGGTCTCACACACCGTTGGAGCCTTGCTCGCAAGGCGAAGGCCTGAATGCCCCACCGGCGATTCGCTTTGCTAGCAAAGCTCCAACGGGTGGCGGGGCAAAGTGAAGGGTTAGCGCTAGAGCACCGCCCGATAAACCCGGAAACGGGTGGTTTCCCCGGCCACCTGCACATGCCGGAAGGCCTCATCCAGCCACTGCACATAGGGCAGCTCCCGGTTGGCCACCAGCCACATTTCCCCATCACTCTTCAGGTGAGAGGGGGCCTCGGCGATCAAGCGGCGGGTAATATCCGTGGTTCGCTGACGACGATCGTGAAAAGGCGGGTTGGAAACAATCATGTCCACCCGCCCCTGGCTGGCAGAAAACAGATCGCCCCCCGTGACCAGCCCCTGAAGGTCATTGCGCGCAAGGCTGGCTTTGCTGGCAGCCACCGCGCTGGCACTGACATCCACCGCCTGCACCTGCCAGCCGCGTCTGGCCAGCCACACGGACAGCACCCCGGCGCCGCATCCCATGTCGATCACCCGACCCGGCGATGGCAACCGGTTGGCCGCCAGCACATCCAGCAACAACCGGGACCCTTCATCCAGGCGACCATGGCTGAACACGCCGGGATAACTCACCGCACTCAGTGATTCCACGGTGATGACCTCACCCCAGGCATCCAGTGTCTGGGGCTCACCGGGCTGCAGCATGCCGCTGTACAGCTTGCAGTGCCGGGCACTGTCCACCAGCGTCGCCTCATCCACATGGGCCTCCAGGTATTTGAGCGCGCCCCGGATCCCCCCTTTCGCAGGCCCCACCAGCCAGCACTCCATGGGCTCGGTGATTTCCCCGGCCAGCCAATTGAGCAAAAACCGCAGGCGGTCAATGGACTTGGGCAGTGGCAACACCAGCAGGTCCGTTCCCGCCGGGACGGTGGGCGCCGGCGCCCATTGCTGGGCACCGATGGTGAAGTCATCGGCATGTAGCTGCAGGCTGGCATCCACATCCAGGCTTTTCAGCGCCGTATCATTGGCGTCCACCACCAGCACATGGCGTCCGGACAGGGCATCCGCCTGACGCAGTAATAATTGTGTCGTATTTTCCATCCCACCTATCCGGGTCACCGCGCAAAATCAAGGCAGAGCAGTATAGCGATGGTAAGGTTTTTCTGCAGATTTTCTGTCTTGAGACGCCTCCTGCAAGTTTTACATATTCACCACGATTTTCTGACGCCCCACCCGCTAGAATCACAGCCATAACCCGACGATGTGGAGGCACAGATGGTCCGCATGACTTGCGCCGCTGTACTGTTTGCCTGCTGCCTGTTTTCTTCGTTGGTGGTCGCCGCAACGGACAGCGGCGACTTCCGCAAAGCACTGGATGCAGCACGCAATGACGACTGGGACACCCTGGCCCGGCAACAGGAACGCCTGGGTGAGGAACACCCCCTTCAGGCCTACCTGGATTTCCACCGGCTACGGGCGGCCCTGCCCGCCCTGGCGCCGGAAAAAATCCAGGACTACACCCAACGTTATGCCGACTCTCCCCTGCCTGCCGACATTCGCGGGCTGGCCACCGTGGCCTATGGCGAAGCGGAACAGTGGGATGACCTGCTGGCCCTCAATGACGATGCTCCGGGCCCCATCGCCCAACAGTGCTACTACTACCGGGCCCGCCTGGCCAGCGGTGACGACAAGGCACTGAACGAAGCGGCACGCATCTGGGCCAGCGGACAGTCCCGCCCTTCCGTATGTGACCCGCTTTTCGAGGCGGCCCAGGCGCGTGGCAACATTGATGCCAAGGCTATCTGGGAGCGGGAATTACTGGCCTTCCGGGCCAACAGTATCGGCCTGGTCCGTTACCTGGATGGCAAGCTCGAAGGCACTGACTACGAGCTGGCCAGCCACTGGCTGCGCACACTCTACACGGACCCGGAAGAGGTCGAGGCTATCCCCCGCACGCTTGATCCCGCCCTGCGTCAGGAGCTGCTTGCCGCCGGTCTTTACCGCTGGGCCTACAAGGATACGGTGGAAGCTCGCCAATGGTTCGAAAGCCAGAGCCGCCGTCACGGGCTGCGCGACGACACCCTGCGCGAAGCAACCGCCCAGCGCATCGCCTGGTACTCCACCATTCGCGGCATTGAAGAAAACCGCCAGTGGCTGGACCAATGGCTCGCCAGCCATAACGACGTGGACCTGCTCGACCAACGCGCCCGCCGAGCCATCATTGAACAGGACTGGCAGGGAGTGCAGAACTGGATCGCCAAACTCCCGGAAGCGGAACAACAGGACTCGCGCTGGCGCTACTGGATGGCCCGCGCCCTGGAAGAAACCCAAAACCCGGACCAGGCGCGTACCTACTATCAGCAAGCGGCTATACAACGGAATTTTTATGGCTTCATGGCCGCGGATCGTCTCGGCGAGCCCTACCGGTTCTCCAACGCCCGCGTCACCGCGGATGACAGTTTCAGTCCGCCCCCTGCCATCACCCGTATCCGTATGTTGCAGCAACTGGATGAAGCCCCGGCCGCCACCCGTGAATGGCTGTGGCTGCTGTGGCACAGCAACAACCAGCAGCAGCGCCAACTGGCCCAGTACGCCCTGGACCAGGGCTGGTATGCGCTGTCGGTACAGGCCTCCATCCAGGCCAAGGCCTGGGACACCCTGGCCTGGCGGTTCCCGCCGGCCTACAAGGCAGAATTTGTTCGCGAAGCCGCCAACCA
Organism: Pseudomonadales bacterium; assembly: GCA_022360555.1. Lineage (GTDB taxonomy): Bacteria > Pseudomonadota > Gammaproteobacteria > Pseudomonadales > Alcanivoracaceae > Alcanivorax. The sequence goes on from JAKSCQ010000045.1 coordinate 12,112, forward strand.
TGACCTGGACCCCTGGCTGGCCATGGCCGTATCCCGCCGGGAAAGCGCTTTCAACCCCCATGCCCGCTCGCCGGTGGGCGCCCGGGGCCTGATGCAACTGATGCCGGGCACCGCCCGCAAGGTGGCCAAGGACGCCAAACTGGCCCGGCCCAAAGGGGATGACCTTTACCAGGAACAGTTGAACATCACCCTGGGCAGCCGGTATCTGGCTGAACTGCTGGAAACTTTCAACGGCAACCGGGTGCTGGCCCTGGCCGCCTACAATGCTGGCCCCCACCGGGTGAACAACTGGCTGGGCGAGGAAGAGGATGCCGTGCCAGCGGATGTATGGATCGAGTCCATTCCCTTCCGGGAAACCCGCGACTATGTCCAGGCGGTGCTCACCTACCGGGCCCTGTTTGTCGGCCTGCATGACAACCAGGCCCGCACCGCCCAGTTGTTGACCGAACAGGAAAGCCGCGACCTGTATTCAGTTTCTCTGCTGGATTGATGGTGACTCTACGCTTGCACGCCCCACGCAACACGCAAGCACGCCACTAACGGCAATAAAAAGGGTTCATCGCGGATTAGCGGAAAAGCAGAGGGGTCAGACGTCTGAAGTCGGACGTCTGACGCAAAAGACAGAAAACCGGCAGCCCCCAAGCTCTTGCGCAATGTACCTGCCACTACGCTCACAAGCACTGCAAACCCGGGGTTTGATTTGGGCGTCAGACTTCTGACGTCCGACCTTCGACCAGGCAGCTTAACTTTCCCTCAAATCCGCGAAGAGCCATAAAAATACCGTTGGAGCTTTGCTCGCAAAGCGAAGGTTTCAGTAGGCACCGTGCCTGATTCGCCCCTTCGCCTTGCGAGCAAGGCTCCAACGGTGAGCGTCTGGAATAAGTGAGGTCAGGCCTAATCCAGCTGCCGGATGTGATAGTCCAGCCGGGCCAGGGCGTCGCGAGTGTTGAGTTTTTTGATGGTGGCAATGCGGCGGCGCAGGTGGATGCTGCGAGCCTTGTCGCGGGTAAAGGCAATCACCGCATTGTGGCAGTCGCTACAGGACAGGCGGAAACGGCTGGCGAAGCCTTTCAAGGCCTTGCGGGTGGCCGCCGGGCTGTCCCGGTATTCGGCCCAGTCCCCGAAATTCATCACCAGAGTGCCCTGCGCCGACAGGTTGGCGGCCAGGCAATCGCGCCAGGCATCGTCCGCCGGCACCGCCCGGCTCACCTGTTCGTTGCTGGGCGCGAACAGGTCTTCAATGATCAGATCGAAAGGCTCGCCGCGGTAATCCCGCAACCAGCTCTGGGCATCGCCCAGAAAGGTCTCGACCCCATACTCACCGACCTTGAACACTTCCCGCGCCACTTCCAGGTGAGGCGCGTCCAACTCCACCGCTATCATCACCTCAGGGTCGATCAAGGCACGAATGGCCGGGACCAGCGAACCGCCGCCCAGCCCCAGTATCAGGACACGCCGATAACGCGTCGGGTCATGCAACAGCGCCGGCAACCATAACAGGTCCCAGACGCTACCCGTGAGCAGGCGGCGGGGATGGAATTCGGAATGCTGTACACCATTGGCGAACAGACACAATGTCTGCCCGCTGCGACGCACTTCGTAACGCACCCCATCGCGGGACTGCTGCCAGACCACCGGCACCGTCAGTGTTCCAGTTTCAATGTCAGGCCGGATACCTCGCCGTCCACCTTGGACTGATTGAGGTAAAGGCGGGACTGCGTCACCCCGAACTGCTGCACCAGCACCGCCTTGGCGTTTTCCGAACGCAGGCGGGACAGCTCCACCAGCGGGTCCTTGGCGATAGCGGCGGCCTCCTGTTCCAGCATGGCCTCCCAGGCGGCCCGAGCCAGCAGGGTGTCGCGCTGCTCCCGGTCTTCCGGCAGGGGCTCGCTGACCAGGGTTTCCGCCTCCCGGTCATAGCGGGATTCATAACGGCGAATCAGCTTGCGGCGTTGCGATTTGTCCTGCAGAGCCAGGTCGATCCCCGACCAGTCATCGCCTTCCACATCCTGGCCGATCTGCTGGCCGGCAATGGCGCGACGGTCCGCCGCATCGGTGGTGCCCACCAGCGCCACCTTCAGGTCCGGACGCTCGTTGAGCACCTTGGCCAACGCCTCCAGAGAGGAATGTGTCTGCGCATCCGGTTCGGCACTGCCCGGCACGAAGGGAATGGTCTCCAGATTCTCGCCACCGGCCAGCCCGGCCAGCATGGAGAACGGTGCCGTGGCGGCTTTCACCAGGACATTGACGATCACCTTGAGAATCATGCCACTGACGCTGAAGTTGGGATCGTCCAGTTGCCCGGACATTTTCACCGGCAGCGTGATTTCCCCGGAACGGGTACGCAGCACGGCGAGTCCCAGTTTCACCGGTGCCTTCACCGCCTCTTCGCTGGGTACACCCTCCCCCAGGTAAAACTGGTCGGCCAGAATATCCGAACGACTCTCCAGATGGTTGTTTTCAATGGAGACGCCGGTATCCACACCCAACTGGCCTTTTTCCACCTTGTAGCCGAGGAATTTCCCGGTATAAGGGGTCAGCCCGGTCATTTCATAGTTGTGCAGGGAAATCTTCATGTCCGTGAACAGCGGGTCCGGCGTCAGGGTGCCCTTGATGCTGAACGGCGCATAGCGGTCCACCTGCGCGGTCAGATCAATGGTGGCCTTGCGGCCCGGCCGGGTGTCCAGGTTGAACAGGTTGCCGGACATCTCGTACAGGCCCATGCGGAAGTTGGGGCTCAGGGTCTGGTCTTCATGGCGTACCTGACTGCCGATGATGCGCACCCGGTCCACACTGACCTGCCAGGGCTCGCCGCTGTCATCACTGCCACCGCCACTGGATGGCTTCATGCCAGCGGCGATCCGTGCCCCGGCATCACGCCCCTGTTCATCCATGCGGTGCAGCATGTCCATGCCGGTCAGGGCCACTTCCTTGATGCGCAACGACTGGTTGCCGGTGGAGGCGGACAGGCCGGACACGCTGGCGTTGTTGATCTTCAACAGGGACTGACCGTTTTCCAGCAGGTCGAACCCGCTCAGCGTTGCCGACCCCTGCACGTCCACCACGGGTTCCTCCCCTTTCACGGTGGCCGTCACATCCGCCCCCAATTGACCGCTGGCCAGGGACAGGGGCACCTGGTTTTCCAGCCAGGGGGAAAACGGCACGACCGGCAGGCTGTTCAGCGACGCCTGGGCAGAAATGGACAGGGGGGCGAGCTGCCCCTCCCCGGAATGGGTCAGCTTGCCCGCTTGCTGGACGGTACCAGACCCTTCCCAGGCAAAGGTGGCTTCCTCGCCGAAGACCAGATTGGTCAGGGTGAACTGGCCGTCACTGAGGTTGACGGTCTGCGCCGGGCTCAGGGTGCGGTCGGTGAAAGCCACCTGGCTGCCATTGACCTTCAGGGTGTCCAGCTTCACCTTCCAGAGCGTCTCCGCCTCCTGGATTCGCTCGGCGGCTTCCTGGGCCTGTTGCTTGACGGCTTCCGCCCTTTCCTCCGCCTTGTCTTCATCGGGGGGCAGGAACAGGGTCGCCAGATCCACGCCCTGCGCATCCAGCACCGCCGCCACTTTCGGTTCACTGATTGTCACTTCGGGAATGGTGACTTCCTGCGCCAGCGAATCCAGGCCCAGCTTGACCAGATGCAGTTGCGGCACATCCAGACTGGGGGTGTCTTCGCCGGGTTTGAGCAGTTGCAGGGCGCGCAGCATCACCTCGCCATCGCTGAGCACCACCCTGGGTTCCGGCTCGCTCTCGAAGTGGTAGGCCATGTTCACGTCCAGCTCCCCGGACGGCACGGTAAAGCGCACCTCGTTGCGGGCCAGTTTGGCCAGCGCCACCAGATCCACCTTTTCCACGCTCAGCGTGCCCTGAGCAGTAAAGGGCGTGAATTCGAACTGCCCTTTCCAGTCCAGCGCGCCACCATCCGGCCCTTCGAGACGAATCGCGTAATCGTTCTGCCCCGTCTCTCCCTTGGCTTTGGTGGAAAAGTTGGCCACCGTGAAGGCCAGTGGCAGGGTCAGTTCATGGGGCTCCCCTCCCGACGCTTCAGTGAACTGCAAATCGCCATTGGTAAGACCCATTGAGGCAACGGAAATCGCTGGCAGCCCCTCGTCTTCCTGTTTCTCATCTGGCTCAGGGTCATCTGTGTCGGCGGCTATCTGTTCCTCGATATGGGCGATCACATCATCAAAACTGAACTGGTTACCGGGATTGCGCCGAGCCCGCAGCGTCAGCCCGTCCAGCAAGATCTCGTCAAAGTGCCAGCTCCAGCGGAACAGGGAGGAGAGCTGGAAATTCACATACAACTGGTCGAACCCGGCCAGCACGCCGGTCTGCTCGTCCGCCACGGAAAAACCGTTGACGGTGGCACTGAGCACCAACGGATTGATCTTGACCTCATCAATGGTGACCTGGCGGCCAGTCAGATCAGAGAGGGCCTGGCTGGCGTTGTCACGCACCAGCCCCGGCGCCAGAAAGAACCCCAGCAAGGCATAAATCAGGTATAGCGTCGCCAGAATAATGGCAGCCTTGATCTTCCAGCTTGCGCTCTTCCATGCCTGTATTGCTTTCACACCCGTCTCCCTTTGCTGGATGGTCCTGTCTGATGATCAATCCTGACGCTATGGTAGCAGCAAAGCCCGTTTCCCGCGCTCCAGACCCATTGCAGCCCAAGCACCACCATGGAAAATAATCCCATTGATTTCAGGAGCACTGCCATGAGCGACAATTACCTGCTGAACCTGTACGAAAAAGCACTGAAGCTGCCCGCCGGCCGCAAACTGTTTTCCATGCTGTTCAGCCGCAAGGCCCCCTATTTTGCCACTATCACACCGACCATCAGCGAGCTTCGCCCCAATTTTTGTGAAGTAAAGTTCAAGAAGCGTAAAGCGGTGGAAAACCATATCCAGACCGTTCATGTGATTGCCATCTGCAACGCCCTGGAGTGCGCCATGGGCGCCATGGCCGAAGCCTCGGTGCCCAAACACCTGCGCTGGATCCCCAAAGGCATGAACGTGAACTACACCGCCAAGGCCACCAGTGACATCACCGCCACCGCCGAAGCCAACCCGGAAGACTGGAAACCCGGCGACCTGCCCGTCACCGTCAAGGCCATGCGCGATGACGGCACCGTGGTGGTGGAAGGGACGATTAACCTGTGGATCAGTGAGAAACCAAGCAAAGGTAGTTGATAATTGACAGTGGACAACTTCGCGAGAGGTTTTCCACGATTTGAAGCGCAAGAGGCCGCGCCCAGACGTCTGGACGCGGCCTCTTGCGTTTTATTTTCCAGGGACCGTTACCGCGTAGCGGTCCACTGTCAATTGTCAACTGCTGCCTGCACGCTACACTACCCCCTAAAGCATTGGGGGAAACATATGCTAATTGTACCCGTCGGCGACAAGGACGCGCGCCGCACCGTTCCCTGGGTCTGCATTCTGCTGATCCTGATCAATACCCTGGTCTTCGCCTGGGCCAGCCACCGGGACCTGACAAGGGACGACCCGATGACAGCGGAGCAGAGCCAGACACTGGCCAGTTACGAATCCGCTCTGTTGCTGGACTGGCTATCGCGCGGGGATAGCCGCACCTATGCCGATGCCGTTGCCATGCCGGATCGCGGGCCGGATTTCATGATGGCCTATGGCTGGTATGACCAGGCCTTTACCGCCTATGTGCATCAGCACTGGCAACAACACCCCCCGGACGATCAGTGGCGTTCGCTGCGTGGCAAACTGGAAGCCTGGCTCATGGAAGATTCCGCCATGCGCTGGGGGCTGGTGCCCAATGATGTGCAGGTGAGCACCCTCTTCAGTTCCCAGTTCATGCACGGCAGTTGGTTCCACCTGCTGGGCAATATGCTGTTTCTCATCGTGTTTGGCGTCGCCATGGAGCGTTACTGGGGCGCCGCCCGGTTTCTGCTTGCCTACCTGCTGTCCGGCGTGGGGGCGGGGCTGCTGTTCGTGGCCGTCAATCCGGGCAGCGGCATTCCACTGGTGGGCGCCTCCGGTGCCATCTCCGGGCTGATGGGGCTGTTTGCCGGCACCTACCGGTTACGCAAACTGGAATTTTTCTACTCTCTGGGGTTCGTGTTCGGCAGCTTCCGGGCACCGGCACTGGTGCTGTTCCCGGTCTGGCTGGGCTGGGAACTGGTCCAGGCCATGACCCTGAATACCAACGTGGCTTACATGGCCCACGCCGGCGGCCTGCTGACCGGGCTGGCCATGGCTTTTGCCCTGTCCTTTACCCGGCCCCAGAAAGCAACGACGGCAGACCAAGACGCCCCGGCGGAAGAACGGGACGTCCCACAACACTGCCGGCAGCTAGCCGAGCAACTGCGTTTTGCCGAAGCCCAGGCCTATTGCCGCGAACGGCTGCGCCAGGCGCCCGCAAGCCGCCCGTTGTGGTGCTTCATGCTGGAGATGGGCAGCCGCCAGAAGCAGCTCGACAGCACCATGAAGGAAGCCATTCGCACGGTACATGAAGGCAATGGCAACGATGCGTTACTGTCTCTGCTCTGGCAGGAATTCGAATCCCTGGGCGGCAAGCGCGAGACCCTACCGCCGCCCTATCAGTTGCTGCTCGCCGAGCTGGCCTGGCGCCAGAAACGGCGCAAGCAGGTGCAACAGATTCTCGCCACCTTGCAGCAACAACAGTGGCAACATCCACGCCTGGACAAGCTCAGCCGGGAACTGAATGCCTGAGTCGCTGGAAAAGCTGGCGGGTCTGCTCGGCATCGGCATTGTCATACTGGTCGGGAAAATGGCGCTGCACAAACGCCAGCAGCTTGCCGGCCCGGCCCAGGTCCTCGCTCTCTTCCATATAGAGCCGGGCCAGCAGCACATAGGCCTCGCCAAGCTGCCTGAACCCCGGCTGACGCTGGTGCAGGTTCACCAGCAGGTGCCGGGCCTCTTTCAGGCGCCCCCGGTCGTACAACGCCTTTGCCAGTGACAGGCAAAGGGCGCCGTCATCATCAAAGCGAAAGCCCGGATACTGCTGCTGCGCTTCCAGCCAGGCCTGAACTGCCACCCCGGGGTTCCCGGCTCCGATCTGCTGGCGCACGAAACGGCCCAGATGCTCCTGCCAGGGTTGGTCCTTGCCGAGCAGTTTCAGCAGGCGCAGCCGCCGCCAGTTCAGTTCCTGATGCAAGGGCGCGGCGGAAAGACCACGATTCACGACGCGAAGGGCATCGTCCAGACGCCCCTCCTGGGCGTAAACGTGAGCCGACCCCATGGCTTCCGCCACTTCATAATCCTCTGCGGTCAGCGACCTCCCCCGCTCTTCATCATCCGCCAGCCCCAGTTGCCGGGCCTTCTCATTGAGCAGCGCCCCCATCATGGCTGAGGCCACAATGGTGGTGTAGGTGGAAAATGCAGCACCGATAAAAATCAGCACGGTGTAAGGGGTATCGGACTGCAGCAGCGATGGCGCCGCCGTCACCGCCATCACGGCAAACCATAGCAGCAGGTAGGACACACCTACGGTGCTGATCAACTGCAACCAGCGCAACGGATTGAGCGCCAGGGTCAGCGACTGGCTTACCGCCAGCAGCATCAACGCCGCTGGCAGAATCAGGGCCGCCAGAGCCAGCAATCCCATGGCCAGCACAAAGGAGGTGGATGCCACCAGAAACGGCCCGACAAACAGAACCAGCAATAGCGCGATCTGCTTGAACAACAACGTGCCCTCGGACAACACGTCCATGGGCGACGGCGGTGTCCAGTTGTCCCGGGCCACGGCCTCGATGACGAACAGGGAATAGACGAACAGAACCAGCCCCAGAAACAGCAGGAACAACCCGGCCAGCAACCCCATGGGCAACACGCTGACCACACCAATGGCCAACACCAGCCACAGCGCAGGTGGCTGCAACGGATACAGCAGGATTTCGCGGGAACGTTTCCAGAAAGGTGTACCGGGCTGACCATCCCCGCGCCAGTCCAGTCGCTGGCTGCACAGCAGACAGCGGGGCTGTCCGGCGGCAAAGTTGGCTTCGCCGCCTGGTACGCACTGGCCGCAATAGCGTTTGTGGCACCCCTCACAGTGCCAGCTTCCCGACCGGTTAGAGTGATAGTGACAGGCTTCCATGTCTTCCCCCTTGCTGCATCCTTACGTTTTCTTTTCAGTTCTTCGCTTCTTAGGCTGGCACGCAACACGCATCACGCTTGCACGCAAAAAAGCGGCGGCTGACAGTGAATAATGACGCGACAGGCAATCGGAACCCGTCTGCTATCCAGGCCGCCATGATGAAGCTGCCGTTTGCAGGTTTGCCATGCAAGCGTGTTGCGTATCAGCGTGTTCTAACCACGCGCCCCCGTTTCCATACAGCGTTACGAAGAACCGTTTTTTCAGCCCCGGATAAATGTGGCGGTGTGCTCTGCCGCTTCCGCTATCAGTGTTTGCTGATCCAGACCACTGGCCTTCAGCGGTTTGAAATCGTGATCGCCAGCAGTCAGCCAGTGTAAATGTACCTGCTCGGGCAGGCCATAACCGGACACTTCGTCCGGCTTGCCGAACGGGTCGCGCTGGCCCTGGCACACCAGCATGGGCACCAACAATTGCGGCAAATGTTCTGTGCGGGTTTTCTCCGGTTTGCCCGGTGGATGGAAGGGGTAACCGAACGCCGCCACGCCGGCAATGTTTGCCATCTGTTGGGCCGCCAGCATGGAAGCCATTCTGCCCCCCATGGACTTGCCGCCCACCCAGACCGGTAGGGCCGGGTCGGCCACGGTCTCCACCACGGACTGGAAATGAGCCAGCAACTGGCCGGCGGGATTGGGTGGACGCTTCTTGCCGTCCTCCCGCCGACGCTGCATGTAGGGAAACTCGAAACGCACCACGCTGATGCCATTCTCCGCCAGCCCCTGCGCCAGGGTTTCCATGAAATCGCTGTCCATGGGCGCCCCGGCCCCATGGGCCAGCACCAGTAACGCCGCCGGATTCGTGGCCCGGTTCCATAACAGTGCCGTCATAATGCTGCCTCCAGCGCTTTGAGTTGCGCTTGCAGCGCCTGGCGGAAATCCACCCGGAAAATATCCAGCGGTGGCTCCTGTATCACGGTTTCCACCACCGGTGCCGGGTGACTCATGGACCAGCAACCGATCAACACCTGTTGTACCTGTTTGAGAAAGCGGATGGTCGGCTCGGCCGGCAAGTCATAGGCCGCCTGCAAGCGTTCGGACAGGTGGCTGAAGTGTGACAGCAGCGACAGCTTGAAGTCCCGGGCCTGGTCGTGATCCAGGTTCTGTTCCAGCACCGAATGCAGAATGGTCGTCAGGCGACAGAACAGGGGGCGCTCGCATAACAGGTTGCTAATAGCCTGCCACAGAGGCTGCGACGCATTCACCGTGGCGGAGGCTGCCAACTCCAGTTCGCGCAGATAAAGCGCCAGAAACAGCGCCTCCTTGGACGGGAAATACCGGTAAAGCGCCGCTTTGGTCACACCCGCACGCCGGGCAATGGCGGCCAGGCTGATCGCTTCGAACCGTTGCGTTTCGAAGAAAGCCGCCGCCGCATCAATAATCTGCGCACGCCGCTCGGCCTTCTGCTCGGGCGAGCGGGCACGCTGAAAGGATTGAAAGGGACACCCGTCCATTAGGAACCTCTGGTCAACTCTCGGCGCTCGGAAAAACGATTCAGCGCCCATCGACAATTCAGCGGCAATTCCCGGACTCGCTGTTGGAACTTTGCTCGCAAAGCAAAGCCCACAACCAGACCTGAACTTGCTTGGGAGCACACTCCAGCACGTCGCAACTCCCGTTGCAGTGCAACATTAAGGCGATGCACTGGTATTCGCTTCTCGCAACTCGTTACTCGTCCCGCGATTACGCCTGCAACATACCGGCTAATCGGCGCGTAATCATACGGGGAGAGACCTTGCCCAGCCACACCAGGATCAGGTTTTTCAGCCCGGGAATCACGATAGCCCTGCGGCGCCCGGCCAACGCCTTGCTGACCACCGCTTCCGGGGTCATGGTGCCGGACTTGAACAACAGGGTGTCGGTCATGTTGGCTTCCTGGGCAAATTCCGAGGCCGTGGCCCCCGGGCACAGGGCACTGACAGCAATACCCGTCTTCTTCAGTTCCTCATGCAAGGCTTCCGAGAAAGACAGCACAAAGGCCTTGGTGGCGTAGTAAATGGCCATGTTGGGCCCGGCCTGAAACGCCGCCGTGGACGCCACATTCAGGACAAAGGCATCACTGGCCTGCTTGAGCTGCGGCACCAGCCGCCAGGTCAGGTCCACCAGGGACGTCACATTCACCTGGATCATGTCGAGCTGACGTTTGAGGTCCAGGTCGACAAAACTGCCCCGGTCGCCGAAACCGGCATTGTTGACCAGCCCGGTCACGGTAATCTGCTGGTCCGCCAGGGCTTGCACCAATTGCTCCGGCGCAGCCGGGTCGGCCAGATCCGAGTCGATACAGGCCACCTCGATGTTGTGCCGCTCACGCAGCTCCGCGGCCAACGTTTCCAGCCGTTCCAACCGTCGTGCCACCAGCACCAGGTGCTTGCCTTCCACCGCCAGTTGTCTGGCGAACTCTTCTCCGATACCGGCGCTGGCGCCGGTGATAACCACCGCTTCCATGACAGGACTCCACTAAGTAACCAGTGGTCACTAATGTAGAACCCAAATCACCGCCCTGTAAATAACCGCTGATCACTTGGAGGCAGAGCGCCAACGGTCGGATTCGGTGTATCGGTTATCCATTCACGCAAGAGCCCATGCTTGTATGGCGATCAATCCGGTCAGAACGGCAGACCCGCCATGCAAACATGGGCTCCTACGGTGGGGCCACGGGCCAACCGTCCGGGCCCTGGATGAAACGCTCTCCTCTCACCCTTCCGCCACCTCCCACAGACTGAGCTGCCCATGCGGGCCGGGTGGCACAAAGCCGCTGGTATCCAGCGACTGCACTTCCCGGGCCTGCAAGCCGGCACTCTTGCAGGCGGATGCAAACCGCTGACGCAACAAATGCGCCCAGGCCCCCTGCCCGCTCTGCCGGTGATGCCAGCGGCTGTCATAGATGGCACCGCCATGCAGGTCGCGCATCACCGACATGACCTTTTCCGCCCGTTCGGGATAATGCTCCGCCAGCCACTCCTGCCACAGGGGGCCCACCTCGTGGGGCAATCTCAGCACCACATACCCCGCCTGCTGGGCACCGGCCTGGGCCACCTGCTCGACGATATCTTCCAGCTCGTGGTCATTGATGAACGGAATCACCGGTGCCGCCAGTACCGTCACCGGCACTCCGGCCCGGCTCAATTCGCGAATCACCTTGATCCGCTCCCGCCCCCCACTGGCCCGGGGCTCCAGTTGTGCCTTCAAGCGGTTATCCAGGGTGGTCACGGACACCGCCACCGATGCCCGCCCCGCTCTCGCCATGGGCGCAATCAGGTCCAGGTCGCGCAGCACCAGGGTACTCTTGGTGATCAGACTGAACGGGTGCTGGCAATCCACCAGCACCTGCAGAATTTCCCGGGTGATCAGCCGCTCCCGTTCGATGGGCTGATACGGATCGGTGACCGTGCCCAGCACGATGGGGCGGCACCGGTAACCGGGTTTGCGCAAGGTATCGCGCAACACTTCCGCCGCGTTCTCCTTGCAGAAAATTTCGCTTTCGAAATCCTGCCCCGGGGACAGGTCCACATAGGCATGATTGGGCCGGGCATAGCA
>JAKSCQ010000044.1 GCA_022360555.1 Pseudomonadales bacterium
ATGAAACAGCGTCCCCACCCAGACCTTCGCCGTGGTCTGCGACACCCGCAGCACCACCAGCGACCACTTTCCCTTGTTGGTATTCAGCATGTCCGACATGGTCCCTTCCCTGTTGTTATTGGCTGTTTATATTGATGCTTTTTTCCTGACGGCAGCAGGGCATGAGTTGAGAGTTTAAAGTTGAAACGCGAAGCAGATCTCGTGCCGATCCTGTACTCCGGGTTCCGCGTTCATATCACTGGAATCGCGGGCAGGTCATGGAAAATACGATGCTCCATATCGCGCTTTTTCACTTTCAACGTTGAACTTTCAACTCATCCCACCCCACTTACCGAACGCTCCTGATGCTATTTCCCTGTAAACTGCGCCAACACTTCTGCTTCAGTCTGCTTTCGTGTCGGCTCGGCGAAGGAATAGAAGCCCGGTTTCCGGTCGATAAAAATCTCTTCGGCAAACTGCCACGGCTCGACCTCTTTCAATAGGCCCACCGGAATGGCGTAATGCCCGCCCTCCTTCAGGCGATAGAACAGGTGGGTGCCGCAGTGCCGGCAGAACCCCCGCTCCGCCCACTCCGAGGACGGGTAAACGCCGATGTGCGGCTCCCCTTCAAAACGCACCGACTCTTCGCATTCAATCGCAAACATGGGCCCACCACCCCACTGGCGGCACATGTCACAGTGGCAGACACCCACATGCAGGCTTTTCGGGGTGGCTGCCAGGCGGACAGCACCGCACAGGCAGGTACCGGTTCTTTCCTGTAACGCCGTCATGCTATTGCTCCCTCCCTGGTCCAGCCTGCGTGGCCAAACATCATGGCTGTTTATCGAAGACCTTGACGCCTTCGGGAATCGTAAACCAGTCCTGTTTTTCGCTCACCCACACATGGGCGGTTGGCTGGATAAGGCGGGTATCGGACAGGCCGGAGGGCTTGAGTTTGATCTTGTCCGGCTCGTCGGGGTTGAAGTGGTAAATGCGGTTCCCGCAGGTGGGGCAAAATTTGGCACCGTTGGTGTTGCCGCTGTCCGCCAGCCGGCTCCACTCCGCCATTTCCCCGGCGAATTCCACATCCTCCGCCCTCACCACGGCGGTAATACTGAAGGCACTGGTGGAGAGTTTCTGGCATTCCTTGCAGTGGCAGGCCATCACCATCAGCGGCTCGGCCAGCAAACGGTATGTGACACCGCCACACTGACAAGACCCTTCAATCGGATAGTCCATCTTTCGACTCCAGCGGGAAACGTCTGGATATCATGGCACAGCCAAACCGTCAGGGTGTAGTGCGACGATAGTCGGGCGGGATATACCGGTAGTGGCCGGTAATCGGGTAGGCAAACAACCTGTCCTCAAGACGCGGGCCCGCGCCAATATTGTGGACAATCAATGGATTACCGGTTTCCGCAGACACCTGATCCGTGACAATACCGATATGCGGCAGATTGCCCGGCAGCATCCAGGTCACCAGGTCCCCCGGCGCATAATCACCGGGCTTGCGAGTCACCGGCAACGATTGGCCATGGCGGGTAAAGAAAGTCTGTAAATTGGGCACACGGCGGTGGTCGATATTGGTGTCGGTGGACGCCAGCCCCCAAATCCGCCGCGACGGGTAAGCATCGAAATGGGCCGCCATGTCTTCATGCACCAATACCTGCAAGTCGACACCGATGGCACGATAGGCGCGAATAATCACATCCGCACAGACACCGATATCCGCCGGCACATCGCCATTGGGGTAATCGATACGGTAGTAGGCGCCATTGTAGGTCACCGAGTGCTCGGTGCGCTCCAGCGCCGCTGCCGTCAGGTCGTGTTCGAAACTGGATGCCAGGGAAGGTTGAGTTGCCAACAAGCCCATGAGACATAACCCCAGCAGGCGGATTTTCAGTCTATCCATATGTAGCAATGCCATCCGACTCTCAAACTTGTACATCAGAGAAACGGGCCTCTCTGACCTTTGCGCCGCAATATACCGACACCCAGAATCCCGCCATCACGACAAGGCCTTCAACCATCTGGCTATGCAGAATGACAGCGCTCGATACCGGCCATACTTCAAGCATCGTGTAGAAATGTACCCAATCCGACAAAACGAACAGGGCTCCGATGAGCAAACCGGAATATTGCGCTGAGCCAGGAAAGGAATAACCATAGGCCAGACCAAAACCGAGACAGACAGGGCCAACGACCATCAGCCAATCGAGCATCAAGGATATTCGAATGGCCGCGTCCCGCCACCCTGCATCCATGACTTCAGGAAGCCAGGTGTAAACAGGCGACATATACCCCGCCACAATCCCTGTAAAAAGCACATAGGTAAAATAAGAGACGATGCCAGTCAGCACGATGATGCTTGCCCGCCGTACACTCCCCATCCTGTCTCCCCACAGCAAAAACATCGCCTTAACTTGTCCTGTTATGAGTGATAACCATTGCCTACGGCATCCCTGCACAATAGCGTCAAACGGTTCCGCATCGCCAATGCCGATTCCAACATCAGCACCGCCCGGCCATCGCGTCTAGCAGGTTTCCATGAAGCGCACGGGGCAAGGCCTGACCCTCGTGTTCCCATGATCCTCGTGTTCTAAAAGCGGCAAAGCGGGGGCA
>JAKSCQ010000253.1 GCA_022360555.1 Pseudomonadales bacterium
AAAAGCCGACCCCACCATCTGGCGGGGCCGGCTTTTTTGTTCAGGCGTTGGCGTTTACTTTTCCAGTACCGCCACCACGCCCTGGCCGCCAGCAGCACACACGGAGATCAGTGCGCGGCCGGAGCCTTTCTGGTTCAGCAGCTTGGCGGCGTTGGCCAGGATGCGACCACCGGTGGCAGCGAAGGGGTGGCCGGCTGCCAGAGAGGAGCCTTTCACGTTCAGCTTGCTGCGGTCGATGCTGCCCAGCGCCTTGTCACGACCCAGACGCTCCTTGCAGAAGGTGTCGTCTTCCCAGGCTTTCAGGGTAGACAGTACCTGGGAGGCGAAGGCTTCGTGGATTTCGTAGAAATCGAAGTCCTGCAGGGTCAGGTCCAGCTTGTCCAGCATGCTCGGCACGGCATAGGCCGGCGCCATCAGCAGACCTTCCTTCTTGCCGATGAAGTCCACGGCAGCGGCTTCGCCGATGGTCAGGTAGGCCAGCACCGGCAGACCACGTTCCTTGGCCCACTCTTCGGTGGCCAGCAGTACCGCGGAGGCACCGTCAGTCAGCGGAGTGGAGTTGGCCGGGGTCATGGTGCCGTCCGGACCGCCGAAGCAGGGCTTCAGGGTGGCCAGTTTTTCCAGGGTGGAATCGCCACGCATGTTGTTGTCGCGCTCCAGACCCTTGAACGGGGTGATCAGGTCGTCCTGCCAGCCCTCTTCGTAGGACTTGGCCAGGTTCTGGTGAGATTTCCACGCCAGCTCGTCCTGGTCTTCACGGGTAATGCCCCACTCGGCGGCGGTG
The DNA here is from genome assembly GCA_022360555.1 of Pseudomonadales bacterium. Taxonomy (GTDB): domain Bacteria; phylum Pseudomonadota; class Gammaproteobacteria; order Pseudomonadales; family Alcanivoracaceae; genus Alcanivorax. The sequence goes on from JAKSCQ010000253.1 coordinate 785, forward strand.
ATCGCCTGGTGATCGCCCATGGACAGGCCGGTGCGCGGCTCACCGTTCTTGGGAATATCCGGCACCAGGGATTTCGGGTTGAGCAGCTTCAGGCCCAGCTTGGCGCGCTCGCCGTTGGTCTTGGCGCGGTTCAGGGCCATGAAGACCTTGCGGGCTTCCTCGTTGACACCCAGGGGCGCGTCAGAGGTGGTGTCCACACCACCGGCGATGGCACAGTCGATCTGCCCCAGGGCAATCTTGTTGGCCACCAGCAGGGCCGCTTCCAGGCCGGTGCCACAGGCCTGCTGCAGGTCGTAGGCGGGAGTTTCCGGGGCCAGCTTGGAGCCCAGTACACACTCGCGCACCAGGTTGAAGTCACGGGCGTGCTTCATGACCGCGCCGGCGGCCACTTCACCGATCTTCTCGCCGTGCAGCTTGTAACGGTCCACCAGACCATCGATAGCAGCAGTCAGCATGTCCTGGTTGCTGGTATCAATATAGGCAGTGTTGGAACGGGCAAACGGGATGCGGTTACCACCAACAATGGCAACCTTGCGTACGGCTTTACCTGCCAGCATAAGTCTTGTCCTCTACAGAATCAGGGCGCAACATTCGTGGCAAACGGCGCCACGGTATTCACTACTCAGGGCGCAGTCTACCCCCAACCGTCCATGCCTCATTGGCTCAAACGCCTGTTTGACATCCGGGGCCGGTCAATACACCTGCCACATTGCAGTGATTCAATACGCGCCAGTGTGCGACAGGGCTGCAGCGAGCACCCTACGAAAGAAGTCTTATTTTGATGCTTCTTTCTTCTGCACCCCTTTAAACCTGTCCCGGTTGGCATAAGGTTAAGCGGGACTCATTCATCATCTGATGGCAAAGGACAGGATCATGAGCGATACCTATCAGGCGATTGCCAATTCTCCCATGGGCAAGGCGCTGTTTGGCGCAATCAATCTCCCCATTCCGGTCATTCTGGACCGCTGGCAGCCGGGCCAGGCGTCATTCATCAAGGGCCGCGTTCTGGTGGGTGCCGCCAACGGTTCCACCGGTATCGACACCGTCCTGAGCACCCTGAAGGGCGCGCCGGAAGCCGAGGTGGCAGTACTGGCCAACACCGCCAATGCCACCGAACTGCAGAAAAAAGCCGGCAAGCTGGGCGTGGACGCGGACAACTACACCGCCAACCGCGAAGACGACGCCAAGTTCAAGGCGCTGGTATTCGATGCCACCGGCATCCAGAATCCGGACGAGCTGAAAGCCCTGTGGGACTTCTTCCACCCGGTGATTCGCAAGCTGGAAAAATGTGCCCGTGTGGTCGTTATTGGCCGCACCCCGGAAAAACAGACCGGTGCCACCCGCGTGGCCCAGCGCGCCCTGGAAGGCTTCACCCGCTCCGTGGGCAAGGAAATCAAGAAAGGCGCCACCGCCCAGCTGGTGTATGTGGATGAAGGCGCGGAAGCACAACTGGCTTCCCCCCTGCACTTCTTCCTGTCACCCAAGTCCGCCTACGTATCTGCCCAGGTAGTCCGTGTCAGCGAAGCCGGTTTCGACGCCAGCAAGTTCGACTGGGACAAGCCGCTGGCCGGCAAGAAAGCCCTGGTCACCGGTGGCTCCCGCGGCATCGGTGCCGCCATTGCCGAAGTGCTGGCCCGTGACGGCGCGACCGTAACCGTACTGGATATCCCCCCCATGGCCGACGACCTGAACAAGGTCGCCGAACAGATCGGTGGCGACACGCTGGAACTGGACATCACCGCCGACGATGCCCCGGCAACCATCACCGCCAAGGCCAAGGAAATCGGTGGCTACGATGTGGTGGTCCACAACGCCGGCGTCACCCGCGACAAGATGCTGGGCAACATGCCGGAGAAATTCTGGGACATGGTGCTGAACATCAACATCGCCAGCCAGTTGCGTATCAACGAAAAACTGCTGGCCGACGGCGGCATGGGCGAAGGTGGCCGCATCATCTCCATCAGCTCCATCGCCGGTATTGCCGGCAACCTGGGCCAGACCAACTACGGCTGCTCCAAGGCCGCCGTGATCGGCATGATCGACGCCTACAAGGATGAGTACGCCGAGAAAGGCATCACCATCAATGCCGTGGCGCCGGGCTTCATCGAAACCCAGATGACTGCCGCCATCCCCTTCACCATCCGTGAAGCAGGCCGTCGGATGAACGCCATGAACCAGGGCGGTCAGCCGGTGGACGTGGCCGAAACCATCGCCTTCTTTGCCAGCCCGGCCTCCCAGGGCCTGACCGGCAACGTGGTGCGTGTGTGTGGGCAGATGCTGCTGGGCGCTTAAACCAGAAGCGCGTTGAAAGTGTCGAGTTGCGACGCGACTTGAGGCTTTCGCCACACGATCGACAAAAGAGCCGCTCCGAAAGGTGCGGCTTTTTTGTGGGGCAAACATTACGACAGCGCAGCTGTGGCCGAGTTGACTCCAACAGGAGCGTTTCACGACATATGCGAGATTCTATGGTGCTGGGCGACACTTTCCAGCTAGTGATTCTGCCACCCTGTATGCCCCAGGCGGCAGGCAACAAGAGTGGGAGCGGTCGTCCGACCGCGATTGCCTTGCTTGGCTTTTTATTCGCGGTGGAACCACCGCTCCCACAGCATCGGTGGCCTGCAGTGGGAACCTCCCCCCTGAGTGAGATTGCCTGCAAGCAATAGAGTCTTCATCGAAGGTAAATCGCTTGCAGGCAAGCACCTACACAGGCTATTTACTTACGTTTTCAGGGGGCGATTGTCAGGCCGCCTCGGCAACATTTTTCGCAGCTTTCTTCGCCTTCGCTTTGGCAACTCCACCGGGCATGTACTGACGCACATCCCAGAAGAAATATCGCTTGAGCACACTGTTGGCCTCATCGTCCTTCTGGCGCCAGCCGTAGGTTTGCGGCTTTTCCTTTTCAATGGCCAGGGTGCCGAAGATCAGCCAGTCGTAGATCGCCAGGGTGGAGGTGACATTCTTGGCAGAGTTCGGGCCACGGGAATGGTGATGATGGTGCTGGGTCGGAAAGGTGATGATATGTGCCAGCGCCCACATGGTTTTACGCACCCAGGCCCACTTGTGGTTGTGAAAATACAGGTCCCAGTTCCAGTTCACATGGGTCTGGGCCGCCCACAGGCCCTTGAAGGCGGTGGCAAACAGGAAGACTTCCACCAGCCCCAGGTACAGGCAGAGAAGCTGAAAAGTGTAATTGGGCATGATCAACCACCAGGCCCAGCCGTTCACAAACGTCTGGGTCACGGAAAGCTGGCCCTTGTTGTCCTGGCCACCGGCCAGGTGATGGGGACGGTGACTCATCTTGTAGAACGCCTGCACCCATTGCAGCGCCTTGTTCTTCGGGCGGCGGCTATGGGCAAACAGGTGGAAAGCACCGTGGATGAATTCTTCAATGCAGAAGAAGGCAATCAGCGTCGGCAGGAAGTATTGTGCTTCCAGCCAGGCCAGGGAGCCGGCGCTGCCCGGAAACAGGTTGGTCAGACCGAGGGTCAGCAGCAACAGCACCAGCGGGCGCTGCACGGCCACCATCATGAAGGTTGCCAGGAAGGCCACCTTCCAGTCCTGTTTGGTTTTCTTGCCGTCACGGGTCCGGCCGGCAATCACTTCCCAGACCGCCGTGACGAGAATGAAAGCGGTGACCACCGAAGTCAGTATCTGGTCCATTGTTGTTCTCCTGATTGTTTTGTATGCGCGCCCCCAAAACTAGACAGCCTGTATTATCTTTCCAAATTGATATTTGATATAAGTAATATCCATGAAGCTGAACTTGCGAAGCGTGGACCTGAACCTGTTGCCGGTCTTTGCCGCCATTACGGAGGCGGGTCAGTTGTCCCGCGCGGCAGAGCAACTGGGCATGAGCCAGCCGGCCATCAGTGCCGCCCTGCAACGGCTGCGCCACACCCTGGGTGACGATCTGTTTGTGCGTACCCGCCAGGGCATGGAGCCCACCCCCCGGGCCCGGGAGCTATACGAACAGCTTGCCCCGCAGCTGGATGGTCTGCGCAATACCCTGGACCCCCACAGCCGTTTCGATCCTGCCACCAGCCAGCGCCATTTCCGGCTGATCAGCCTGGACTACTTCGAAATGGTGCTGCTCCCGCCACTACTGACCCGCATTCGCCGGCAGGCACCGGAAGTGATCGTGGAAATCGTCCCCCCTTCGGACGACATGGGTACCACCCTGAGCAAGGTCCAGGCGGACCTGGCCATTGATGCCTTCATCCAGGAGGACGACCGGCTGCAGCGGGAGGTGTTGATGAATGAACAGCTGGTCGTGGTGGCCCGCCAGGGGCACCCACAGTTGCAGGGAAAATGCAGCAAGCGACAATTCCTGGATGCCGAGCATGTGGTGCTGCCGGACCGTAACCGGCGCCTGCCGCTGGACCAGATTCTCAATGCTCCCGGCTGGCAACGCCGCACCGGCGCCCGTGTCACCCAGTTTGCCGGCTTGCTCGCCACCGCCGCCGGCTCCGACATGATTGCCACCGCCCCCGAACGCATGGCCCGGCAGTACGCCTCTCTTTTGGGCCTGCAGATCCTGGCGTTTCCGGTGCCGGTTCCCCCGGTACCCCTGTACATGGCCTGGTCCCCGACCCTGTCCCGGGACCCCGCCCACCGCTGGCTGCGCCAGCAACTGGCGGACACACTGCACGATCTCTGACCCTTGAATCCGCCGCCGGCACCACCACATCATGAAAGACACACACCTGACACAGGACACCCCATGGGTTTCGGTCGCGTTTTTTTCTTCATTTTCGGTTTTGCCCTGCTGGAAGTGCTGGTACTGGCCAAGGTCGCCGGCCTGATTGGCTGGCCGATTACCATCGTGGCCACGGTGGCCACCGCCCTGCTGGGCAGCTACCTGTTTCGCCGCCAGGGGCTGGAAACCTGGGTGCGCCTGAATCAGCGCATGCAACAGGGCGAAATGCCCGGCCAGGAAATGGTGGAAGGCATGATGCTGCTGCTTGGCGGTGCCCTGCTGATCACCCCCGGGTTCATTACCGATGCCGTGGGCTTTGCCCTGCTGCTGCCCGGCTCCCGTCGCTGGATGGCCAACAAGGTGATCCAGCGTGGCACCCTGCAAGGCTTCACCACCATGCAAGGCGGCGGCTTTACCTATAGCCACTACAGCCGCCAGGGCCCCAACCCTTTTCAGCAGCCACCCCGCCAGAATGACGGCAATGTAACGATCGAGGGGGAATCCCACCGCACCGACGACCGCTGATCCAGCGCCTGTTCACACTAATTCCGTGGCCCCTGCATCCCTGCAACACCGGGGCACGGGCCCTGCCCGGTTAGCAAGCCCTCCCCCACCCCTGCTAAACTCCGCGCCCTGACAGCCTGCTTGGAGTCTATACGCAGCCGCGTTGCCGCTAAAAATGGCTCTGATTCGTCCAGCCCGCCCGCCGGAGGCGCCATGAACCCGTTACTCAACCCCATCGTCTGGTCCGTGATGCTGCTCATGGGCCTGAGCATCGCCCGCATGAACGTGGTGCTGGCACTGCTGTGTGCCGCGCTGGTGGCCGGCATCGGTAGCGGACTGAACCTGGAGGCCACCCTGGCAGCCTTTGGTGATGGCCTGGGGGACGGGGCCAATATTGCCCTGAGTTACGCTCTGCTGGGCGCCTTTGCGGTGGCCATCGCCCGCTCAGGCATCACCGAATGGCTGGCGGCTCGAATCATCGCACGGCTGGGCCGGTCGCCCGAGCCCGGACAACTGCGTCGCATTCGTACCTTTCTGCTCAGCGTGCTGCTGGCGGCAGCGATCATGAGCCAGAACCTGGTGCCTATTCATATCGCCTTTATCCCCATCCTGGTGCCACCATTGCTGGAGGTGATGCATCAACTGCGTCTGGACCGGCGCCTGGCCGCCTGTGTGCTCACCTTCGGGCTGATCACGCCCTACATGGTGCTACCGGTGGGGTTCGGCAGCATCTTCCTGCACACCCAGCTCGGCCCCAGCCTGGCCAAGGCCGGCCTGGAACTGCCCAAGGGCGACCTGCCCATGGCCATGATCCTGCCAGCCGGCGGCATGGTACTGGGCCTGGTGCTGGCCTTTATCCGCTATCGCAAACCCCGGGATTATCAGCCGGTTCATCTGCCCGGCGAAGAACAGCATGCGCCCCTGTCCAGCCGCAATGTGCTGGTGGCCGCCATTGCCCTGGGCGCCGCCTTGTTCCTGCAGCTTTACAGTGATTCCATCATCCTCGGGGCGCTGGTGGGCTTCCTGGTCTTTACGGCGGGCGGCGTGGTGCCCTGGCGGGAGTCCCAGGATGCCTTTACCCAGGGCGTGAAAATGATGTCCCTGATCGGCTTCATCATGATTGCCGCCAATGGCTACGCCGCCGTGGTGGCAGCCAGCAATCAGGTTCCCATCCTGGTGGAAAGCGTCACCAGCGGCCTGCAGAGCCCCCCCGTTGCCGCCGCCCTGCTGCTGGTGCTGGGGCTGTTCGTGACCCTGGGCATCGGATCCTCCTTCTCCACCATCCCCATCATCACCACCCTCTATGTGCCACTGTGCCTGGCGCTGGGCTTTTCCCCACTGGCCACCGCGGCACTGGTGGGCAGCGCCGCGGCCCTGGGGGATGCCGGCTCACCGGCGTCGGATTCCACCCTGGGGCCCACCGCCGGCCTGAATGCCGACGGCCAGCATGATCATATTCGTGACACGGTGATTCCCACCTTCCTGCATTACAACCTGCCACTGATCGCCGCCGGCTGGCTGGCCGCCATGATTCTTTAAACCACCGCAGGAGCCATGCGTGTATGGCTCCTGCGGCGAAATCATCCCTTGAGGGAAAAGGCCGCCAGTTACTTGCTTTTCCAGATCCTGGCCACAGCCTTATCGCTACCCAACAAGGCCACCACCAGACACACCACTGCCACCAGCAGGAAAAACACCACGGGAATCAGCCCGCCATACAACGACGCCCGAATCACCATGGCCAATGAGCCCAGGGACAGGATCAGGAACAACAGACCCACCGCAACCAGAATCTTCCGGTGCGATGGACGATAGGCATAGTTATCCTCACCGGATTCGAAGGGGTTGAGGATGGGGGAAAAGAGTTTTCTGAGCAGCCGCTTCAACGATAATCACCCGCAGAGAGAAGTTATTGGCAAGGAGCCACTGAATAAAAAGGCGCCGCAGGCGCCTAGTTGATAATCTTTTTATTGGCACTTTCAACTGTTCTCCGCCGCATCCTCTTCCGCTTTCAGCTTACGGTACTCGATGGGAGTCATGCCCACCCAGCGCTTGAAGGCGCGGTAGAAAGTGGACGGTTCGGAAAAGCCGGTGAGATAGACGATTTCGTCAATGGATTCGTCGGTGCCTGCCAGCAAGCGCTTGGCCAGGCGACAACGGTAGTCGGCTACCAGTTGATTGAAATTGGTGCCGGCATCGGCCAGGCGGGTGCGAAGCTGGCGGGCCTTGATGCCAAGACGTTCGGCCACTTCTTCCAGGTTGGCGTGGCCGGATTCCAACAACTCGCCGATCAGGCGGTTGACCTGGGCCACCAGGTCCTGTTTTTCCAGGCGTGCCACCTGCTCACTGGCAAGCTGTTCGTGCAGGTGAAGCAGTTCGGGTTCGTGGTGGGCGGACGGCAGGTTCATGACCCTGGCGTCGAAGTACATGCCCACGCTGGGCATGTCGAATTTCACCGGGCAGCCGAACAGGCGCTCATATTCGTCCTGGTCCGCATGGCGGGAATGACCGAAGTGAACTTCCAGCGGTTCGAAGGCGCCATCGGTGACAAAGCGGAAAAACTTGATCACGCCCATCATCATGCATTCATTGAGATGGCTGAGGCGATTGCTCCAGATCATCTGTTTGAGAAAGACGCGGTCCCCTTCCTCGAACAACTCACCCTGGGCCGCATCGGACAACAGACGCTGGTAATCCAGGGCCCGTTTGAGGCCTTCGCCGAAGGTGGGGCTGGAAAGGAACAGGTATTCGAGCACCTGCCCCTTGTAGACGGGAATATGCTCCCCCAGATGCAGGCCGATGTGCTGGTCGCCGGAGACCTTCTCCAGCGCCTGCCAGAACCATTCCTGGGCATCGTGGGGGGTGCGCAGATCAGGCACCTGGAGGATGGATTTATCAAGTCCGACTTCTGCCAACACGGCATCGGCATCAATACCGGCGTTGATCATGGCCTTGTAGGCCATCCGCAACAGCACACCGGAATCTGTCATTTCTGCCATGCGTTCTGCCTGTCCCCAATAGAAAAAAGCTACTCTCAGATCGACTGAGAGTAGCATAAGGATGGCAGGGCCGGAACCAGCGCAGGACCGGCCCCAACCAGGAGATCGAGCTGCCCGGGAGTGATCAGGCAGCCTTGCGGGTTTCT
>JAKSCQ010000209.1 GCA_022360555.1 Pseudomonadales bacterium
GTATCAAAACCCATGCCTTCATGACTGGGACGATCTTTTTCGATGTCTTCGTGACAATGGGCACACATGTCCATGGGCAAGGTCACGCCCATGCCCACATCCAGCTCCGGGCGGTGTTCCACATGACAGGACACGCACAAACGGGCATCCACATTGGCCAGCCGGTCAGCGTTACGCGGATCAGTGAATTTGGATTTGGGGTGGGAGTCCTGGGCCTCTTCCAGTTGCTCACCATGGCAATCCACACAGGCGTTCTGCAGGACGGTTTCGCTGTCAAAGCCGTCGCCATGACAAACGCTGCACTGCATTTCGATCTGGTGATGGCCGTGGGTCATCGGCCCGGGAATAAACGCGGTTTTCGGGGCGTCCTGATCCACCAGCTGCAGACTCAGCCAGATGGCCAACCCCAGCGAGGCGAACAACCAGATGGCCCAGAGAATCGGATTACGTTTCTTGCTTCCCATCATCGCCCCCACGCCCGATTAAAAGTAGTACGCCGAAACGATGTGAAAAATCAGCAGGGCTGGCAGCGGCCAGCACACCAGTATGTGTAGCCAGGTAGTGCCCTGGCGCAGCCAGCCCACACCCTTCATGGCCGCCTGCAATCGCGTTAGCAGTGCCGCCGTAATCCCGACCAGGGCGGTCCCGATAAAGCTCAGCATCAACCAGCGGTTGAGGTTTTCCCCCAGGGAAAAACCGGTGTGCCAGTAAAGCAATAGCAATGCCGCCAGCCCCAACACCGCATGGGCCACACGCCAGCCGCTGAATCCCCCCATAGGCACTTGCGGAAAGCGTTTCTTCAACGACATCAGCAGTAACAGGCCCGAGGCAGCCAATACGGCGTAGCCACTCCACTGACGCCACAGGCCATTACGGGAAAACTGTTCAAAAAGGGAAATATCGAGCACGGATCTGGCCGGCGCGGGAGAAGGTAGCCAGAACGCCAGCGCCATCAGGGTGGCGGCAATCGCCGAAACAATGGCCAGGGGAGTGCCACCGGGAACCTTTCGTGCCGTTGCCGCCCCGCCGCTACACAAACTCTCCAGCAAAGGCTCACAACCGCCGCAAACCGTGCCCGCGCCACTGCGATTCATCAGGGTCGCCGTGTCACAGCTGTCACCCAGAAAACCCTGTAATTGCCCGCGGGACAATCCACGGCACTGACAGATCACCGTGGCAGCCGGCCATTCACTTACTTGTCCGGCCCCACCTTCGGCCAGCTCACCGGTAAACCGAAAGCGCAACAGCTCCCAGGGCATCAGTCGGCGTCCATCGGCAATTCGGTTCAGAATTTGCTGGCGCTCAGGCCAGGCGCCCACGGACACCACGCCCACGAGGCGCCCGGTGCGCAACATCAGGGCACGGTAGATGCCGGCATCCGCGTCGCGGTACACCAGAGTGCGATGCACCATGCCCCTTTCTTCATCGGCAAAACGACCGGCACTGAACACTTCCAGCGACAGCACTTTCAACCAGGTGCTGTCTGCCACCGGGGTATAACTGTCATGGCTACCTGCCAGACAGCCTGCCGCAACACGGGCCTGCTGCAACGCAGGCATCACCAGACCACACACCTGATCCTGAAACTGGGCACACTCGCCCACTGCATAGATATTCGGGTCCGAGGTCTGCATGGAGGCACTGACACGAATACCGTTGGCGACCTTGAGCCCGGCCTTGCGAGCCAGTTCGGTGCGCGGCGCAATCCCGGTTGCAAACACGACGGTGTCGCAGGACAGTTCCGTCCCATCCGCCAATACCACCGCGTCCACCCGTTCGCTACCGGCAATGCTGCGAACACTGGTATTGAGCCGTACATCCACCCCTGCATCGCGCAAGCTGTCAGCGACCATGCTGGCAGCATCACTGTCCAACTGCCGGTTCATTAACCGGTCTGCATGCTGAATCAGGGTAACGCGGGTGCCGAAACGGCACAGGCCGTGGGCCGCCTCAATCCCCAGCAGGCCGCCGCCGATGACAACCGTATGAGTGCTACGCAGTCGCCGCGCCATCAGAGCCTGGGCGTCATCCATATCGCGGAAACGCAATACACCGGACAAGCCAGTGCCCGGTATGGAAGGAATATGGGCGTCACTCCCCAGCGCCAGAACCAGGCGACTGTAGTGGTGACGCTGACCGAGCGCATCCTCTACCCAGCGACGGGCAGGACTGATCCCGGTAATGGACCGGCCGACCAGATGTTCAACAGAATCATCCAGTTCGGCCGGCAAATTTGTCAGATCATCAAACCCGGTAGACCCGGAAAGGAAGGTGGAAAGTTTAACGCGATCATAGGGGGCCCAATGCTCTGCACCGAACAGCTTCACCGGGGTGGTGACACCACGGCGACGCAGTTCCACCAGACACTGCATTCCCGCCGGGCCGTTACCCACAATGATAATCGGCTCAGCGGTTTCGGCATCGGGTACCCGGGGTTGCGGCTGATAACGTCTTGCTTCCACCTGAAACCTCCTTTTCTGAGGATCTAACGGGGAAGGTCGGGGATCAGAACTTCAGTTCTGCCCAGGCCCAGTACTTGCTGGTATCAGTTTTGAAGTCATCGGCTCTGTAGTCAGCGTACTTCAGGCCCACCACATAGTTCTTGCCAATCGGACGGGCAATCAGCAGGTTCGTTTCCGTCCCGTAGTCCGTGCTGCCTTCGTTGGACTGGAAGTCGTGGTAGATGGCCGCCAGTTTGAAACCCGCCAGCTTGCCACCGACCGTCACGAAGGTGTCTTCCAGACCCTCCGCCGGCGTTCCCAGGAACTGGTCCGCCCAGCCGTTAAAGGCATGCTTGGTGGCCAGTGGTGTCTGGAAGGCCACGGTGCCGTCATCGGAACCAAGCACTTCCTGTGCCACTTTCACGGTGACACCGGCCATTTGCGCGCCCAGTTCGGCGAAGTAGTAGTCGGTATCGCCGGCATCCACCTCCTGTTGGGCGCCTTCCAGGGTGAGGAGCAGCTTTACGGCATCCAGATCGAAAGCACCGGCATAACGCAGACCGAAGGTGTCATTCTCGGAGCCGGGGACCGTGTCGGTTTCCAGCAGGTAGGCATAAGCGGTCAGAGTCCCCCCCGGCGCCGCTTTCCAGCTTGCGTTCAACAGGGTGTTGGTCATGTTTACATCGCTGTCACCCAGGATGGTGTTCACCTGGGTCAGGTAGGCACCGGACAGCGCCACATCACCGATGGCGTAATCCACCTTGGTGCCATCAAAGGTCTGTTCATCCTGGCGCCAGCCCACGTTGCCGATAAACCGGGCGTTGTCATAAATGATGCGCTGACGCCCGTAGGTGGCGACCAGGCCCTCCAGGGCATTGCTGCCGGAATAACGAACGGCGGCACGGTTGAGTTCGGTCATTTCCGGATCGGCAATCACCGGATAGCCGGCCTGTTCCGGGGCGTAGTTGTCCACTTGGCCGACAATGCGGGTATCTTCAAAATCCCCCATCACATCGAACCCGTGGAACTGGCCACTCTGGTAGCCCAGTCGTGTCCGCAGGGTCAGCGCCTGGCCTTCATCGGTCACGCCGTCGATATCCACCTCTTCATAACGCAAACGCATATTGAGCTGTGGCTTGCCACTTTTCAGTGCCGTGATAAAGGCATCGTCTTCAGCATTGGCTGTCCCCGTAAAGCCGAGCGCGGAAAGGATAACGCCGGCAGCAATGGCAGAATGTTTCATGGTTTTCTTCCTCAGCAAGTTTCCAAAAAATGAAAAGGGTTGGGTTATCGCGGGGCGCACCTTCCCCGTTCCCGCTTTTCCGGGAAAAGCGGGGCGTTTTAATCCGTTAAACGAGAAATCAGGCGCGTTTGCGGCTCGCTTCCGCCTTGGTGCTTTCACGCCTTGGCAGTGGCTCCACCTTGCGCTGCTTCTCATACAGGAACTGCAGTACCTGCTGACGACAGCGAACAAAGGTGGGGTCATCCGCCAGGGCCAGACGGTCCCGTGGACGTGGAATGCCCACATCCAGGATTTCACCAATGGTGGCGGAGGGGCCATTGGTCATCATGACAATGCGATCGGACAGCAGGACCGCCTCGTCCACATCATGGGTGATCATGATCACCGTGGTGCCCAGTTGGGCATGGATGTCCATCAGGGAATCCTGCAGATGGGCCCGGGTCAGTGCGTCCAGCGCGCCAAAGGGCTCATCCATCAGCAGCACCTGGGGCTGCATGGCCAGCGCACGGGCAATACCCACGCGCTGCTTCATGCCCCCGGAAATTTCATCCGGTTTCTTGTGCATGGCATGGCCCATGTGCACCAGCTCCAGGTTGTGCGCCACCCAATCGCGGATCTCGGTGCGGCTCTTGGTCTTCTTGAAGACCTGCTTGACGGCCAGTTCCACATTTTCGA
>JAKSCQ010000043.1 GCA_022360555.1 Pseudomonadales bacterium
CTTGAAGAACATGCACAGTTACTGCTGTTTGATTATCATCTGCTGTTGAGAAAATTTGCGATGCTTTGGTAGGAATCGTTGTATTTTTCTCGATAAGCGGAGTCATTACGCCACCCATGGTTTCGATACCCAGGGTCAGCGGGGTCACGTCCAGCAGCAGCACATCTTTCACGTCACCGCTCAGTACCGCGCCCTGAATGGCCGCGCCCATGGCAACCGCTTCATCCGGATTCACGTCCTTGCGCGGGTCCTTGCCGAAGAAATCGGCAACCTGCTTCTGCACCAGCGGCATACGGGTCTGACCACCCACCAGGATCACGTCGGTGATATCGGCGGTCTTGACGCCCGCATCGCTCAGCGCGGTCTTGCAGGGCTCCAGAGAACGGGCCACCAGGTCGCTAACCAGGGATTCCAGCTTGGCACGGGTCACCTTCACCACCAGGTGCTTGGGACCGGTGCTGTCAGCGGTGATGTACGGCAGATTCACCTCGGTCTGCTCACTGGAAGACAGCTCGATCTTGGCTTTTTCAGCGGCTTCTTTCAGACGCTGCATGGCCAGCGGGTCGCCGCCCAGGTCGATACCGGAATCGGCCTTGAACTGGTCCGCCAGGTAGTTGATCAGCGCCAGGTCGAAGTCCTCACCACCCAGGAAGGTGTCACCGTTGGTGGCCAGCACTTCGAACTGGTGCTCGCCGTCCACTTCGGCAATCTCAATGATGGAGATATCGAAGGTACCGCCACCCAGGTCGTACACCGCGATGGTGCGGTCACCACCTTTCTTGTCCATGCCGTAAGCCAGGGCCGCGGCAGTGGGCTCGTTAATGATGCGCTTCACGTCCAGACCAGCGATGCGACCGGCATCCTTGGTGGCCTGGCGCTGGGAATCGTTGAAGTACGCGGGCACGGTGATCACCGCCTCGGTGACTTCTTCACCCAGATAGTCTTCCGCGGTCTTCTTCATTTTCTTGAGAACCTGCGCGGAAATCTGCGGCGGCGCCATTTTCTCGCCTTTTACTTCCACCCAGGCGTCGCCGTTGTCGGCCTTGGTGATCTTGTAGGGCACCATCTTGATGTCCTTTTGCACCACGTCGTCTTCGAAACGACGGCCGATCAGGCGCTTCACCGCATACAGGGTGTTGTTCGGGTTGGTCACGGCCTGACGCTTGGCAGCCTGGCCAACCAGAATTTCCTTGTCCTCGGTGTAGGCGATGATGGAGGGCGTGGTACGAGCGCCTTCCGCGTTTTCGATAACCTTGGCCTTGTCACCTTCCAGTACGGCCACACAGCTGTTGGTCGTACCCAGGTCGATACCGATGATCTTACCCATGTGTCTCAGTCTCCTTCACACCAACCGGCTCCCGAACGGCAAACCGGACAGTTGAACTTGTTAATTCGTCTGGCTCCTATATGGCGGCCTTTCATGCCGTTTCAAGGGGCCGTGAAAGCTTTTTGGCGCCTCAGGGCGCTTTGCTGACTACCACCCGGGCCGGGCGAATCAGGCGGCCATTGAGCTGATAGCCTTTCTCCAGCACTTCGATCACGGTGTTGGGCTCCGCATTGGGCGCCGGCACCATGGTCATGGCTTCGTGCAGTTCCGGGTTGAACGGCTCGTCCGCCGGGTTGATCTGCTCCAGGTTGTACTTGGCGAACACATCCAGGAGGGACTTGAGGGTCAGCTCGATGCCTTCACGGGCGCCCTTCAGGGCCTCGTCGTCCGCGTCCAGGGCGGCCAGGCCGCGCTCCAGGTTGTCCGCCACGCTCAGCAGGTCGCCGGCAAACTTTTCCAGGGCGAACTTGTGGGCGTGCTGCACATCCCGCTCGGCGCGCTTGCGCACGTTCTGGATTTCCGCCTGGGCGCGGATATCCGCTTCACCCAGGGCTTTTTTGACCTTGGCCAGCTCGGCCTCCACCTCGGCCAGTTTGTCCTCGGCGGAGGGCTCCTGCTCTTTCGCTGAAGGCTCCACGGCCTCCACCTCGGCCTCAGGCGCCTGCTCGGCGGCCTGCTGCTCTTCGGCAGTCTCTACCTGTGGCTCGACGCCTTTCTGTTCTTTTTCCTGCTCACTCATACTCACTCCAGATCCCATCAACTTGGGGGCTTTTCAGGAAAGCGGGCAAAGATATGGGAACTGATGGCGAGGATTCAAGGGGGAATAGAGGCAGTTAACAGTTAATAGTGAATAGTGAATAACTGCGCGTGAAGGGCCGGTGGGGACCGGAACGGTCTTTGCCGCGTTCAAACGGCAGTCATCGCCCCCTTGTAGGAGCGGTGGTTCCACCGCGATTCTGGCATTCGCTAAGTATCGCGGTCGGACGACCGCTCCCACAGCGGCAACCTGCCGCAGGAGCCAGCCTGAGGGCGAAAATCGCTTGCAGGCGAGCTCCTACAAGAAGGGTTTCAGAGCTGGGTGAGCGCCGCCGAGAGGATGCGGGCGGTGATATCCACGGTGGGAATCACCTTTTCGTAGTCCATGCGGGTGGGGCCGACCACGGCCAGGACGCCCACTGGGCCGTTATCGACGCGATAGGGTGCCGAGATCAGGGAGTAGTCCTCGAAGGGCTGGAAGCCGGATTCCCGACCGATGAAAATCTGCACCCCGTCGGCCTTCATGGAGCGCTCCAGCAGGTGCAGGATGTCGCGTTTGCGGTTGAAGGCATCGAACAGGTCCCGCAACTGCCCCAGATTCTCCGCCTCGGCGGACTGGATCAGGTTGGATTCGCCGGACACCACATAATCGGAATCGGCCTGCTCGGTCTGCAGCGCCTTGGCGGCCACATCCATGGTGGTCTGCATGAGGGCATCCATCTGCGCCCGGTCCGCGTTCATGGTGCTGAGCAGGCCATCGCAGATATTGTCGAGCTCGCAGCCGGCGTAGGTGTGATTGATGTAATTGGCCGCCTGGCGCAGCTCGGCTTCACCGTACTGGCGGTCGGTATGAATGATGCGGTTCTGCACTTCCGAGCGGTTCACCACCAGCACCACCAGCACACGCTTGCCCGACAGGGGCAGAAACTCTACCTGCCGCAGGGTGGTAACCTGCCGGCGCGGCACCGCCACCAGCCCGGCCATGCGGGTCAGCTCCGCCAGGGTCTTCGACGCCTGGGCAATGAGCTCCTGGGGGGATTGCTCCGGGGCCAGTAGCTGGTTCAGCTCTTGGCGGAGTTTGCGGTGGTCCGGGCGCTCCATCACGCTGGACGCCAGCAGCGAATCCACATACAGCCGGTAGCCCAGCTCCGTGGGCACCCGCCCGGCCGAGGTGTGCGGGCTGGCCAGCACCCCCAGTTCCTCCAGTTCCGCCATGATGTTGCGGATGGTGGCCGGGCTGACCTTCAACCCGCTACCGGACGCCAGTGTCTTGGACCCCACGGGCTGGCCATCGCGGATATGGCGCTCCACCAGCGCCATCAGCAGCCTCTGTTTGCGTTCATTGAGATCGAGCTTGGTCATAACTGCTATATGTACCAGAAATTTGCCGTCACATTATATAAAGTTCGTTGCCGGGTCAGGCATCGCGCAGGACTTACACTCTGCCCCGGAATCCCCTAGTATGAGAACCACTGACCATAAGAACAGTCATTGATGCAAGGATGTCACCATGACCGACAACAACCCGTACCAGTCACCCGCCGCCGACGTACAGACACAGGCCCTGTCCGCAGCGCCGCCCCTGGCCGGGCGCGGCAGCCGCTTCCTGGGGGCCCTGATCGACGGCCTGCTCCAGACCGCCATCATCTTCCCCATTGTCTACTTTTCCGGCGCCTGGGCCGACATGATGGCCGGCAACGGCCTTGGCCTGGGTACCACGCTGACCTGGTTTCTCATTGGCGAAGTGATCTTTCTGGCCCTGCAGGGCTGGCTATTGTTCAACCGCCAGCAGACCGTCGGCAAGTGGCTTCTGAGCATGAAGATCGTCGGCATGGAGCAAACGGATGTGCCCGCCGGCAAACTCTACGGTGCCCGCTACCTGCTGTTTCACGTACTGGCACAAATTCCCGGCATCAACATACTGATGATCGTGGACCCGCTGCTGATTTTCCGGGGTGACCGCCGCTGCCTGCACGACCTGCTGGCCGGCACCCAGGTGGTCGAGGTCCCGGCCAAAGCTTAACCCCTAGACGCTGCCCGCTGCGGAGGAACCCATGCTGACCCATTTGAGCGTTCGTCATTTTGCCACTGTCGACCAGCTTGAGCTGGAGCCGGAGAACGGCCTCACCGTGATCAGCGGGGAAACCGGGGCGGGCAAGTCCGTCATCATCGACGCCCTGGGCCTGACCCTGGGCGACCGGGCCGATGCCAGCGTGGTCCGCCATGGCCATGACCGGGCGGAAGTACTGGCCACCTTCGATGTGAGCGACAACCCGGCAGCCCGGCAGTGGCTGGCCGAGCGGGAACTGGATGATGACAACCAGTGCCTGCTGCGCCGCACCGTGCGCGCCGATGGTCGCTCCCGGGCCTACGTGAACGGCACCCCCACCCCACTCACCGAAGTGCGCGATCTGGGCGAACGGCTGATCAGCATCCACAGCCAGCATGAGCATCAGGCCCTGATGAAGAAGGAAGCCCACCGGCACCTGCTGGACAACTTTGCCGAGGCCCGGGAACTGGCCCTGACCGTGCGCGATCACTGGCGCCAATGGCAAAAAGCCCGCCGCGCCCACGACGACGCCCTCAACCAGGCCCGCGAACAGAATGAACGCGAGGAACTGTTGCGCTTCCAGCTGGAAGAGCTGGATGCCCTGGCCCTGCAGGAAGGGGAACTGGAGCAACTGGAGCAGGAACAGCAACGTCTGGGCAACGCGGAAAGCCTGATCCGCACCTGCCAGCAATCCCTCAATGCCCTCTACGAAGGCGAGGACGGCACCTGCAATGATCACCTCAGCCAGGTCAGCCACTGGCTGGACGACGCCCGCAATCAGGACGAAAGCCTGAGCACTATCGCCGACACGGTGGAATCCGCCCGCCTGCAAGTGGAGGCCGCCGCCGATGACCTGCGCCACTATCTGGAACGGCTGGACCTGGACCCGGAACGGCTGGCCCAGGTAGAAGAGCGCCTCAGCCAAAGCTACACCCTGGCCCGCAAGCATCGCATTCGCCCGGAAGAACTGGTGGAACACCACCGAACCCTGACCGCCGAAGCCGACACGCTCAGCAATCTGGATGCCCACCTGCAGGACCTGGCGGAACAGGAAAGCGCCGCCGAGCAACAATACCTGGAAAGCGCCCGCCAGCTCAGCAAGGCCCGCCGCAGCGCCGCCCAGAGCCTGACCCAGCAGGTCCAGAAGCAGCTCACCGCCCTGGGCATGAAAGCCGCCCGGCTGGAAGCCCAACTGGAAGAATGCACGCCCGGCGCCGACGGCATGGAAGACGTGGAATTCCTGTTTTCCGCCAACCCGGGCCAGCCCCTCAAGGCGCTGGGCAAGGTGGCCTCCGGGGGCGAGCTGTCACGGGTAAGCCTGGCCATCCAGGTCATCTGCGCCCGCAACCTCACCGTGCCCAGCCTGGTCTTCGATGAAGTGGATGTGGGGGTTGGCGGCGGCGTGGCGGAAATCGTCGGGCGCCTGCTGCGCGAGCTGGGCGGCCACGCCCAGGTGCTGTGCATCACCCACCAGCCCCAGGTAGCCAGCCAGGGCCATCAGCACTGGCAGGTGCACAAGATCCAGGGCGACGACACCACCCACACCCGCATTCAGGGGCTGGATGAATCGGCCCGGGTGGAAGAACTGGCACGCATGCTCGGCGGCGTCGAAATCACCGAATCCACCCGCAACCATGCCCGGGAAATGCTGAGCAAGGCGCAGGCCGCCTGAAAAGCAATGAATAATTAACAGTGAATAGTTAATAGCGGCGTGGGAGAGCCCCGGAAAGGGCTGGTACAACGGTTGTCGCGGACTGAAGTCAAAGGCAACACGCCCCGTTGGAGCTTTGCTCGCAAAGCGAAGGGGCCGATACCCGACACCGGGCTCACCGCCAGGCAAGCATGGCTCCAACAAGGCCCTACCCCCCACGATGCCACCGGTGCCCCGCGTGGCGCATTACCGATGGAAAGGCGGATTACGCCTTGCGGCGAATCCACCCTACCGACGCTGCCCACGTTCGAAGGCTACCATCGACCTCCTGGGGGAAAGGGCGTGTTCCTGGACTGGGCCGCCCGGGAGGGATCGCGTGCAGGCACGCTCCCACAGGAGCGCATACAGCTCTCGCCCCCCCCCGACAGGCAGCGTAAAGCGGGCTTACTTCTTCGGCCTGACGTACAGCACCAGGGAGTGGTCCACGATTTCGTAGCCGTGCTCCTCGGCAATGGCATGCTGGCGCTTTTCGATCACGTCATCCACGAACTCGATGACCTGGTTGGTCTCCATGCACACCATGTGGTCGTGGTGATCCTCGTCCGCCAGCTCAAAGACCGCGGAACCGCCCTCGAAATTGTGGCGCAACACCATGCCGGCCTGCTCGAACTGAGTCAGCACCCGGTACACGGTCGCCAGCCCCACGTCCTCACCGGCATCCATGAGTGACTTGTAGATATCCTCTGCGCTCAGGTGGCGCTCCTCGGATTTCTCCAGTTGCTGCAGGATTTTCACCCGCGGCAGGGTCACTTTAAGGCCCGCTTTTCTGAGATCCTGATTATCCAATGCGTATGCTCCAATTTGCCAAAGGGTGGCGATGCCCCTGAATCCGTGGCTTCGGGGCGACGAAAAAGGCGGGAAACTTGTACCGCTACTGCAAGTCTGTATTATCGCCCGAACACACAGCGAAGTCGAAAACCCATGCCACGAATCCTTGCCGCACTGACCCTGACAGCCATTTTTCTGGCCGCTGCCGGTTGCAGCACCCTGCGTTTTCCGGGTGTTTACCGCATCGACATCCCGCAGGGCAATTTCGTTACCGAGGACATGCTCTCCGAACTTCAGCCCGGCATGACCCCGGACCAGGTTCGCTATGTGCTGGGAGCCCCCACCCTGGTGGACCCTTTCACCCCGGATGTCTGGTTTTACCCCATGACCTACCGCCCCGGCAAAGGGGAAAAGGTCAGTCAGAACATCGAGGTGTACTTTGAGAACGGGCGCTACGCCCGCTATGAAGGCCAAGTGATCGACGACTTCAAGGCCAAGACCTCCGGCCGCAGCGACCTCGAGCTGCACCGCAAAGCCGAAGACCGCAAGGACAGCGCCGACTAACCCGCACCGCCCTGCGGCGCGTCAGGCGCTGCCCGCCTTTTCCTTTGCCCGCTTCTTGCGGTTGAGTTTCGGGTCGGCCTTGAGCGGGCGGTAGATTTCCACCCGCTCACCGGCCTTCAGCTCATGGGCCGCCGGATTGGCCACCACCTTGCCGAAAATGCCCATGGACGCCTTGTCCAGATCCAGATCCTCGAACTGATCGGCGATGCCGGACAGCCGTGCCGCCTCCAGCATGGTGGTGCCCTCCGGCACATCCAGGCCAATCAGGCGCTGCTTGTCGGGCAGCGCATAGGCCACTTCCACATGGATGCGGGCTTCGGCCATCAGGGCGCCTCCTGCTCGGCTGGCACCTCGCCTGCGGGTGCCTCCCCAACCGCAGCGTCCACCTCGGGCGGCGCCACTTCAGCAGGCTCCGACGCTTCAACCGCTTCCTCCTGGGCCGGAGCCTCCGGCGCCGCATCCGCCGGCATGAAGGCACTCCAGATGGAATACACCACCAGGGCAATCACCGCCGCCGGAGAGAAAATACGCACCAGGGCACGCCACACCATGTACAGCTTGAAGTTCTTCATGGCCAGCTCCTTGCGGGCATGGGTTTCCTTCATCACCCAGCCGGCAAAGATGGCAATCAGCACACCACCCAGCGGCAACATGACCGTGGTGGACAAGAACTCCATGTTGTCGAAGAAGGTACCGGCCAAAAAGGTGCTGTCCTGCCACAGGTTGAACGACAGCACAGAACCAATGCCCAGTATCCAGGCGCCCAACCCGACAACGATCGCGGCAGGCCCGCGGCCCAGGCCTCGCTCAACCAGCCAGGCCACCACCGGCTCACCCAGGCTGATGGAAGAACTCCAGGCAGCGCACACCACCAGAATGAAGAACAGGGAACCGAACAGCAGGCCACCGGGCATCTGCCCGAAAGCCAGCGGCAGGGTCACAAACATCATCCCGGGCCCCTGCCCCACCTCCAGACCACTGGAGAAGATCAGCGGGAACATGGCGACACCGGACCCCAGCGCCACCAGCGTATCCAGCAAGGCAATAATGATCACCGTGGACATGATGGACACCGGCCGGGGCTTGCCCCCCTTTTTCGGGGCAGTCTCACGGGGCATATAAGCGCCATACGCCATGATCGCCCCCATCCCCAGGCTCAGGGTAAAGAAGGCCTGGCCTACAGCAGTGATCACCGCTGCCGCATTGAGCTTGGAAAAATCAAAGGCAAACAGGAAGCCCAGGCCTTCCTTGAAACCCGGCGTGGTGGCGGCATAGCCCACCAGCACCAGCAGCAGCAGGAACAGCAGCGGCATGAGGATTTCCACCGCCTTCTCCAGGCCGCCTTTCACGCCGCGCCCCACCACCACCATGGTCAACACCATGAACAGAGTGTGGCAGCCCATCATCAACCAGGGGTCCGCCAGCAGGGCGTCAAAGCGCGCCCCGGACTGCGCCGCCGTAATTCCCTGAAAACCGCCGGCCACCGCCTCCCAGGCGTAATACAGCGCCCAACTGGCAACCACGGAATAAAAAGACAAAATCAGAAAGGCTGACAGCACCCCCATGTGGCCAATCAGCGCCCAGCGCTGCGTCACCTTGCTGTCCGCCGCCAGCTTGCGCATGGTGTTGATCGGGCTCATCCCGCCCTTGCGGCCCATCATCACCTCGGCCGCCATGATGGGAATGCCCACCACGGCAATACACAGCAGATACAGCAACACAAAGGCACCACCGCCGTTCTCACCGGTGATATAGGGAAAACGCCAGATATTCCCCAACCCGACCGCCGACCCGGTCGCCGCCAGAATAAACACCCAACGACTGGCCCACATGCCATGGACCGGCTTGTTTTCTTGCTTCATAAGACCTTCACCCGTGATAGCGTGGCGCTATTGTCATTTTTTTATCCGGACGGCTCAAGGGCGCCCCGTCGCCGCACACAAAAAGAGTGACCACTCACACACCGTCACTCACAGACAAAACGCTGTCAGCCACAATTTCCTTGCTCTATAATCGCCCGCCTATGGGAAAAGCCAACAAAAAAGCCAAGACACCGTCCGCCACCATTGCGCAAAACCGCAAGGCGCGTCACGACTTCTTTCTGGAAGAACACTTCGAAGCCGGCCTGGCACTGGAAGGCTGGGAGGTGAAGTCACTGCGCGCCGGCAAGGGCAACCTGAGTGAAGCCTACGTCCTGCTCAAGGACGGCGAGGCCTTCCTGTTTGGTGCCCGCATCGAGCCGCTGGGCACGGCCAGCACCCACATCACGCCGGACCCGGTCCGCACCCGCAAACTGTTGCTGCATCGTCGCGAACTCGGCCAGATATTTGGCGGGGTACAAAAAGACGGCTACACCTGTGTGCCGGTGAGCCTGTTCTGGAAGCGGGGACTGGTCAAGTGCAACATCGCACTGGCCAAGGGCAAGCAGAAATTCGACAAGCGCGCCACAGAGAAAGAGCGCGACTGGAAGCGCCAGAAGCAGCGCCTGCTGCGGCAGGGCTGATCACAGCCCTGCTCGCCGGGCACTGTCCAGACGTTGGCGGTTATACCGTGTGGCGATTTACATCCTGGGCACGGCTGTCACCGCGAAGCTGCCAGTAAAACTGCAGCCAGGCGCGCAACACCGCCGGCAGGAAGTAAACAGCAAACAGAATCACCGGAAGACGCGCCTCCGGGGTCGCCAGATCCACCAGGTACACACCTGCTGCGTAGGCAGCCAGTGCAAACACCAACTGAAGCGCTCTGTAGAGCAGCGGCTGAGCCTTCAAAGGCGACAGTGCCTTCTCGGAAACTTGCCCTGCTGACCGAAAGATCGTGTTCATCATCCTTCTCCTTCAATGAACGACAATGCTTTGATCAGCGGCCTTCATCTAACTGCTATTGCAAGGCTCGCTGTAAAGCCATTGTGTGGTACACAATTTTGAGCCAGATGTTTCATGGTGGCTTTTGGCTACCCGATCATCTTTTGCTCAACCTTGTCATCGGCGGATGGAACAATGCCTGAATGACACCTGTATAGTGCGCCTTGAAAATGACAAAACAAGCTCTTAGAGTCTGATTGTCAGACAATAGATGTGTATTCAGGTAACACTTTTCACAATCTGATCACATTTTGAACAGCCTTCATGCCGTTTCCGGCCATAATTTAGCCAATCCGGAAGCCCATACCCCGCACTTGTGAATCGACTTCCCCGCCCCCATCACCTACAATGAACGCTCACACAGGGGCCGACCTGGATTCGACGCCGGTATTGAACTCTGTGGTGCATGCCGAGAAGGTCACGATTCTCGTAAATCCTTAGTGACACACTAAAGTAATCGCAAACGACGATTCTTACGCACTGGCAGCTTAATAACCCTGCCTACCATCGATCTTCCCTGCCTGTGGGGGAGTGACATGGGCATAGCAACACAGGCTCGCAGCAACGTCCGCCCCGGATCGCGCTGTTAAAACCCTTAGGGGCTCGGTCTTCACGTCCTGCCAGTCGGGTTGTGAAGGCTTAAATCAATAGACTTGGCTAAGCATGTAGACCTGCAGATGGATTGCTGACGGACGCGGGTTCGATTCCCGCCGGCTCCACCAGATAAACAAAAAGGGCTATCCCGAGAGGGATAGCCCTTTTTTGTGTCGAGTCAAGAATGCCTGATGCCAATGATAGAGCCTAAAAGGCAATAGGCATAAAGCCGGTTTCGCATCTCCACATCTCAGAGATATTCTGCTCCTTCTTTGGAAGCACAGGGCAAGAACCTTTCGTACTTAGCTGGTCACCAGCTATATTAACGCACGGGGCAAGACCTGCCCCCAAAGCCATGTGACCCCAAAACCATGCTCTCAACTATGACGCCACCCTCCGCAACCTGGAACTGATCGGTGAAGCCGCAACACACCCTTCGAACTGCGCCACAGCGCCATGGAGCAACCCGCCGACCAGGCCACACTGCGCTTGCTCATGACCCAACATCAGCTTGCCACCGCCGATCTCCCCGAGATCGGCTCGAAATCCATGGTGTCGCGGGTATTGTCCGGTGAGCGCAGCCTGAACAAGAACCATATCAAGGCGCTGTCCCAGCGTTTTCAGATTGATCCGGGGTTGTTTTTTTGATTCTTTCCCAGTGAAGAAACAGAACAGCAAGGCGTTAATGAGCATCAGTCTGTCTTTTCGGGTAGAGGCTCTCAATAGCCAATACTTAGTGTGCAGGAAAATATTGAATCCCTTCTCCGACTTCTTTAATAAATTCTTCCACAGAGTATAACCAGCGTTTCTGCGCTTCAGTGAAGCTTACATGGATCGCTTCCGGTATGACCAACTGCAAATTTTTCGCCATCATTTCATCAGTTTGAAACGAACTAATTCCAGCCTCTAGTGTTACTAGGAATTTCCGATCCAGCAGATCGCCTTCCGACAAAACCTGCCGCCAGCGGTCTTTACAGGTCGTTTTAGCCCCTAGAAGAAAGATTTTCTCCTTTGGGTATCTTGGATCATGGTAGGCTCTGAAATGCGGAAATAAAAAATCAGGCTTGGCTTTGTTTTCAGTTACTCGCCCCCCTCCCCCTTTCTCAAACGGAAGCCTGTTCTGCTGAAAAACAAACCCCAAATGATTCTCAAAAGCGTAACCAACTCGTGACTTCCTGCGGTTCTGAACACTCAGCGAGAATGCTATAAACTCATCCACATCGTCACCTGAAGGCCCAAAACCAGAGCGAAGCCGTTCGGATACGACATGCCGTTCATAAGCTCTGAAAAGGGCCTCCTCACGCTCCATCCAAGCCATAAGCGCACCGTCTGGATCAGCAAGGCAATCGAAGTCGGTTACCTCTCTGGCTACAGCCGAAAATTCTGCCGTTTTAGGAAATTGTTCTGGAAATCTCTCCAACAGCATATCGAGGTCGTTCTGAGCCTCTCTATCGTCGAATGCGCTGACACCAAGGTCTTCCAACAGCATTTTTATCGGAAGAATCAATGTCTGCGTCGGCATGGCTGCAGAAGTGAAATTTTGGTCGACATCCGCCATTCCGAAGAGATGACGAAGCTGAAATTCCACAGATGACCCGGCAGGAGTAAAGAGAAGGAGGAGACTTCCGTCGCGCTTCTTGGCTACCAGAAAAAAGTCTGTCGGCTGGATCAGCTCCGTGACAGGATTCGATTTGTAATACAGCCGATACTCAGGTGATCGTTTCGGGTTTTTCCAGCGGGCATCGTACCAAGTCACCACATCCTGACACAGCTCAGCATCTTCCTCGTCTGTAAGGTATGCCATCACTGCAGGATACCGATAGCGATCAGATTTTCCCGGCTCCCCTAGGTAGGTTTTGAATCCCACACTTGGTAAACCGCCAATCTCATGCTGGTTAGAGCTCGCCGGATCTGCATCCACTGCACTCAGGTACTTAGCCGCAGCACCTTCAAATATCTCGCTTACTGAATCGAGCACTACGATACCTCCGCCCGGAAAGTCCTGAAATCAACCACGGTCCGGCGCACCTGCATCAGGCCGCAAACGCTGACTTAGCCCGGTCCAGGCACTTGCTCATTAACTGATCTATTTCCGATTCTTTCATTGCTTCGAAAACTTTCCCGGCGCCTACTTTATTCAACTCTGTCATAAATTTACGCCAGCGCTCCTCCCGGGCGAGCACCCACTCATCCCGGGCAAACGTTCGCAATATACCGGCGGAAATTGCTGGGCGGATAAAAAGGCCCGGGCGCTCTACAGTGCTCTGCCTCATGTCCGTCGATCGGAAAATACCACTCAGCGCCTTCTCCGGATCCTCGGGCATCAGCCTCTGCGCAATCCAGTAGTTCCACCACAACCGCGAAATTGCGTTATCATCCCTCCATCTTGTCCGCGTATCAGCAAAATAGTGAGTGCGGATCGCTTTGGTCAGGGCCTCCCCAGCTTTCCCTTCAAGCCAGCGTTTTTGACAGAACCCGAGACATTCAAGGTGAGTAAAACGGATCCAAATTCTGTTTTCGGTCGCCAGAGAGGGCGTTAGATTCTTGAGTGACCGCCATACCAGTACCGAGTTATTGATCTCCGCTTCTGCAGTTCTGTCAGGATCAAGATCTCTCAGGGGAGCAGGATCATAGGTAATATTAGTAGCAATTTCCCAATTACCCTGCCCCGCCAGATCCTGAAACCCTCCGGAAGAATATCTCTCGATATTCTCGTCAATCGATTCAATCAGATAATCGGCAACGGCTTGGCCAACATAAAGTACCTTATTCAGACTCATTAACTCAGCGCCTCCACCGCTTCGCGCACCTTGCCGACTGGGCAGTCGAGCAGCACCTGTGCTTTTCTGAGGAGATCTCTCCCATCGAGTTCTACCCCTACTTGGCGGCAACGGGTCTCAATTGCCCGATACCACCTGAGGTGATCGTTCTTCTCCCTAGAGGCAACATCAAGAACCTCCATGAGACAAGGGAGGTACAGTGCTGACAGCAATATCTGGCGTCCATGGCCACTGCTTCGGACCCGATTGAGCGATTCGTATAACGTCGGGTGAACTTGAATAACGACTGCCTGGGTGTCTGTGCCGACCCGAAACAGCCCGTTTTCAACACTGCTTGTCGATTCAAGTCGGAAGACGGATTCCATTGGAACCAGCTTATCGAGCCCAGCCTCAAACTCGAACTCGTCACTCACACCAGCCAGAGAGTACTTATTGAGCAGGAAATCCTGCTCACCGAACTCCTCATGTATTGAAACTGCAGGGACAACCAACCTGTCCACAGCAACGTAGATAATCGCTCTTAATTTAACCACACCCCGGAGGTTCCCGCCGCCAACGGAAACCTTCCAGCTCCCGGGATTGACCGGGAAAAACTCCGAAAAATAGGTGTGCTCGCAGGTGACGTACAAACCGCACGCAAGTTTCCCTTCCGCCAGCGCTTTGTCCAGAAACCGCTCCCCGGGCTGTAGCTTCCCTTGGATATCGACCTCACCGGATTCGGTTACTTCCCGGACAGGCTCAACATCTAAACTGAATGTTGCTGACGGATAGTCATCTGTAAAGCTGGCTAGCACCGGATAGGGGAAGCGGGTATCACCCTTGAGCTTCATTAGGTTTCTCCTCTTTCAGACTGAGCGCGACTTCAATCGGTCCTTCATACGGTTCAGCAAGTTCAACCGAAATCGCTATCCGCTCACCTTCCTTCAGCACGATCTCACATCCACCCCGGATTACCGCATGCCCGGGTGCCGCCACAACAGGCAACCGTTCTTCATCAGCAATACCAGCAGCAATAACCTCCAGGCGCGCCGTACCCGAACTCTCTGGTGTAAAGAAGATCTTCCTGAACCGGGTGTCGCCGTTTGAGAGAGTATTTCTCAAACCTTTAACGGGAACCGGCCCTCCACGCGGCCCCGCCGCTCCACCTTTTCCTTTGCCAGTTCCCGGACCGCTGGTAGCGCCTCCTTTCCCCCCGGGTTTTTCTCCACCCCTTCCGCCTTCTGTTCCACCTGACACCGATGCTCCGGTACCTTCCGGCTTCTTCCTTAATTTCACTTTTATCGAGGCAGGATCACTTTCGGAGTCGCCTGTATTCTGCATCCTGTCCGTTTTATCTTCTGGAGCAGCAAAGAAATTATTAAGATCGTCCAACTGGATCTCATCATCCGGCGGCACCGTTGTATGACTTTTAATCTTCTCTCGGATCCAGGCGTTCATTTTGTTCACGGCCGCTCTAAGAGACCGGCTACGATCAGAATCCTCAATGCGTTCAGGAGAGAGCTCATCATGCCTCGGATTCTCCAAGTCCCTGATATTAGACGAGGCTTTATCGTCGATGGGTTCGATTACAGCGATGAAGTCTTTCTGAAGAGGGAACCGGGCAAGTTTCTCTCTGAAATGCCTGAAACGGGAGGTGATGAACATTCCATTGCGTATCAGACCAACCTGCTTTTCAAGTCGATCTTCTGTGAGAATGGATAGTCTTACCCTACCAAGCTTCGGAATAGTTTCTTCATAACGAACACTTTCAGGGCTCGTCAGACAGCGATAGAGGTTATGACTGAACTTCAGATCTTCATCAGAACCACGACTGGAAGCAACTTCACGGAGAGTATCGTTAGTAAACAATCCAGGCAGTGCATCCCGGTCGATAACCAGGCCATCCCCAACCTCAAAAACCACCTTTCCATTGTGGACGGCGGTGAAAAAGTTGCGAACCAGCGACTCAGCTATGCGCCAGTCCCACTTGTCCTCCGCCAAGAAACCAAGCGCTGTCACTGTAGTTCCCGGCTCTGTCCTCTGCAGCCATTCAGGCAAC
>JAKSCQ010000042.1 GCA_022360555.1 Pseudomonadales bacterium
CGGCCAGCCATGTGTTCTCTGCCCACCGGGCGCTGCTGGATGCCTTTCTCACGGAAAAATGGGGGGCTCGCTCACTTTCCCTGGTGCCACGGCGTGGTCAGTTCGGCTGGCTGCTGGTGCCCGTGGGAGACATGTTGCCGACACTGGAGCTGGCCATGGTGCTCAATCAGCCGGTCTGGTGCCTGCACCGGGCACCGGACTTTGCGGCGTTGCCGGCCTTGGTGGAGAGGCGGCAGCCCTGTGGTGTGCTCTGGGTGCTGGATCGCTGGCCGTCTACCAGTGAACAGCAACGGCTCTGGCCGCAGGCCGCGCCAGCCTGGCCGGCGCTCTGTTGGGGGATGCGGGCCGGAGAGATTCCGGCAGCGGTGAGCTGGCTGGGTGACCAGCGTCACACACTGATCGATAGCCTGTCGCACTGGCAGGCACCGGGAGAGCGTTGATGAATCTGGTGTGGTATCGCAATGATCTGCGGGTGCATGCCCACCGCCCGCTGGCGCAGGCGCTGGCACAGGGGGAGCCGGTATTGGCCCTGTATTGCCTGTGCCCCGCGCAGTGGGACGAGCACGGTGTGGCGCCGTTGCGCCGCTGGTATGTGCTGGAAAGCCTTCGGGAGCTGGGGGCGTCCCTGGCCTCGCTGGGGGTGGATCTGCACGTGCTGGAAGTCGGTGATTTTGCCGCGGTGCCGGACGCGCTGGCGTCATTCGTGCAGGCCCACGGCGTGCACCGCATCTATTGCAGCCGGGAGTACCCACTCAACGAGCTGGAGCGAGATCGGGCCGTGGCGGCACACATGGAGGCACTGGGTGTCAGCCTGCACGGCAGTGATGATTCTGTGCTGGTGCCACCGCGTACGCTCAACACTGGCAAGGGAACCCCCTATACCGTCTTCAGTGCCTACAAGCGGCGCTGGGATGCCTGGCTGGATGACCATTTCTCCGCGCCTGCTGCCTTGCCGGCGCCGGCCAAAAAAAGCGGCCACTTTGTTGGGAAACCGCTGGTGGAACGGGCGCTCAAGGCCTTGTCAGTCGCGCCCTCGCTGACAGCGAAATGGCAGAGTGGTGAAAAGGCCGCGCTCAAGCAATTGGACCACTTCGTGCAAACCCGCCTGGCGGACTATCGCCGTTACCGGGATTTCCCCGCTCTGGATGCGACCAGCAGTCTCTCCGTGGCGTTGTCAGCGGGAACCTTGTCTCCGGCCAGTTGCTATCGCGCCGCCCGGGAAGCCATGGCCGATGCCGGTCAGCGCGATGGGGCGGCCTGCTGGATTGGCGAGCTGGCCTGGCGGGATTTCTATCGGCAGATCATGGCCCGCTTTCCCCGCATCAGCCAAGGCAGGGCGTTCCGCCCCGAAACCGAATGGTTGCAATGGGATGATGACGACGAGCGCTTTGCCGCCTGGTGTGAAGGTCGCACCGGCTACCCCCTGGTGGATGCCGCCATGCGGCAACTGGTGGCCACCGGCTGGATGCACAACCGCCTGCGCATGGTTACGGCCATGTTCCTCAGCAAACACCTGTGGCTGGACTGGCGCCGGGGTGAGGCGTTCTTCATGCAGCACCTGATTGACGGGGACTTCGCGGCCAATAACGGAGGATGGCAGTGGAGTGCTTCCACGGGGACAGATGCGGTGCCGTATTTCCGGGTTTTCAATCCGGTGCGGCAAAGTCAGCGCTTCGACCCGCAGGGCCGGTTTATCGCGCACTGGGTGCCGGCACTGAGAGAACTGGACGACAAGAGCATTCATGAACCCTGGAAGCAGCCGCTACTGGCGCCGGATTATCCACCGCCGGTGGTGGAACACCAGGGCGTGCGTGAACGGGTGACCCGTGAGTTCAAGGCCGCGAAAGCGTTACACGATCAGCAGGAGAACACACAGGCATGAGTCAGCGAATTGCCATTGTCGGGGCGGGTATCAGTGGGCTGACCGCTGCCTGGTATCTGTCGAAAGCACATGAGGTGGAGGTGTTCGAGGCCGGCGACGATCTGGGTGGGCACACCTGCACGGTACCCGTCACGACCCCGTCCGGTGATTATGCCGTGGACGTGGGATTTATCGTCTTCAATGACCGTACCTATCCCAATTTTCTGCGCTTGCTGGAAGAACTGGGGATTCGCGGGCAGCCCACGGCCATGGGATTCGCCGTCAGTGATGCCGCCAATGGTCTGGAATATTGTGGTGATGGCCTGGGCGGGATCTTTGCCCAGAAACGCAACCTTCTCAACCCGTCACACTGGCGTTTGATCGGCGATATCCTGCGCTTCAACCGGCAGGCTCCGTCTTTGATAGACAGCGGTGAAGGGGATATGCCCCTGGGGGAGTATCTGCGCCGCCATGGTTACAGTGAACGTTTTCGCCGTGATTATATTCTGGCCATGGGAGGGGCTATCTGGTCCTGTTCCCTGGCCCAGATGGAAAGTTTCCCGGCACGGTTCTTTGTGCGTTTTTTCCAGAATCACGGGCTGCTTTCCCTGACCCGGCGCCCACAGTGGTTTGTGGTGCCGGGAGGCTCGCGGGAGTACATTCGCCCGCTGGTGGCTCGCTGCAAGGCGCAATTCCATACCGCGTCACCCGTGTCCTCGGTGCGCCGGGACGAGCAGGGCGTGGTGCTGACCGTCAAAGGCAGGGAGCGGCAGTTTGATCAGGTGATTCTCGCCTGTCACAGCGACCAGTCCCTGGCGTTGCTGGCGGATGCCGATGAGAACGAAAGGCAGTGTCTGTCCAGGCTGGGGTATCAGGGTAACGAGGTGGTTCTGCATACCGATACCCGCCTGCTGCCAACACGCCGCCGTGTCTGGTCAAGCTGGAATGCCCTATTGTCAGATGGTGAGCAGCAGCGGGTTCAGGTCACCTACAACATGAATATCCTGCAGGGGCTACAGGCCCCGGAAACCTTCTGCGTGACACTCAATGCCAGTGAGCGGATTGCCGAACACGCCATTATCAGTCGCCACTATTTTTCCCACCCCCTGTTTACACCGGACTCCATGGCAGCACGGGAAACCCTGCTGGCTGCCAACGGCAACCGGCGCACCTGGTATGCCGGGGCCTGGTGTGGCAATGGCTTTCATGAAGACGGGGTGGTGTCCGCCCTGAATGTGGTGCGGGCGCTGGGAGTATCGCCATGATCTGGCAGGCGGTGGCAACCGGGCGAGTCTGGCATCAGCGTCATGCGCCTTTCCGTCATGGTTTTTCCTACCCTCTGTGGTTGATCTGGTGTGACCTGGACGACATTGCGTCACTGCTGCAACAGCACCGCTGGTGGGGGCGCCGCTGGCGCCCGGTGGTCTTTCGCGACAGTGACTTTGTTGACTCCCGGCCGTCCAGTCTCGCCGACAAGGTTCGCGGCAAGGCCAGTGAACAGGGTCTGGACTGGTCTGGCGGGCGGGTGGTGATGCTCGGACAATGGCGCACCTTCGGCACGCTGTTCAATCCCCTGGTGCTGTATCTGCATTTCGCCGATGGTGAAGACGCACCGGACAGCATGCTGGCAGAAGTCCGCAATACGCCCTGGAACCAGCGTCATTTCTATGCGCTGCAACTGCGCGCGCAAACCGATGGCAACATGACGGCCAGCCACGCCAAGACATTTCACGTCTCGCCCTTCCTGCCCATGGACCTGGATTATCACTGGCGTCTTCACGTTGCCTTTCCCGAGCTGCGTCTAGTGTTGGAAGACAGAAAGGCGAATCAGCCAGTGTTCACGGCAGGCATGTCGCTGACATTGCAGGCTCCGCAACCACAGACCCTGTGCCAGCTTGTCTTTCGTTTTGGAGCCCAGGGGCTGGCGACATTGCGGCGAATTTACTGGCAGGCGTTTCGCCTGTGGCGCAAGGGAGCCAAGTTTCACGGGCACCCGGACAAACAGGCCCAGGATCAATAGAGGAAGTCACCCATGCTGTCTGGTGAAAAAATTTCCAACAATCGAGTGCGGGAAAACAGCGAGCCCGGTTGGGCCCGGCTGGTGGCACGGCGTCTGGTGCTGGCACGACTCAACGCCCTGCCGCACGGCATGCTGCGGATCGAGGAACCGGACGGCAACGTGGTGATTGTTGGCAAAAATGCGCCAGACAGTAGTGGACAGAAAATTGCCGAAATTTTCCTGCGTGACTGGCGCACCTATTCCATGATGATGAGCGGCGGCGCTCTGGGGGCGGCAGAAGCGTTCATGGAAGCCGGCTGGCAGAGCCCGGACCTGGTGGCGGTGATTCGCTATTTTGCGAAAAATATTGATGCCATGAACTCCCTGGAAGGGGGACTGGCCCGTCTTTCCAAACCGGCGCTGGCATTGCTGCATCGCCACAATCGCAATTCCCTGCGGGGTTCACGCCGTAACATCTCCGCCCACTATGATCTGGGTAATGACTTTTTTCGTCTTTTTCTTGATCGCACCATGATGTATTCCAGTGCGATATTCCCCCATGCAAAAGCCAGCCTGGAAGAAGCGTCCACCCACAAGCTGGAACAGGTCTGTCAGCGTCTGGGACTGGCGCCGGGCATGACCTTGCTGGAAATCGGCACCGGTTGGGGCGGGCTGGTTATCCATGCGGCGCTTCACCACGGCGTGCAGGTGACCACCACCACGATTTCCCGGGAGCAGGCACGCTATGCCCGGAAAAAAGTGAACGACGCCGGGTTGAATGACAGGATCACCGTGCTGGAAAAGGATTACCGCGAACTGGATGGCCAGTACGATCGTGTGGTGTCCATCGAAATGATCGAAGCAGTGGGGGCGGAATTTCTGCCGGGCTATTTCCGAACCCTGGGCGAGCGGCTCAAGCCGGATGGCAAGCTGTTGCTTCAGGCGATCACCGTGCCGGACCAGCGCTATGACCATGCCCGACGGCAGGTGGATTTCATCAAACGCTACATCTTTCCCGGTGGTTTCCTGCCCAGTGTCTCGGTCATGTGCCGTGGGCTGGCGGAGCATACGTCGCTGGCTGTCACCGAGTTGCATGATATTGGCCAGCACTATGCACTGACGCTCCATCACTGGCACCAGCGTTTCCACGCGTCCCTGCCGCAGGTTCGTGAGCAGGGGTTCGACGAACGCTTTATCCGCATGTGGGAGTATTACCTGAGCTATTGCGAAGGGGCCTTCCTGGAGCGGGCCATCAGTACCGTACATCTGGTCGCCGCCGGCCCCGGTTATCGCCCGGCCTCGCTGCAGGCTTGAAAAGCGCCTTGCCCGGGCGCATTTTTAGTTAAGTAACTGGAGGTGCCAGTGGCGCTGCAATGGGGGTAACCCGTGATGCGCCACAATATGGTATTATGCCCGCCTTGATTTTGTGTTTACTCTCTAAGTGATTGATATCAGGGGAAAACCCTGGACGGTGAGGGCGATGACAGCAGAGGCAAAAGCACTGGTTCAGGCCCACCTGGCAACGGTGGACCATGATGAAGATGCTCTCAGCGACGAGCAGCGCATAGCCTATCGCGAGCGCATTAAGGAATTGTTACGCCAGCGCGATGCGGTGCTGGTGGCCCACTACTATACCGATCCGGAAATCCAGTCCCTGGCCGAGGAAACCGGTGGCTGTGTGTCCGACTCCCTGGAGATGGCCCGCTTCGGCAAGGAGCATCCGGCGTCTACCCTGATTGTCGCCGGCGTCAAGTTCATGGGCGAAACCGCCAAGATCCTCAGTCCGGAAAAGCGCGTTTTCATGCCCACGCTGGAGGCCACCTGTTCGTTGGATATCGGTTGCCCCGCGGACGAATTTTCCGACTTCTGTGATCTGCACCCGGATCGCACCGTGGTGGTGTATGCCAACACCTCCGCCGCCGTGAAGGCCCGTGCCGACTGGGTGGTGACCTCATCCATCGCGGTGGAGCTGATCGAGCATCTGGACCGCAACGGGGAAAAGATTCTCTGGGCGCCGGACAAGCACCTGGGCAGCTATGTCCGCGACAAGGCCGGTGCCGATGTGCTGTGCTGGGACGGTGCCTGTATC
Source organism: Pseudomonadales bacterium (assembly GCA_022360555.1). Taxonomy (GTDB): domain Bacteria; phylum Pseudomonadota; class Gammaproteobacteria; order Pseudomonadales; family Alcanivoracaceae; genus Alcanivorax. Next base: position 5,950 of record JAKSCQ010000042.1, read on the forward strand.
GTCCACGAGGAATTCAAGGCCAAGGGCCTGGATGATCTGAAGGCCGCCTACCCGGAAGCCGCTATTCTGGTACACCCGGAATCCCCGGCATCAGTGGTGGAAATGGCGGATGTGGTGGGCTCCACCTCCCAGCTGATCAAGGCTGCCTGCGAGATGGACAACGACACCTTCATCGTCGCCACCGACAAGGGCATTTTCTACAAGATGCAGCAACTGGCCCCGGGAAAGACCTTCCTGGAAGCGCCCACCGCCGGCTCCGGCGCCACCTGTCGCAGTTGTGCCCATTGTCCCTGGATGGCCATGAACGGCCTGCAGAACATGCTGGCGGTGCTGGAAGACGAAGGCGGTCTGGGCCAGGAGATTTTTGTCGATCCGGCCCTGGCGGAGAAGGCCATGGTGCCACTCAACCGCATGCTGGATTTTGGCAAATCGTTGAAGTCGTAAGGGTTGCCCTGTCCGGTGCTCACGCCGTTGGAGCTTGAAGATATCAGTGGGCACCGGGGCGCCCCTTCGCCTTGCAAGCAAGGCTCCAACGGGGCGGTCTTATGCCCCCACGTCTCAGAATTCTTCTTCCGACAACATCTGCATGGTTTTCAGGCGCCCGTTGAGCTTGCTGTACAGGGCGAAGTCATCTTCGGCATCCCGGATGGCATAGCGCATCTGTTGCAGGGCCTTGCTGTCGTTACCGCGCAGAAACTGGCTTTCCGCCCGGGCATGCAGTGCCCGGACCCGGTCACCGCTGTTGCCGTAGGCATCGGCGATCAGGTCCCAGAGGGTGGGATCATTGGGACGCCTGGCCAGCAGGGGCTTGAGCAGGGGCAGAGCCTGCCCGGGTTTGTTGCTGCGCAGGTAGGCCTTGCTGAGCAGAATGGAGGCCGCGTAATCATCCGGTGACACCTTCAGCACCCGCTGTGCCTCACGGATGGCCTCCGGGTAATTCCCCTCGTCCAGTGCCACTTCCGCCAGCCCCAGCCGAAACCAGAGCTGGTCCGGATTGTCCTGTGCCAGTGACTGCATCATTTCGCGGGCCTGGTCATAGCGGTTGGCGCGCAGGTAACTCAGCGCCAGCCCGTAACGCGCCGCCTGTAGCATCAGGGCACTGCGTTCATTGCTGTAACGACGAAAATAGTCGATGGCCTGGGAATCGCCTTCGATAAAGGCCGCCCTCAGGCGGGCCTGTACCAGCAGATAGTGCGGGGAAATGTTCAGCCGTGGCGAGGGCAGGCTGCGGGCCCGGGCGCGGCTGTCGGCAATCCGACTTTCGGTAACCGGGTGAGTGAGCAGAAACTCCGGCGGGTCGCCGGCAAACTGCTGGTTGTTGTGCATGCGTTCGAAGAAGCGCGGCATGGCGTCCGGGTCCATGCCGGCGGCGGCCAGGGTCTGCATGCCCACCCGGTCGGCTTCCCGTTCGTTCTGGCGGGAATAGGCAAGCTGGGCCTGAATGGCCCCGGCCTGGGTGGCGGCAATGCCGGCCATGCCGGCCTCGCCGTCACCGGCAATGGCCACCGCCAGACTGGCCAGCATGGCGGCCAGCATGGCGGTATTCACTTTCTGGGAATCCAGATAACGGCGGGCAAAGTGGCGCTGGCTCACGTGCGCAATTTCGTGGGCAACCACGCCGGCCACTTCATCTTCGCTGTTGGCATTGAGAAACAGGCCGGCATTGAGGCCGATGACGCCACCTGGAACGGCAAAGGCGTTGATCTGGTGACTGTTGACCACCACGATGTCCAGATTCGGTTCCTTGAGGTCGCTGAAGGAGGCCAGCCGGTACACCAGGCTTTCCACGTATTCCTGCACCAGCGGATCCGACATGATGGCGGTCTGCCCGCGCAGGCTGCGTAGCCAGGCACGCCCCAGCCGGTATTCCTGGTCCGCGGACATCAGGGCGCTGGCCGGATCGCCCAGCACCGGCAGGTCATCGTTGGCGGTGACCGGAGTGGCCAGTACACAGCAGCTCAGCAGTAACAGTCGTACAAAGAACGTCAAGAAAGGCTCCGTCTCCGGGATACATATTCCATTGTCTGCCTATGTATAATGCCGGGAGGCAGGCAATGAATGAAAGCGAACAGCATGACTAACCCGTCCGTGGATCTCCATATCGATGCCTCCAGCCTGCAGTGCCCCATGCCACTGCTGAAAACCCGCCAGGCTTTGCGGCACCTCAAGGCCGGCCAGTTGCTGGAAGTGATCGCCACCGATGCCGCCTCGGCGGATGATATTCCCGCCTATTTGAGACAATCCTGCCACGAGCTAGTTCGCATGCAGGAAAACCAGGGGCGCTATGCCTTTCTGATCCGTCGGGGTGAACAGGAGACCTGATGCTACGCATTTTCAAGAACTGGGCCGACAACTATTTTTCCGACGAGGAAGCGGTATACCTGCTGGTGGTGCTGATCGCCGCGGGGCTGGTTATCGCCTTTTTCGGCGGCATGCTGGCCCCGGTACTGGCGGCGCTGGTTATCGCCTACCTGATGCAGGGGCTGGTATCGGCGCTGGAACGCCGTGGCATGCGCCGGCTGTTGGCGGTAAACCTGGTCTTTGCCCTGTTCCTCGGGGTGCTGATCGCCACGCTGGTGGTGCTGCTGCCCATGGTGTGGCGGCAGACGGTGTTGCTGGTGCAGGACCAGTTGCCCCACGTGCTGGGTAACGGAGAAGCCTGGTTGAAAGAATTGCCGGAGCACTACCCGGAAATTATTTCCATGGAGCAGGTCAATTCCATCGTGGCGGTGATCCAGCGGGAAGTGGCGGAAGCGGGGCAGGGGGTTCTGACCCTGTCGCTGGCCTCCATCCCCAATCTGGTGGAGGTGATGGTGTTTCTGGTGCTGCTGCCGTTGCTGGTGTTTTTCTTTCTCAAAGACCGGGAGACCATCGTTAACTGGATGCTGGGCTTTCTCCCCAAACGCCGGCGTATCCTGGCCCATGTGTGGCACGAGATGGATGGCCAGATCGCCAATTATGTGCGCGGCAAGGCCATCGAGATTCTGCTGGTGGGCAGCGCGACCTTTATCGCCTTTCTGCTGTTGGGGATGAACTACACCGTGCTGCTGGCGGTGATGGTGGGCCTGTCCGTGGTGGTGCCGTATATCGGCGCCACGGTGGTGACCCTGCCGGTGGCCGCGGTGGCCTACGTGCAATTCGGCTGGAGTGGCGACTTCGCGCTGGTGATGGTGGTCTACGGGGTAATCCAGTTTGTCGACGGCAATATTCTGGTACCGCTGCTGTTCTCCGAGGCGGTCAACCTGCACCCGGTGGCGATCATTACCGCCATCTTGCTGTTCGGTGGCATGTGGGGGCTGTGGGGGGTGTTTTTCGCGATTCCGCTGGCCACCCTGATCAAGGCGGTGATCAACGCCTGGCCCCGTCAGGGGGAATACCCTGCCGAACTTGCCGATGAGTCGTAACGGTTTCGAGTACCGAGAAGCGAGTTTCGAGTTGCGAAAACCTTAAAACAGGTTTTGAAGTTCGAAACTCGCTTTTCGAAACGGGTTTTGCCTCTAGTCTAAATACCCAGCTCGTCCAGTTCGGCGAGCAGGTCTTCGTGATGGGTCTTGGTCTTGAACTTGTCCATCACCTTCAGCAGCTTGCCATTCTTGCCGACGATAAAGGTGGTGCGAATGAGCCCCATGAATTCCTTGCCCATGAACTTCTTCAGGCCCCAGCAGCCGTACTTTTCGGCGATGGCGTGATCCTCGTCGGACAGCAGGGTGAAGTTCAGATCGTGCTTGTCGATGAACTTGGGCAGGCGGGCAACCGGGTCGGGGCTGATGCCGAACACGACCACGCCTCGCTTTTCCAGCTCGGCCCGGGTATCGCGAATGCCGCAGGCCTGGGTGGTGCAGCCCGGTGTCAGGGCCTTGGGATAGAAGAAAATCACTACCGGGTTCTTGTCCCGGAAGGATCTCAATTCCACGCGGTTGCCGTCCTGATCCGGCAGTTTGAAGTTGGGGGCCAGATTGCCAATTTTGGGATGTGCCATATTGGGTCCAAGTCTCTGTTGTACGGTTTACCGTGTTAGCGTTTCGGGGTCATGCTGGCATCCAGGTTGCGCGTCTCGCAGAAATCCAGAAAGGCCTCGCGCAGTTCGGAGACGGATTGTTCCGCCTTCATGCTCAGCACCAGGTGAAGGCTGAACATGCGGGTGCCAGTGTGGGGGGCAGCGTAGGTGCCGGTGTGCAGATCATCAATATTGATCTTGCGGGAAGAAAAGAAATTGGCGATTTCATGGACAATGCCCGGGTTGTCCATGGCCACCACCTCCACCTCGTAGGGCAGGGCGGCCCCCTGCAAATCCCGGGGGCGGGTGCGCTTCAGAGTGATCAGCAGGTCCAGCTCGGCGGCAAGCCGGTCCCGGTCGGCCTCCAGTCGGTCCAGGGTTTCAGCACTGCCGGAGACCAGCATTAGCACCGCGAATTCGCCGCCCAGCACGGTCATGCGCGAATCAAGGACGTTGCCCCGGTGATCAAGAATGGCCCGGGACAGGGCTTCCACAATCCCCGGGCGGTCCGTCCCCAGGGCTGAAATCACGATAAGTTGTTCCATGGTGCTCTCCTGTCCTTCGCGACACACTGATTGTACCGGGGGAGTTTAGAGGCTGTCGGGGCTTTCTGCACGGTGCCTGACATCTGGCGTCCGGCGTTTTCGGGGTTTACCATAGCGCCCTTCACCTGACGACAGGGTCCGGTGCGCCGGTATAATCGCGATTGCGCACGCTGTTTTTTGCGCAGTAACAGGAGAAAGGCATGATTCGCGGCAGCATTGTAGCGCTGGTCACCCCCATGCGCGCAGACGGCTCGGTAGACTGGGAGCGCCTGCGTGCCCTGGTGAACTGGCATGTGGAGCAGGGTACCCACGCCATCGTGGCGGTGGGGACAACGGGCGAATCCGCCACCCTGGGCTTTGAAGAGCACGACAGTGTGATCCGCGAAGTGGTGGCCGTAGCCGATGGCCGCCTGCCGGTGATCGCCGGTACCGGGGCCAACAACACCGACGAGGCCATTCGCCTGACCCGCGATGCCAAGCGTGATGGCGCCGATGCCTGCCTGCTGGTGACCCCCTATTACAACAAGCCGCCCCAGGAAGGCCTGTACCAGCATTACCTGGCCGTGGCCCGGGCGGTGGACATCCCGCAGATTCTCTACAACGTGCCGGGGCGTACTGCCTGCGACATGCTGCCGGAAACCGTGGAGCGCCTGAGCAAGGTGCCCAACATCATCGGCATCAAGGAAGCCACCGGTAACCTGGAGCGCGCCCGCGAGATCCGCGAGCGCTGCGGCGATGACTTCATGCTCTATTCCGGTGATGACGCCACCGCCATGGACTTCATTCTGGCTGGTGGCCATGGGGACATCTCGGTGACCGCCAATGTGGCCCCGGCCAAGATGGCCGCCATGTGCGAAGCCGCCCTGGCTGGCGACGCCGACAAGGCCCGTGCCCTCAATGCGGAACTTGAGCCCCTGCATCGTGATCTGTTCATTGAAGCCAATCCGATTCCGGTGAAATGGGCACTGTTTGAAATGGGCCTGATTGACGCGGGTATCCGGCTGCCGCTGGTACCGCTGTCCGAAGCAGCACAGCCGCGGTTGCGCGAGACCATGCGCCAGTGCGGCCTGCTGGAGGTTAAATGAAGAAAGCGACGCTGTTGCTCGCTCTGACGGCAACCGGCTGTAGCTGGTTGCCCAATAGCAGTCTGGATTATCGAGATGCGGAAGTTCGCGAGCCGATCCAGATCCCGGACGACGGGGTTTTCATCGGTGAGCAGCCGCTCTATTCCGTACCGCGACAGGAGCAGCGTCTGGTAGGGAAACAGCCGGACGAAGACCGTTTCGAAGTGCCGGAGCCGCCGCAACTGGTAACGCTGGATGCCGCCGCCGGGCAAGAAGAGGACGAGCCGGCACCGGAAGGGGAATCCGCCAAGGCGATGCTGGCCCGGGACGGTAACGGCTACCCGATCATCATGATGTCTACCCGCTATCCGTGGGCCTGGGAATATGTGGGCGAGGCGCTGGAAAAAACCGACCTGGAGATCAGCGACCGGGACCGGGAAATCGGGGTCTATTACCTGAAGGTACCGGAGCGGTATGAGCTGGGTGACGATGACGCCCAGCTAAAGCTCAGCCATACCACCAATGGTATCCAGGTGGCCGTGCTCAACGAAGAAGGCTCGTCGCTGGTGGAAAAGACCCCGGGGCTGGCCATTCTTGAAAGCATCTACAGCGAGCTCGAATAAGTGAAACTCGCTTCCCTGGGTAGTGGCAGCAAGGGCAATGCTACCCTGGTGCAGGCCGATGACACCCTGATCCTGATCGACTGCGGATTCACCGCCCGGGAAGCCGAACAACGGCTGGCCCGGCTGGGCGTCCCGGCCGATGCGCTCAGCGCCATTGTGGTGACCCATGAGCACGGCGACCACATTCGTGGGGTGGGAGCCCTGGCCCGCAAGATCAGTTGTCCGGTCTACAGTTCCTTTGGCACCGCCAGTGCGGTGCAGGACAAGCGGGCCAACCTGAAAGGCGTCGACTGGCGGGAAGTGCGGCCGGGCAGGGGATTTACCCTGGGGGCCATGGAGGTGCTGCCGGTGCTGGTGCCCCACGATGCACGCGAGCCCTGTCAGTACCGGTTTGCCTGGGGCGACCGGACCGTGGGGGTGCTTACCGACCTGGGAGCCATTACCCCCCATGTGGTGGACGCCTATCAGGACTGCGATGCCCTGATGCTGGAATGCAATCATGACCCGCAGCTACTGGCCAGCGGGCCTTATCCCCCGTCGTTGAAACGGCGCGTGGGTGGTATGTTAGGGCATCTGAGCAACGCCCAGGCGGCGGCCCTGCTCAGTCAGGCCAATGTGGATCGTCTGCAGCATCTGGTGCTGTCGCACCTGAGCGAGCAGAACAACACCGCCCGCCATGCCCTGGACGCCGTGGAGCAGGTCGTGACCGCCGGCCGTGAACGAATTGGTGTGGCCAGTCAGAATGAAGGCTTCGACTGGCTGCAGATACATTAAATAGTGACCCGAGTGATAGGCCTTTTCATGGAAAAACGCGACGAGTTGTACGCCGGTAAAGCCAAGTCCGTGTACACCACCGATGATGCCGACCGGCTGATCATGCTGTTCCGCGATGACACCTCCGCCTTTGACGGCAAGAAGAAAGAGGCTCTGGCGCGCAAGGGGGCGGTGAACAACCAGTTCAATGCCGCCATCATGGAAAAGCTGAAAGCGGCAGGCATCCCTTGCCACTTCGAGAAGATGCTGTCCGCCAACGAATCCCTGGTCAAGAAGCTCGACATGATTCCGGTGGAATGCGTGGTCCGCAATGTGTCGGCCGGCTCCATTTGCCGTCGTCTGGGCGTGGAAGAAGGCCTGGAGCTGAACCCGCCCACCTTCGAATTCTTCCTCAAGAACGATGACCTGGGCGACCCCATGGTCAACGACTACCACATCCGCAGCTTCGGCTGGGCCACCGACGACCAGGTGGCACAGATGAAGGCACTGACCTTCCAGGTCAACGACGTGCTCAAGCAACTGTTCCTGGATGGCGGCATGCTGCTGGTGGACTACAAGCTGGAGTTCGGGGTCTTCAATGGCGAGGTTCTGCTCGGCGATGAATTCAGCCCGGACGGTTGCCGCCTGTGGGACAAGGAAACCCGTGAGAAACTGGACAAGGACCGTTTCCGGCAGGGGCTCGGCGGGGTGGTGGAAGCCTATGAAGAAGTCGGGCGCCGTCTGGGGATAGCGTTCAACTACGAATAAGCGGTATCCTGAAAGAAAAGATACATCAATAATAACAAGGAGATAGCATGAAATCCGTTATGCGTCTTGCGCTGGTGGGGGTGCTGGCTGCGACCCTGAGCGGTTGTTTCCTGACCAAAATCGTGACAACGCCCATGCGCTTGGTAGGGGCGGCCGGGTCCGTGGTTGGCGCGGCGCTGTCGATCATCCCGGTGGCCGGCAACGCTGCCGACGAAGCCCTGGAAAAGGTGGATGGTGCCATCGACACCTCGGCGGACAGCATCGACAAGATCCCGCTGTAAGCTCTCTGCCATGACAGGCCGGCCCGGCAGGGCCGGCCGTGCAGTGCTTGTAATCCGTGGAAGGCTTGTGAAAAATACAGGCTCGTTTGCCATGGCACCGCCTGCAAATAACAACAAAAAAACCGGAGTTCGCCATGCGTCGCTGGCTACTGTCTTTCCTTATGCTGATGCCCCTGTCCGCTGCGGCGGATGATGCCCTGGTCGGTATCGGCTATCTCAATGGGCTGGTGGGCCTGAACCTGGAGTGGGCCACCGAGCACAACAGCTTTTACGGTATGCCTGCCCTTTATGTGGATTCCGGCGGGCTGGATACCGATGAGTTCCGCTGGGTGGCCGGCTGGCGCCACAAGATGGAGCGGGGCCTGATGTCCGAAAACGGCTTCTACACCGGCCTGATGGCTGGCGACCTGGGTGGAGACCGTCATTACGAGCGGCTGGGCATGGGGGTGGAACTTGGGCACCAATGGGTCAAACCCTATTCCCGCTGGACGGTGAGTGCCGCCGTGGGGGCGCTGGAGTCGCTGGACTGCAACGACTACAAGGCCGCCATCCGCTGTGATTCCGAAGAAGAGCGCGACCGTTACGACCTGGATGTGGAACCGGTGGTGGTGCTGGGTGTGAGCTTCAGTCTGCGCCGTTAAGGTGCCATCCAACGACTTCTCATTTGCGTCTTGTTCGATTGCTGGTTGAATACTGATGGCGGGCTCGCCATCAGGGCCGCCTCCTGCCTGTCATTATCTCTGGAACCCCCGTTCCGATTCGCCCGATTGCCCCGCCGGGGGGCAGGAGTTTTGCACAGTGTTTAACCGCATCTCATCTGCTCCGTGAAAGATGGCCCCTAACTTGTTGATTTGCCATTGCGAATAGATAAGTTGTTGATTTTAAAAGAATTAATAAAATGGCCATTTTTTCATCATTTTGGGGGGCAGGCAGGCTTTATCAGCACTGGAGCGAATTCCTGACAGTCTATTCACAGAGTTATCCACAGATGTTGTGAGTAACTTTTACGGCCACGTTGGCCGGGCCGGTCAGCGCTTGAACATGGGCAGTGGGCGCCAGGGCTGGCTGACCAGTTGCTGCCCGGTGAGCTTGAACAGCAGCCGGTGAAAGCCGGCATTGGGAAAGCTGCGTTTGATCAGGCGAATGCGTGCCATGGGGACGCCAAATCGCAGCAGACCCAGGCTCACATCGATCCAGTCGGCCCGGCGAAAGACTTCCACCAGGTCCTGGTGGTCCTGGCTGTAGCGGCTGACCTTGTGGTGATTGAGGATCATGGCGCGAATCAGGGGGCGCCAGTCATTGCGTTGCTGTTCTTCCAGGTAATGTTCGGCCAGCCGGGCCGAAGGCTGCAGGTAATCGAAGGTTCCTGCCAGCCAGATGCCGGCATCATGGAAGAACGCGGCGATGGCCAGTTGCTCGACCTGGGTGTTATCCAGTGACGTCTGGGCCGCGACAAGGTTGATCAGCCGGTAGACATGGTTGCGATACGGGGTTTGCTGTTTGCCAAACCGTTCCGAGTACTGGTCGAAAAGCTGCTCCACGACAGGGAGCCGGGTAATCAGATCGTTTGCCATCCTGGGGCCTGGAAATCCGTTGCAGTTGGTGCGCCAGAGCGGCGCTTTTCTTTTTCATACTGGCGACTCCTGGCGGCTAAATCCAGCGCCGAGGTGTAAAAAGGCGAGATGGTTGGCATCCCCGGTTGCTAAGCGCGGTCAATGTGTAGTGCAAGGGAGCCTCTGGATAACTCCTTGCGTGCTCAGCGTGGCCTGAAGCGTGCAGTTGTTGCGTTTTGTCTCGACGGACAGGGTGGTTTCCTTTCCTAGAGGCAAGGCGCAGCAGATGTGCGCTTCAGGCCGCGCCTTTATGCACGCCAGTGTGCTCCGGGTCTTCCAGGCTGACCCGTACTCGTCGTTACACGTTCTGTGAAGGTGAAGAGGTCGATGGATGGACATACACCTTCAAAATTGTGCCCCCTCTGTACCTTTTGCCGAGGGGCGGACCAGCCTGAAAGACTGAGCATGCAAGGAGTTATTCAGAGGCTCCCCAGCGTATCCATGACTTGGTCGCTGACCGGGGTTGTACTATAGTCGGACAAGATATTCGGGATTGTTCAACAACCGTTGGGGGTCTGGTGAGTTTCAAGGCGAAGGAAAGTCTTTCCGAACAGATTGCCCAGCATCTTGCCCAGCAGATTATCCGGGGCGACATGCTGGCGGGCGACCGTATCCAGGAACTGCGCATTGCCGGCGAACTGGATGTAAGCCGGGGCTCGGTGCGCGAAGCACTGCTGATCCTGCAGCGCCGCCAACTGATCGATATCCTGCCGCGTCGTGGGGCGGTGGTGAAGGAAATGTCCGAATCCCATGTGCGCAGCCTCTACGAAGTGATGCAGGTGTTGCTGGGGCTGGTTATCCGCAAGGCCATCAAGGTGGTCCGCGAGGAAGACCTGGACGCCTTTATTGAACTGGTCCACGGGCTACAGATGGCGGCGGAAGAGCGAGACCTGGATACCTTCTTCACCCTCAGCTTCCGCTTTCTCGAGCATGCCTATCCTTATGCCCGCAATCCCTTTGTGGAAGATATCCTGATCAACATGCAGCCGGCCATGCAGCGGGCCTACTTCATGGCCCTGCACCTGGAGGCGGATGAGGTGAAGGAATGCCTGTCCTTCTTCAAGGCGCTGGTGGAAACCATTTTCCGCCGCGATGTACGTTCGGCGCTGGAAATTATCCGTGAATTTGCCGAGCACCAGTCGGACCTGGTGGAAGAATCCATCACCCGCGCCCGGCAGATCGAAACCGCCTGGGGATCACGCAAACGAAAATGACATTGCCCCCTTGCCCTGACGGGCCAAGCTGCATAGAATTGCCACCCTCTTCAGGCACGTAGCTCAGTTGGTTAGAGCACCACCTTGACATGGTGGGGGTCGGTGGTTCGAATCCACTCGTGCCTACCAGACAGTGAAAAAGGCCTATCGCATTGCGGTAGGCCTTTTTTGTTTGTGGCCGATTATCCGGCCTTGTCAGTCGTCTTGCGGTCAGTAGAGGGCCGACCTGTAGAATACCGGCTCCAGCAAGCAGCCGGGAACGCCAGTGATCTCCAAAGCCGACTATCTGGGGAGCCCCGACCCCGACATCATTTTGTATCTGCCCCATCGTCCCAACGGCATGGCCGGGTTGTCGGCGCGGCCGGACGCGGCTGCGTTGGTGGCGCTCAATTCCAATCACTGGCGAAAGATCGTCAATCTGCTGGCCAAGATCGCCTGTCCGGTTGGCGGGGACTGGCGCCGTTTTCGCGATGAGTCGCTGTTCGATACCACGGCACTGTGTTTTGCTCCCGAGTTGGTTCGCCATGGTGGTTGGCACTGGATCGCGGGGAAGGAAAACCGACAGCGCTTTGCGGGGCTTGGGCATCAGGCGCAGCCCTTGAATGGTGATGCCCGGGTAGCTCTGGATAGCGCGCAGCGTCTGTTGCTGACGCCGTATCCCGACTACCGTCAGTTGAGCAACGCGTTGGTGGAGCAGGTGAGGGTGTCGCTGGCCGGGCAGGGGTTTTATCGCGAGGCCGGGCAATGACGCTGCCTTTCTTTCTGGGGTGCCCACAGTGGCAGCACCCTGCCTGGAATGCGCGCCTGCCGGCAGGTCAGACCGGGCTGGCGCGTTATAGCCGGGTGTTCAACTGTGTGGAAGGCAACACCACCTTCTATGCCACACCCAGCCAGGCGCAGTGCCGGCAATGGCGTTCGCAGGTGCCGGCGGATTTCCGCTTTCTGTTCAAGTTTCCCCGGGCGGTCACCCACGATGGTCTGTTGCGAGGGGTTGGCAATCAGGTGCAGGCGTTTCTGGACATTCTGGCGCCACTGGAGGATGTGCTGGGGCCCTTTCTGGTGCAGCTTCCCGCAGCCTTTGGGCCGGAGCGGCTGGGTGACCTGTGGCACTTTGTGGATGCCCTGCCGGCGCCGCTGCGCTGCACGGTGGAGGTCCGTCATCCGGCATTCTTCGCCAAGGGGGAAGCGGAAAAGGCCCTGAACCGGGGGCTGCGGGAGCGGCGTATTGCGCGGGTCTGTTTTGATGCTCGCGCCCTGTTTTCTGCTACTGCCGACGATGACGCCACGCGCGATGCCCAGCGCAAGAAACCACAGCTACCAGTGCATGTGTTGCCAGTGGAGGCGCCCGCGGTGATTCGCTACATCGGTCACCCGGACCTGGAAGCCAACCGGGCGTTTATTCTCCCCTGGGTGGAGCGGGTGGCGGGCTGGATCGAGGACGGCTGGAAACCCTTTGTGTTTGTCCATATGCCGGATAACGGTGACGCCCTGGCGCTGGTGGGTTTGTGGTATGAGTTGTTGCAGGCGCGCCTGACGGGGTTGCCGCCGTTGTCTCTGGATGCTGGGGGGAGTCAGTCGGGGTTGTTCTGAGTTGGGGGCGAGTGGCGAGTTGCGAGAAGCGAGTTTCGAAAGTCAAAAACCGGGGCTGCGTTGCGGGTGGTTCGGGAGCGGCGGTCTGCGGAAGCACGGAGGAGCGAATCCTTCCCGGTTTTCGCTCCTCGCAATTCGAAACTCGCGACCCAATACCGACGTTTCAGTTCAGGGCGATGCGGGTGTCGTCGCGGCGTTTGCTGTTTTCCGCCCAGACCAGCAGGTCGTAGTAGCGACGGATGTGACGGACGTAGACCACGGCCTGGCCACCACGGGCATTGCCGTAGCGCAGTTGATCGGCATAGGCCGGTTTGGCCAGCAGCGGCAGGCGCTGTTTCACGTCCTGCCAGTTGTCCGGGTCGCCGCCCTGGCGCTGGGTTAGTACGCGGGCATCTTCCAGGTGGCCGAAGCCCACGTTGTAAGCGGCCAGGGCCATCCAGGTGCGGCTGGGTTCCGGAATCCGCGCGGGGATCCGCTCGTGGGTGCGACGCAGGTAGGCGGCACCGGCCTGGATGCTCTGGGCCGGGTCGGTACGGTCGCTGATGCCCATCTGGTTGGCGGTGTCGTTGGTGAGCATCATCAGGCCCTTCACCCCGGTGGGGGAGATGGCGCCCGGATCCCACAGGGATTCCTGGTAGGCCACGGCGGCCAGCAGGCGCCAGTCGAAATCGCTGTCTTCCTGTGCCTTGCGGAACAGCTCTTCATAGCGCGGCAGGCGGTCGTCCAGGTGACGCATGAAGCTGCGTGCCGCGTACAGGTTGAACTGCTCCACATGGCCGTAGAAGCGGTCTTCCAGCTTGGCGGTGGTGCCGTCGGCCTTGGCCTGGGTCAGGTAGCGCTGGGCAGCCAGATACAGGCTCTTGTCATCCTTGGGGTTGAAGGCCCAGGCCAGCGGCATGTCGGTGGCCACGGTGTAATCGGCAATCAGGTCCGGCCACAGGGCACGCTGCAGGGAATAGGTGTTGGAGTTGATCAGGGTGTAGTCGATCTCGCCGTCTTCCACCAGGGCCAATAATTGTTCCGGCGTGGCACCTTCCACTTCCTGGAAGATCAGTTCCGGGTGTTCCAGTTGGGTCTTGAGCAGTTGTTCGGCATGAGTGGAGCCGGCGCTAACCGCCACCGTGCTACCAGCCAGATCCGCCAGGCTGTCCGGGCGCGGGGAGCTCAGACGGCGCACGATCAGGGTGTCCACCTGCTGGTAGGGGGTGGTGAAACGCAGGCTCTCGCTGCGCTCCGGGGTGGCGATCAGGCCGGCGGCGGCCATGTCGGCGGTACCCTTGCGCACCGCGTAGCGGATATAGGAGAGGTCGTCGGATTCCAGAATGCGCAGCTTGACGCCCAGGCTCTCGGCAAAGCCTTTGGCCAGCTCGTACTCCATACCGGTGAAGCCGTGCTGGTCTTCGTAATAGGTGGTGTTGGAGGGGCGGGTCAGGACGACCAGTTCACCACGTGCCATCACCCGTTCCATGGCGGTAGGCGTGGGGCGCATGGCGAGCATCATGCCCAGTACGCTGAACAGGGCCAGCGAGGCGAGCAAATGCTTACTGTGTCGAAAGAATACCGTCATCCTGGGTGGTACCTCTGTCAGGTTGTCCAGACAGGTCGATACTGCCTACGCCGACCGGTTGGGGGTTGTTCACCCCTTGCCTGTGATGTGTATCACGTAATTGCGGCGCAACTCTATCACCGGCAACCGGCTGTTTTGTAACCCTTTGTCGAACAATTGCGCTTTTTTTGCACAAATTTTAAAAGTCCGGAAAAGAGCATTAATTTGCGTATAAGCCGTGTGGCGTAGGCATTTTGCCATGGGGTGAGGGCTCGCTTATGGCGGGGTAAATTCCCCTCGCCGGGAGGCTGCGGCCGGCGGGTAAATCCCGTATCATTGCGGCCCTGAATTGACTGCACTCCCAACCCCCACTGGTTAATCATATAAGGCGCACTATGCTGATCCTCTCCGGAAGCCCGGCCCTGTCCGCATTTCGTAAGGAAAAACTGCTTGAGTCCCTGACGGGTGTTACCGCGATTTCGGCTCGCTATGTTCATTTCGTAGCGCTCCGCGAGCCGCTCGACAGCCATCAGCAGCAGGTGCTTGAGGGGTTGCTGGAATACGGCCCCGCCCTGGAAGAGGACAATGTGGAAGGGCAGCGCTTTGTGGTGGTGCCGCGCCCCGGCACCATTTCGCCCTGGTCCTCCAAGGCCACGGATATCTGTCACAACGCCGGTTTGACCCAGGTGGAGCGGGTGGAGCGCGGTATCGAATATCACCTGGCCGGGGAGGGCGATCGCAGCGAACTGGCCGCAGCCCTGCACGACCGCATGGTGGAGGTGGTGCTGGCGGAGCTGGACGAGGCCGACGCCCTGTTTACCCATCATCAGCCCCGTGAGCTGACCACGGTGGACGTGATTGGCGGTGGCCGGGCAGCGCTGGAAGCGGCCAATGGCGAGCTGGGGCTGGCGCTGGCCGATGACGAAATCGATTACCTGGTGGAGCGCTTCACTGCCCTGGGCCGCAATCCTTCCGATGCGGAACTGATGATGTTCGCCCAGGCCAATTCCGAGCACTGCCGGCACAAGATCTTCAATGCGGACTGGACCATTGACGGTGAGGAGCAGGCGCTGAGCCTGTTCGGCATGATTCGCAACACCTACAACAAGGCCCCGGAAGGGGTGCTCAGCGCCTACAAGGATAATGCCTCCGTGGTGGCCGGCCCGGTGGCCGACCGCTTCTTTCCGGCGCCGGACAATGCCCAGTACCAGTTCGTCAACGAACCGGTACACCTGCTGATGAAGGTGGAAACCCACAACCATCCCACCGCCATCGCCCCCCATCCCGGCGCCGCCACCGGTTCCGGCGGGGAAATCCGTGATGAGGGTGCCACTGGCCGGGGCTCCAAGCCCAAGGCGGGCCTGACCGGTTTTTCTGTCTCCAATCTGAACATACCCGGCTTCGAGCAGCCTTGGGAGCAGCCCTACGGCAAGCCCGGGCGGATCGCCTCCGCACTGGATATCATGATTGAAGGGCCCATCGGTGGCGCCGCCTTCAACAACGAATTCGGTCGCCCCAACCTGTGTGGCTATTTCCGTACCCTGGAAATCGAGGCCCCGGGGGTGAATGGCGATGAAGTACGCGGTTACCACAAGCCGATCATGATCGCCGGTGGCCTGGGCAATATTCGCGATGACCACGTGGAAAAGAACCCGATTCCCGCCGGTGCCAAAATCATCGTGCTGGGTGGGCCGGCCATGCTGATCGGCCTGGGCGGTGGCGCGGCCAGTTCCATGGCCTCCGGTGAATCCGACGAGACTCTGGATTTTGCCTCCGTACAGCGCGACAACCCGGAAATCGAGCGCCGGGTGCAGGAGGTCATCGACCGCTGCTGGGCCCAGGGCGACAACAACCCCATTGTCTCCATCCACGATGTGGGGGCCGGTGGGCTGTCCAATGCTTTGCCGGAACTGGTCCACGACCACGATATGGGCGCCAGGCTGGAACTGCGCAAAGTGCCCAGCGCCGAACCCGGCATGAGCCCGGTGGAAATCTGGTGCAACGAAGCCCAGGAACGCTATGTGCTGGCGGTAATGCCGGAGGATATCGAGCGTTTCGATGCCATCTGCCAGCGTGAGCGCACGCCCTATGCGGTGCTGGGCGAGGCCACCAGCGAAGAACATCTGACCGTCAGTGACGAGCACTTCGGCAAGGCGCCGGTGGACCTGCCCATGGACCTGCTGTTCGGCAAGCCGCCGAAAATGCAGCGCAGCTTTGATCGCGAGGACTTCCAGCGCCAGACCTTCACCACCGACGGCATCGACCTGAAAGAGGCCGGCGAGCGGGTTCTGCGCCTGCCCACGGTGGCTTCCAAGAGCTTCCTGATTACCATCGGCGACCGTTCCGTCACCGGCCTGGTCCATCGTGACCAGATGGTGGGGCCCTGGCAGGTGCCGGTGGCCGACTGTGCGGTGACGGCAACCGGGTTCAACCAGAACACGGGGGAGGCCATGGCCATGGGCGAGCGCACCCCGGTGGCCCTGGTGGATGCGGCAGCCTCCGGCCGCATGGCGGTGGCTGAATCCATCACCAATATCACCAGCGCCCATATCGGCGATCTGGGGCAGATTCGCCTGTCCGCCAACTGGATGGCCGCCGCAGGCCATCCGGGCGAGGACCAGGCCCTGTTCGATACCGTCAAGACCGTGGGTATGGAGTTGTGCCCGCAGTTGGGTATCGCCATTCCGGTGGGCAAGGATTCCCTGTCCATGCGCACTGTGTGGAACGAGAAAGGCATCGACAAGAGCGTCACCGCGCCCCTGTCACTGATCATCTCCGCCTTCTCCACGGTCACCGATATCGACCTGACCGTGACTCCGGAACTGAAGACCGGCGTGGACAGCGAGCTGCTGCTGCTGGACCTGGGGCGTGGTCAGAATCGCTTGGCCGGTTCAGCCCTGGCCCAGGTGTACGGCAAGGTGGGCGATGTACCGCCGGACCTGGACGATGCCAAGGACCTGATCGCCTTCTTCGAGGTGACCCAGCAACTGCTGGCCGAGCGCAAGCTGCTGGCCTACCACGATCGCTCCGATGGCGGTCTCTATACCACCCTGGTAGAGATGGCCTTTGCCGGCCGCACCGGCCTGGACATCAGCCTGGACCATATCGCCGGCGATGCTCCCGAGGCGGTGGCCGCGTTGTTCGCGGAAGAACTGGGCGCCGTGTTGCAGGTGGCCAGCGGCCATGTGGACGAGGTGATCAACCGCTACGCGGATGCCGGGCTCAGCCAGTGCGTCTACCGCATTGGCCAGCCGGACGAGGACGACGTGATTCGCCTGCGCTTGGGGGGCGGCATCCTGCTGGAAACCCCGCGCCGGGAACTGCAGCGTATCTGGGCGGAAACCAGCTACCAGATCCAGTCCCTGCGGGATAACCCGGACTGTGCCCGCCAGGAATTCGATGCCATTCCGGCCAGCAACAGCCCGGGGCTGAATGTGCGTCTGACCTTCGACATGACCGAGAACCCGGCGGCACCTTTCATCAATAGCGGAGCCAAACCGAAAATGGCGATCCTGCGCGAGCAGGGCGTCAACGGCCAGACCGAGATGGCGGCGGCCTTCGACCGGGTGGGCTTCTCCGCCGTGGATGTGCACATGAGTGACCTTCTGGAAGGCCGTGTGCAACTGGAGGACTTCAAGGGCCTGGTGGCCTGTGGCGGTTTCTCCTACGGGGATGTGCTGGGCGCTGGTGGTGGTTGGGCCAAGACCGTGCTCTATAACGAGTCCCTGCGCGAAGCCTTCAACCGCTTCTTCTTCCGCGAAGACACGTTTGCCCTGGGGGTATGTAACGGCTGCCAGATGCTGTCGCACCTGAAGGACCTGATCCCCGGTGCCGAGCACTGGCCGCGTTTTGTGCGCAACCTGTCCGAGCAGTTCGAGGCACGCACCTCCCTGGTGGAAATCCAGGATTCCCCGTCCATCCTGCTCAAGGACATGGCCGGCACCCGCATCCCCATCGCCGTGGCCCACGGCGAGGGTCGGGTGGAGCTGGCGGATGATGCCCTCAACCGCAACATCGAACAGCGCCTGGTGGCCCTGCGCTATGTGGACGGTCTGGGCAACCCCGCCGAGCAATACCCGGCCAACCCCAACGGTTCCCCCCAGGGGCTGACGGGCTTCACCACCGCCGATGGCCGTGTGACCATCATGATGCCGCACCCGGAGCGGGTCTTCCGTGTCCTGCAGAACAGCTGGATTCCGGATGACTGGCGCGGCCACGAAAACGGCCCCTGGCTGCGGATGTTCGCCAATGCCAGGAAGTGGGTCGGTTAAAAGGCAATTAATAATTAATAGTGAATAATTAATAGCTAAGATCAAAAATGGAAGACTGGGGCGGAAATAGCTTGGCTATTTCCGCCTTTTTTATGTCCTTTTATGCGCTTGAGCTACAGAGTGTTTCCCCTCAGAATCAAACGATTGTTTGAATCTTTCCGTTATTAATTATTCATTATTAACTATTCATTGGTGTCCTGTGTCTGAAAAAACCTTCGGCCCGTTCGAGTTGCGAAAGGCCTATACCACCGAGCCCGTGCCAGCGGATTTCCAGCAGCGCCGGCGCATCAGTGCTGCCATGCACACCTTGTCGGAGCGGCTGATTCGGGCGGAGGCCGATGAAGCCACGTTGCAGCAGTGGGCGGAGCGGCTGGAAGCGCTAGTGGAGACCGTGGGCGAGCCGGAGCGGCGCGATACCCGGGCGGCCAACCGCAAGTTGTTCACCGGGGCGGCCACGGCGGAAGACATCTTTCACATGATGGATTACGACCCGGTGGGTGGGCCGTCCAATCCCGTTGCGCCCCAGGTGGAATGGCTGCACGAAGACCAGAACGGCATTGAAGGTGCCGTGCGACTGGGTTTGCAGTACCAGGGCCCGCCGGGACGGGTACACGGCGGGGTCATCGCTTGGTTGCTGGATGCCGCCCTGTCTCGCACCTTGCACGCGGCTTTCCGGCTGGGTGTCACCGGTACCCTGAATATTCGTTATCTGGCATCCACGCCCATTGAAGACACGATTCATTGTCGGGCACACATTACCGGTCAGGAAGGCCGGAAAATCTTTGTGGAAGGGGGGATCTGGCACGGCGACACCCAGACGGTGAGTGCCGAAGGGATCTGGCTGACCCCCAAGAGTCTGGGGTAGAGCATGGATCAGACACGCTATCATTTTCGTGATATCCGGGTGGCGGAAACGCCTGAACCATCTGCCCGGGCCCAGCTTCATCGCGAGCTGGGCCAGGCGTTGGCGTCGCTGACCGAGCAGGTACTGCGAGTGGATGCGCCGGAAGAAAAACTGCAGGAATACATCGGTCATATCCAGCAGATGAAGGCCGACCTGCAGCAATATGGCCAGCGCGATTTCAGCCAGATTCTACAGCGTATGCTGGCCGGTGAAGGCAGTGCTGACGACGTCACCGACCTGGTAGATTTTGAAATTCTCTCCGGCAAAGCCTCGCCCATGTCGCCTCCGCTGGAACTGTGGCTGGAAGACGACAGGGTGCGGGGCAGGGCCACCTTCGGCATGGCGTTTCAGGGCCCGCCGGGCCGGGTTCACGGTGGGGTTTTGTCGCTGGCGCTGGATATGCTCATGGCCAAGACACAGGACTTTGTTCGCCAGATCGGCATGACCGGTACCCTGAATATCCGTTACCTGGCGGGTACGCCCATTCAGACACCGGTGGAGTTCGAGGCGCGTCTGGTTACACTGGAGCGGCGCAAACTGCGCTGTGAGGGCAGCGTCTGGGTCAACGGCCAACAGACCGTGGCCGCCGAGGGTATCTGGATTTCCGCCCACGGCGACTATGTCCTGAAGCCGGAGTTCGCGCATCTTGCCGATTCGCTGTAACGCGGGAGAAGTGGATGACCGATACGATTTTCAAGCTGTGTTTTTACGTCCCTGATACCCATGTCGAACAGGTAAAGCAGGCGGTGTTTGACGCCGGTGCAGGAAAGATGGGGGACTACGATTGCTGCAGTTTCCAGACGCTGGGGGAAGGCCAGTTTCGACCGCTGGATGGCAGCAATCCTTTTCTGGGTCAGCAGGGGCAGGTGGAAGTGGTGCGCGAATATCGGGTGGAAACGATCTGCCCGGCCAATTGCCTGCAATCGGTGATCAGCGCCCTGCGACTCTCGCATCCCTACGAAGAGCCGGCTATCGATTTGTGGAGATTGGAGCCCCTCCCAGACTAGCTTGGCAGCTGTTGGAGCTTTGCTCGCAAAGCGAATTGTCCCGTGTGGAAATTACCCAACCCTTCGCTTTGCGAGCAAAGCTCCAACGGCTCTCCGGGGGTGGGTAGCTCCCTTCAGTCGTCTTTCGGGCGGGGTTTCAGCGCGGGAATATCCTGGCAGCGCACGGGAAAATCATCACGGGTCAGATCATCGATGTAAAAACGTAGCGTGCGGCCAATGGTGGGAAAGGCCAGCTCGTCCCAGGGAATTTCATCCAGCGCAAACAATCCGGCATCGCTGCTTTCGTCGCCCACCCCGTACTGGCCATCTTCCAGTTTGCCGAGAAAGAACATGTACACCTGGTTGATGTGTGGCAGGTTGAACACGGTATAAAGATCGCCCACTGAAACGGTGGCGCAGGCTTCTTCCCAGGTTTCCCTTGCCGCCCCTTCCTGCAGGGTTTCCCCGTTTTCCATGTAGCCGGCTGGCAGCGTCCAGTAACCCTTACGCGGTTCAATGGCCCGTTTGCAAAGTAGCACCTTGCCTTCCCATACCGGTACGGCCCCGACAACGATCTTGGGGTTCTGATAGTGAATGGTTTCACACTGCTCGCACCAGTACCGGGGGCGGTTGTCACCTTCCGGGATACTGAAGTGCAGGTCACTGTGACCGCAATGGCTACAAAATCGCATGGGCGCTTACTCGCAGGGGCCAGAGTGGATGAAATGGGAGAGGAATGAATTTTCATACCCAAAATGGGGTATATGAGGTTTAAGTGGTGTCCTGTATAAAAAGTAAACAGTCATAAGGGTGACGTATATCCCGGTTTTACACTTTTTTAAAAATAGCCGGAAGGACTAGTGCTCCCTGCACGGGAGAGGCCCTAGACTAACTATCCCGGTTGGCAGACGCCAGCCCGTCAGGCCTAAGCCTGGCGAGGAAGGGAACGACACTCCAACATAGCCAAAAACTATGATTATGGGGAAAGGGGATAAGGAAATGGATGTTTCAATGGCGCAGGGAACGCGTGATGAGAGCAAGACGTATCTGGTGGTTTCTCATTGCAATAACCTTGCAATCAGGCTGCTGGCGCGCTCCATCGAAACCCAGCGTGGTGTCACCTGCACCGCGATCAGCCGTGACGACCTTTTCTGTGACCAGATTCAGGATGATCTGGTATTGATCAATGTACTGGATTTTTCCACCGCCGAAATCGAGCGGCTGCTTGGACGTATCCAGGAAAAGATGCCCATGTGCCGGGTCATTCTTGTCAACGCAGACCGCGGCGACAATATCTTTTTTCTGCTCAACTGGCCGGTGGTCAAGGGTGTTATCTACCAGCAGGACAATGATGCATTGATATCCAAGGCCATTGATGTGGTCTGCAAGGGGCGTAGCTGGTTTCCTCGCAGCTACATGGATTATCTGGTCCGTCATCGCAAGACGCCCACCCGCTGCGGGCATGTTTTTGAAAGCCTGACCTGCCGTGAACGACAGATGCTGGATCATGTGGTGCGCGGCATGAGTAACAACGAAATTGCCGATGCGCTTTGCCTCAGCACCCACACGGTCAAGGCCCACCTGCAAAGCCTGTACCGCAAGGTCGGTGTGAAAAACCGGGTAGGGGTCATGCGCTGGGTGCATGAAAACCATCTCGAAGAAGAGAGCTGACAATGATCTGGCGGCACTTCCGGCTCCGGGTGGTGTTGCTGGCTCTGACTCTGGCCACCAACCCGGTGTGGGCCGAAGGATTCAATGAACAGGACATGGGGGTGGTGGTCGACCAGACGGTGACCCCCATCGGAAAACGTTTTTATCAGCAGTTTGCTTATCAGCGTCATTATTTTTATCCAGAGACCCCGTTCAGCATCAGCATCTACGAACAGCCTTCCGCCAGAAACGGCAGCATCATAACCATCAAGAGTGCCGACACCACCCTGACACGGTTTGTACTGTCTTTTGCTTCCAACTGGGAGGATGCCCGCGTCCAGGAGCTGGTGCAGTCAGTTGAGGTTCAGGTCAGGCGCCTCAAGCTGATGAATACCCTCGTCGATAACCCGGACCTGGCCAAGGATGGCTATTAATGAAACGGTTGTTTTTTCTTGCCGCTATGGTGGTGCTTTTTTCCGGGCCGCTGGTTGCCAGTGAACTGGTCTATCAGCCGGTAAACCCCAATTTTGGCGGTAATCCGCTGAATGGCACACACCTTCTTGGCAATGCCCAGTCGCAGAACAAACACAAGGATCCGGATGCCGGAACGTCCGGCTTTGAACGGCCATCGGATCTGGAGCGGTTGGCGTCGTCCTTGCAATCCCGTCTGTTGAGCCAGTTGCTGGCGGATGTGGGTGAAGGTAATGAAGGCAGTATCGTCACTGATGATTTTGCCATCAATATCGTCGATGACCAGGGCATTCTGTCCATCATTATCGAGGATATGAATACCGGCGAAATCACCCAGATTGAAGTGGATGGTCTGGTCCCGGATACGTTTTAGGAATTCAAGGATGAATAAACTGACTGTCGTGAATGGTACGGCGGCGACGCTACTGTTCGGCCTTATGCTGTCCGGTTGCGTGACTCCTCCGCTGGAAAATGAGGCCCCGGCACTCGTGGAAAAGTCCGAGGTGGCGCAGGACCTGGAAAAACTGCCCGCCCCCAAGGGACGTATCATGGCGTCGGTGTACAGTTTTCGTGACCTGACGGGTCAATACCGGCCGGCGCCGGCGTCGTCGTTTTCCACGGCGGTGACCCAGGGGGCAGCGGCCTTTCTGATTGATGCCCTGAACCGCTCCGGCTGGTTCCTGCCTCTGGAGCGCGAGGGGCTGCAGGACCTGCTTACCGAAAGGAAAATTGCCCGGGCGGTGGTCGAAAAACGCCAGAAATCCGGCCAGACCGTGGCAGGCGTTCCAGACCTGTTTTCATCGGATATCCTGTTTCAGGGAGGCATTGTGGCCTATGACACCAATATCCGTACCGGTGGGTTGGGGGCTCGTTATCTTGGCGTTGGGGCATCCGAGCAATACCGTGCAGACCAGGTAACGATCAACCTGCGGGCAGTGGATGTACGCACCGGACGCATTATTAACACGGTGTCGACTCGCAAGACTATCTACAGCAAGGAGCTGCAGGTGGGGGTGTACCGGTACATCGACTTCAAGGAATTGCTGGAAAGTGAAGCAGGGGTGACGACCAATGAACCCGTGCAGCAATGCGTGAAACTGGCCATCGAGGCGGCGGTGGCGCACCTTATTGTCAAAGGGGTAGTGGATGGCAATTGGCAGCTTAAGAATCCGGAAGACATCAACTCAGAGGTGATCCGCCAGTACAGCGAATCCTTCGTTGCCCGCAACCACTGATCGTAAAACACCCCCTGTCCCTTTTTGTTGAAGCTTTGCTCGCAACGCGAAGGGTCGAGACCGTAACCCAGGGTGAAAGGTTCGCTTTGCAAGCAAAGCGCCAACGGCTATTGGGGTTATGACTGGTATGCCGTGAGAGGGCCGGTGACAAATATCTCTAACGGGTTCAGGACGCGGCGGGGTAATGCTCTGTGACGGTGGCGATGTCCGTATCGTGGGCTTCCAGACGGGCATGGACTGTCACCGTGTCGCCTGCCTGAATATTGATCTTTATATCACCCACTACCATATCGCCGCTTTCAATCAACACCTGGCCCGATTGGGAAGACCGGGTGTTTCCACTGCGCCCCGATTTTTCCACATCAATATAATAACGATAGCGCTGCTTGTGAGGTGAGCATTGTACGCCCAGTTGGAAGCGATGCAGGTTCTCGTCCGTCGTTCTGAGAATGGTGAGTGTGCAGGGCTGGGTTTGTGCGGAGGCGCTCATGGGCAGGGCTCCGAAAACGCTGATCAATAGAAAGGTAAGCAGTTTGCGCAGCTTCATGATTTTGTCCTTGCCGGCCCCGTCTTTGCGATGGAACGAAAAAGGGCCACCCGAAGGTGGCCCATGGCGTGATTGCCGAGATTACATCTGCGTGATGGAGGCGTTGTTGCCGGCACCGCCATGCTGACCGATGCTGGCGTTATTGCCATTTGAGGTCTGCAGGATGGTGGCCGTATTGGGATCAACACTAGTGCCCAGCCCGGTCTGCAGGATGTCGGCATTGTTGTTGGCGCCCGTCTGTTCGATGGAGCCGATGCCGTACTCGGCCGGAGCCGTCTGGTTGATGTAGGCGGTGTTGGACGTGTTGCTCTGCAGGATGGTGGCTTCACCATTGCCGCCCCACTGATCAATGTCGCCACTGTTGTTGTCGCCGGACTGGGTGACGGTGCCCACGTTGTCGGAACCGGACTGCTCAATGCGGCCGTAGTTCATGTCACCGGTCTGGGTGAGGGTAGCCAGGTTACGGTCGCCCAGGCCCTGATCCACTTCACCGATCAGGTTGGTGCCATTCTGGTCCACATAGGCCTCGGAGTGATGGGACTCATCCTGAATCACGTCGGCCAGGTTGTTGGAACCCTGTTGCATGACGTCCGCGTAGGAATAATCGGAAACGTTCTGCTGGCTCACGTTGGCGGTGTTGCTGTCGCCGCTCTGGTCCACATAGGCTTCGGCGAAGTCGCTGTCGCTCTGGTTGACCGTGGCAGTCAGGAAATCACCATCATGCTGATTGACGTTGGCGATGCTGCCTTCGCCTTTGGTCTGGGTGACGGTGGCGGAAGAATCATCAGCGAATGTCTGGTCAATGTTGGCATCAGCATTCAGGGTGCCGTCCTGAACAATCACGGCGCTGTCATCGTCGGCCCCCAATTGGGTGATGGTGGCGACAGAGGAATCGCTGCCGCCAATCTGGGAGATGGATGCGGAGGTGTTGTCGGAAGTCAGGGTCTGGCTGATATCGCCGCTGTTGTTGTTGCCATCTTGCTGAATGGTGGCAGAGGCAAACCAGCTGTCATCCTGAACGATGCCGGCATGGTTGTCGTCACCGACGGTATCGATGTCGGCGAGCATGGGGTTAGCGCTGTTGGTCTGGCTGACATCGGCGTTGTTATTGTCGCCGGTCTGGTCTACGTAGGCTTCGGCGTTGTTGGTGTTGCTTTGGGTCGTGGTTGCGGTATTGCCAGCGCCAGTCTGGTTGGTGACAGCGGTGTCGGCCCAGGCAGTGGTTGCCAGGGCGGCCAGAATGGCGGCGGCAAGAGGCTTCATCGTCTTCATGGTTTTCTCCTCATTTCATCGTTACTTAGGCAAAGCGATTTATAGTCAGTCCCATTGTTGAATGGAGACCTGTTGTCCGGCCCCGATCTGCGTGACCGAAACACTGTTGGCGGTACCGTGCTGCGTGATAGCGGCGTGGTTGTCGATGCCGTACTGGGCAATTTGCGCGGTGTTGTACTCGCCGTTTTGTTCAAGCGTGATGGTGTTGTAGGAACCGTGCTGATAGAGGGAAGCGCTGTTGCCCAGACCGTACTGGCTGACAACGGCCAGGTTTTCCCAGCCGAGCTGGGTAATGTCGGCCTGCTGGTCGGTGCCGTACTGGATAATGTCGGCCTGGTTGGCAAAGCCGTTCTGACGGATGACGGCGTCGTGGCCGATGCCGGTCTGGGCAATCTCGGCGGTCTGATTGCCCGTCTGCTCGATTCGGGCAGACAGGTCACTGCCGGATTGATCAATGTCCGCTTCGTTGCCAAGCGGAAACTCATGGGTGCTGGACAGGTCCGACGCTATGGCCGCAGATGTCATTGCCAGCAGCACGATCGCTGTGATGCAAAGCCCCACGATATGCCCGATTCTCATTCTGTCTTCCCTGAAAAGAATGCGTTCCTCGTTGGTTGAGTGTTGCGCTATTCCGGGTGTCGGAAAATTCACCATGGGTCTCGAATTTTTTTTGTTTTTCTAACACCGTGGGGTAAGCAAAGTGGCGGCCTGGCGGTCGGAGTGAAGGGCCCGGTGGCCAGGAGGGCGCTGCAAGTGCGGCTATTGCAGCTTTTCCGTTGTCAGAGCCGTTAGGTCCTTTGGTGTAAGCCAATGGCTATATGAGCCGGCTGGACCGGCGGCACTACCAGGATTACGACAAGGCTTGCCGCTGGCCTCCGGGCTGTTCAAACTACCGTTTGAATTTGACGGATGTGGGAGACGGGTGTGCTGGATCAGCTCAGGCGGCGATTGCCTGAATACAAACGCACGGAATTGCCCCTGGCACTGCCGGAGGCGGCGGTGCTCATGCCGTTGGTGGATGCCCCCGACCCCCGTGTCATTCTGACGGTGCGCTCCAGTTCCATGCCCACCCACGCCGGCGAGGTGGCGTTTCCCGGCGGCAAGCGGGACCCCGGGGACAAGAATCTGCTGATGACTGCCCTGCGTGAAAGCCAGGAAGAGGTGGGGCTGTTGCCGGAGTATGTGGACATCCTGGGGCAGTTATCGCCGCTGGCATCGCGCTATGGCATGAAGGTCACCCCCTTTGTCGGGGTGGTCAGGCCGGAGGCCCCGCTGGAAGCCGAGCCCGGTGAAATCGACACCATCTTCCAGGTGCCATTGCAGTTTTTCCTGGATGAAACCCCTGAGCTGTCCAGCCCCATCGATTTCTTTGGTCGCCGGTTCCGCATTCCCAGTTATTATTATGAAGACAAGCGCATATGGGGGCTCACGGCCTTCATGATTCTGGACCTGATCAACCATGTGTATGACGCGGGCGTCGAGTTCGAAGTGACCGACTGACGTTACGGAGAGGCAAGAGGTAAGCGATGATTTACAAGATTGGCGGGCGACAGCTCGAACAACGCGGTTCCGGGCACTGGATTGCTGACAATGCCACGGTGATTGGCTCGGTTATCATGGAAGCCAATACCAGCATCTGGTTCAACGCGGTGCTGCGCGCCGACAATGATGTGATCGAAATCGGCGAAAACTCCAATATCCAGGATGGCTCGGTGCTGCACGTGGACCCGGGCGTGCCCATGAAGATCGGCAAGGATGTGACTGTGGGCCACAAGGTGATGCTGCATGGCTGTACCATTGGTGACAACAGCCTGATCGGTATCAACGCGGTGGTGCTCAACAAGGCCGTGATCGGCAAGAACTGCATCATCGGCGCCAATTCCCTGGTGCCGGAAGGCATGAAGATCCCGGACAATTCCCTGGTCATGGGCTCGCCCGCGAAGGTAGTCAAGGAAATCACCGATGGTCACAAGGCCATGCTGACCATGAGCAGCATGCACTATGTGGCCCACGCCAAGGAGTTTGACGAACATCTGGAAGTCGACGAACGGTTCCACCATGACTGAAGCAGTGCCGATCTCACCCTGTGTTTCTATTTGTGCCCTGGACGAGAATGATATTTGCGTGGGCTGTTTTCGCACGGGGGGAGAAATTTCCATCTGGGGGCTGCTGTCCGATGACGAAAAGCGCGAGGTATACCGCCGTATTCCCCTGCGTATGGAAGGGAAGGTGGCGCCCTGTGTGGTAAGGAAGGAGAAGAGATCATCATGAGTCCGCAGGTAGGCGAAGGCGTGCCGTCAGCCCCGGTGGTGGGGCTGGCGCTGGGCAGTGGGTCCGCCCGGGGCTGGGCCCACATCGGTGTGATTCAGGCGCTGGAAGAGATGGGGGTGCAGCCCCAGGTCGTGGCGGGGACATCCATCGGCGCTATTGTCGGCAGTGCCTATGTGACTGGCGTGCTCAACGAATTCGGCGAGTGGGTGAAGTCCCTGACGGTGAAGGATGTCTTCGGTTTGATGGATTTTTCGCTGTCCGGTGGCATGGTGAAAGGGGAGAAGCTGTTCAACTTCTTCCGCGAACACCATGAAGACCCGGACATGGAAAGCCTGGAGAAAAAACTGGTCACCGTGGCCACGGACATGAAAAGCGGGCGGGAAATCTGGATTACCCGGGGCAAGGTGCTGGATGCGGCCCGGGCCTCCTGTGCGTTGCCGGGGCTGTTTTCGCCGGTCAAGGTGCAGGGGCGTTGGATGCTGGATGGCGGCTTGGTCAACCCGGTGCCGGTGTCCGCGGCCCGGGCCATGGGTGCGGATGTGGTGATTGCCGTCAACCTCAACGCCCAGCTGGTCGGCGCCCACCTGTCCCGCGATACCCGAAGCCAGGTGGAAGGCGAAAGCCCGACAGAGGAAGAGCGCAGCATCTGGCAGAAAATGATGGACTACTTTTCCTCTGAAGACGGTACGGACCCGGGGTTCTTCGATGTGGTGGCCTCCAGCATCAACATCATGCAGGACCGCATCACCCGCTCACGCATGGCCGGCGACCCGCCGGAAGTGACCCTGATTCCCCTGCTGGAAGACTTCGCCCTGATGGACTTCCATCGCGCCAAAGAGGCCATCGAGGAAGGCCGATCACTGGTCAAACGCTATGAAGCTGATATTCGCGCCTGGGTGGGGTCGCCGTTGGCGGATAGGGTTTGAAGAGGCAGTTGACAGTTGATAGTGGACAGTTGACAGCTGCGCGATCGAACTTCCTGTTTTCTTAAATCAATGAGGCCGCGCCCAACCTTTGAGCGCGGCCTCTTGCGTTCCAAGATACCCCCTACGGTTAACGCGCAGCTGTCAACTGTCCACTATCAACTGTCCACTTAATCCGCCTTCCTGGCCTTCACCGCCTTCACCATATTGTCCTTAACCTGCAGGATCTCGATCTGGTAATGATCGATTTTCACCGAAATATTGGCGTCGGGGATGTCCTGCAGGTATTCCAGGATCAGGCCGTTGAGGGTCTTGGGGCCGTCGGTGGGGAGGTCCCAGTCCAGGCTGCGGTTGATTTCACGCAGGGTGGCTGAGCCGTCGATCACATAGCTGTCGTCATCCTGGGGGTGGATGTCCGGGCTGCTGGCGGCCAGGTCGGTGGTGAACTCGCCGACAATTTCTTCCAGGATATCTTCCAGCGTCACCAGGCCCAGCACGTCACCGTATTCGTCCACCACGATGCCAATGCGCCGTTTGGCATTCTGGAAATTGATCAGTTGTTGATGCAGTGAGGTGCCCTCGGGGACGAAGTAGGGCTCCACCGTGTACTGCATCAGCTCGGCCTTGTTGATGTCTTCCTTGAGCAGCAGGCGGCTCAGCTTCCGCAGGTGCAGCAACCCGATCATGTTGTTGGGGTCACCGTTGAACACCGGCAGGCGGGTGTGCTGGCTGGAACGCAGGGTGGTGAGGATGTCGTGCATGTCATCCTCCAGATCGATCCCCACCATCTCGTTGCGCGGCACCATGATGTCTTCCACCGTCACGGATTCCAGGTCCAGGATGTTCAGCAACATCTTCTGGTGACTTTCCGGAATCAGGCCGCCGGCTTCGTTGACCACAGTACGTAGCTCTTCGGGACTGAGGTGGTCGTCATCCTGTTCATTGGTGCGAATGCCAGCCATACGCAGCAGCACATTGCTCACCCCGTTCACCATCCATACCAGCGGTGCCAGCAGCACCTGCAGCGGTTTGAGCAGCAGGCTGGCGGGAAAGGCCACCCGTTCCGGGCGCATGGCGGCAAAGGTTTTCGGGGTGATCTCGGCGAACACCAACATGATGATGGTGATCACCACTGGGGCAACGGCCGCCCCGCTGTCGCCCAGCCAGCGAATCGCCAGAATGGCCGCCACGGTGGCGGCGAAGTTGTTGACGAAATTGTTGCCGATCAGGATTACGGACAGCAGCCGGTCGGTGCGTCTGAGCAAGGCTTCCACCCGGGTGGCCGCCTTGTGTCCCTGGCGGGCCAGATGGCGGAGCCGGTAGCGGTTGATCGCCACCATGCCGGTTTCACTGCTGGAGAAAAATGCCGAGCCGAAAATCAGGGCTACGAGGGCGCCAATCAGCCACCCGTCAGAGAAGGTATCCAAAGGAAAAGTCGTTTTATCCGCCAGTCGGTCCGCTATTGTTCGGGGCAGGGGTTGGCAGTGTCAAGGCGTGCGAGTTGCGATGGGCTGGGAAAGGCTGAAAAGTGCCTCTGCCCCGATATTTTCTACGAAGCCGCGTAGGAACGGAGCGTAGCGGAGTAACGCCCGTAGGGCGGCCCCGAAGGGGTGAGCGAAGCGAATACAGTCTCTCGGACAGCGAACCGCGCTTGCGCGAAACCGCCCAGCGGGCGGTCAGGAATCGCAGGACCCGACAGGTCCATCCAGTCCCCCTGCGTTTCGGCTTTCCGAAACGCGTACCTCGCAGCCCATTCGCCATGCAAGCATGGCTCCAACGGCATGGCATTCTATCGCTCGAGAATAAACTCCAGCACTAACTGGCTGCCGAAAAAGGCCACCAGCAGCACAGCAAAACCGCTCAGGGTAAAGCGGATGGCGGTGCGGCCCCGCCAGCCGCGCACATAGCGACCGCCGAGGAGGATGGCAAAGACCACCCAGGACACCAGGGTCAGCACGCTCTTGTGAACCAGATGCTGGGCAAACAGGCTGTCCACATAGAAGAAGCCGCTGAGAATGGCGGCGGTGAGCAGGATCTGGCCCAGCCAGATGGCCTCGAACAGCATGGATTCCATCACCTGGATGGGCGGGAACAGGCGCATGACTCCACGGATATGGCCACTTTTCAGTTGCCGGTCCTGGACCCAGAGCAGCACCGCCTGGCAGGCGGCCAGTGCCAGCACCGCATAGGCGACAATGGAAAGCAGTACATGTACGCCCAGTCCGTGGGCCAGCGGGTGGGCGGTGTAGCCGGTGTTGACCCAGAGCATGGCCGGAATGGTCAGGGCAGCGAACGGGTAGACTAGGGCGGAAATCCACTCGAAAGGTCGGTACAGGCAGGACAGCAGCACCAGGGTGGCGCCGGTAAAGGCCACGGCGGATGCCACCGGAAACAGGCCCAGTTGCAGGCCCTGGGGGGTAATCATGACCTGCCACAGGCATACCGCATGAGCTGCAACGGCCAGTCCTCCGGGTACCAGAATGGCCGTGCGAGAGGGCTTGCCCTGTCCGCGAAACTGCCGGTAAAGCACCAGGCAGGCCACGGTGTAAAGCACAAAGGCCGCAAAACCGCTGATCACGGAAAAGTTCATAGAAGTGTTGTCCGTATTTGATGCCCGGAGTAAAAAAATGCCGGACCAAGCCCGCAGAAGTCTGGCATAGCCCCGACTTCACTATCAACAATCATTCTCATTTTCTGCCCGGTCGGGCGGATTGTGGCCGGGCCCATGACGTTGGCGGGGCAGGAAGGCTATAATCGCGCCCCTGTCCCTGCGGACGGCGCTGGCCGCCGCAGACATGGTGCATTTGGAGGTAGACCCATGTTCGAGAATCTCACCGATCGGTTGGGATCGTCGCTTAAAAACCTGGCAGGTCAGGGCGCACTGACCGAAGACAATATCCGCGACACCCTGCGCGAAGTGCGCAAGGCACTGCTGGAGGCCGATGTGGCCCTGCCGGTGGTGAAAGAGTTTGTCGAACAGGTAAAGGAAAAGGCGCTGGGACAGGAGGTCCTGAAAAGCCTCAACCCGGGCCAGGCGTTCGTCAAGATCGTCAATGACGAGCTGGTTCACACCATGGGCGACGCCAACGACGCCCTCAACCTGGCCACCAAGCCCCCGGCCATCATCCTGATGGCGGGCCTGCAGGGGGCCGGTAAGACCACCTCCGTGGCCAAGCTCGCCCGTTTCCTGCAGGAGCGCGAGAAGAAGAAGGTGATGGTGGTGTCCGCGGACGTCTACCGCCCGGCGGCCATCGACCAGCTGGAGACCCTGGCTGGCGAGGTGGAGACCAATTTCTTCCCGTCCAAGGGAGACCAGGACCCGGTGGATATCGCCAGCGCCGCGCTGGAAGAAGCCCGTCGCCGCTACATGGACGTGCTGATCGTGGATACCGCCGGTCGTCTCCACGTGGACGAGGACATGATGTCCGAGATTAAGCGCCTGCACGGGGCCATCAGCCCGGTGGAAACCCTGTTCGTGGTGGATGCCATGACCGGTCAGGACGCCGCCAACACTGCCCAGGCCTTTAATGAAGCGCTGCCGCTTACCGGTGTCATCCTCACCAAGGCCGACGGTGACTCCCGTGGTGGTGCGGCCCTGTCCGTGCGCCATCTCACCGGCAAACCGATCAAGTTCATCGGCATGGGTGAAAAGACCGACGCCCTGGAGCCCTTCCACCCGGATCGTATCGCCAGCCGTATTCTGGGCATGGGCGACGTGCTGTCACTGGTGGAAGAAGCCGAGCGCAAGCTGGACAAGTCCAAGGCCGAGAAAATTGCCAAGAAGTTCAAGAAAGGCAAGGCCATGGACTTCGAGGACCTCAAGGACCAGTTCCAGCAGATGCGTAACATGGGCGGCATGGCCGGCCTGCTCGACAAGCTGCCCGGCATGGGCGGCATGATGCAGGCGGCCCAGGACCCGGCGGCCATGAAACAAATGAAGCACATGGAGGCGCTGATCGACTCCATGACCCCCAAGGAACGTCGCAACCCGGATTTGATCAAGGGCTCGCGCAAGAAGCGTATCGCCACCGGTGCCGGGCTGGAGATTCAGGACCTGAACCGCCTGATGAAGCAGCAGAAGATGATGTCCAAGATGATGAAGAAAATGCGTTCCAAGGGCGGCATGAAGAACATGATGCGCGGCCTGGAAGGCATGATGGGCGGCAATGGCGGCCCGGGTGGTGGCCCCGGCGGCATGGGCGGAATGGGTGGCCCCGGCGGCATGCCGCCTATGTAAAAGGCTGCAAGCGCCAGGCAGCAAGCTGCAACGCGGGCAGAGTGGGTGGGCAAAGCACCTCTCTGCCCGCGTTTGTGTTGGGGCTGTCGTAGCGTTGCTGGCAGCGATCAACCAGTTGCGAGTACTGAGTTGCGAGAAGCGAAAACCTTAAAACCCTGCGCCTTTCAGGTTTTGCATTTCGAAACCCGGTACTCGTAACTCGACACTGGTTTGAGAGTGCCGCCAGCGACGCTACGGAGAGGGTGGGGCCGTTGTTTCGTGGTGCTTGTTGCGTGCGCCAACTGCCTGTATAATTCGCGCCCTTCGCGGCCTGCCCTTGTTTTTTGTGCAATTAAGGGTTGGCTTTCAAGCGGATACGATGGCTCGCTGCACGGTGGGCCGGGAAACCGGATTGATAAAAGGTATACAGATCATGGTAATTGTTCGTCTCGCCCGTGGTGGCTCCAAGAAGCGTCCTTTCTACAACATCGTAGTGGCCGACAGCCGTAACGCCCGTGATGGCCGTTTCATCGAGAAGCTGGGCTTCTACAACCCCATCGCCCGCGGCGGTGAAATTCCCCTGAAACTGGACCTGGAAACCCTGGATGCATGGGTTGCCAAAGGTGCCCAGGTTTCTGACCGCGTCAAAACCCTGGCCAAGCAGGCTCGCAAGGAAGCCTGATGACCGGTAGGGGGCAAGCGTCCTCTGAGCTGGAGGTGGTTGGCCGCATCCTCGGGGTGCACGGCGTCAAGGGG
The DNA here is from genome assembly GCA_022360555.1 of Pseudomonadales bacterium. GTDB lineage: Bacteria > Pseudomonadota > Gammaproteobacteria > Pseudomonadales > Alcanivoracaceae > Alcanivorax. The sequence continues at coordinate 39,446 of JAKSCQ010000042.1, forward strand.
TGGGTCAAGGTCTATTCCCATACCGATCCCAGAGAAAACCTCCAGCGGTACCAGCCTTGGCACCTGAAACAGGGTGCCCACTGGAAGCCGGTAAAAGTGACCGGCTTCCGCCCCCAGGGCAAGGGGCTGATCGCCAAGCTTGACGGTATCGACGAGCGTGAAGTGGCGGCCAGCCTGGTGGGGCAGGATATCGGGGTCCCCCGGGACCTGCTGCCACAGTCCGGGGATGGTGAGTATTACTGGCGTGACCTGGTGGGTCTGCGAGTCAGCCTGGCTGATGGCCGGGACCTGGGCAAGGTCGCGCAAATGATGGAAACCGGCGCCAACGATGTCATGGTGGTGCGTGGTGACCGTGATAGCCTGGATCGTCGCGAGCGGCTGATTCCTTGGCTGCCGGACGACGTGGTGACCGACGTGAATCTGGCCGAAGGCCGGATGACGGTGGACTGGGACCCGGATTTCTGACATGACGACGGCCCCGACGCCTTATGCCGTCACCCTGGTGACCCTTTTTCCGGAGATGGCAAAGGCGGTTACCGATTTCGGCGTTACCCGGCGGGCCGTGGAAAACGGCCAGCTCAAGGTGGAAACCGTGAATCCGCGGGATTTCACCGAAGACCGCCACCGGACCGTGGACGATCGCCCCTTTGGCGGTGGTCCCGGCATGGTGATGAAGGTGGACCCGCTGGCAAAAGCCCTGGCGTCCGCCCGCGCTGCCAACCCGGCGGCCAGAGTGATTTACCTGTCCCCCCAGGGACAGCCGCTGACCCAGGCGAAGGCCGTGGAGCTGGCGGCGCAGCCCGGCCTGGTATTGCTGGCGGGGCGTTATGAAGGTGTGGACGAGCGATTGCTCGAGTCGCAAGTGGATGAACAGATTTCCATCGGCGACTACGTCCTCAGCGGCGGTGAGCTACCGGCGCTGGTGCTGATCGATGCGGTCAGCCGACTGATTCCCGGAGTGCTGGGTCACCAGGACTCCGCCGAGCAGGACTCGTTTTCCGGTGAATTCGAAGACCTGCTTGATTGCCCGCACTACACCCGCCCGGAGGTGTACAACGGGCAGGCAGTACCCCCGGTACTGCTGAGCGGCAATCACGAGCTGATTCGCCGCTGGCGCCTGAAACAGGCGCTGGGTCGGACCTGGCAACAGCGTCCGGACCTGCTGGAACGTCGCCGGGCGCGGGGTTTCAGCGATGAAGAGCAACAACTGCTGGACGAGTACATCGCCGAGCAGTCGTCGCATACAGCAAAACCGAACGATTAGGAGCGCTGCCATGAGTGGCAAGAACCCCATCATCCAGGGCATCGAAGAAGCCCAGCTGAAGTCCGATCTGCCGGAATTCGGCGCCGGTGACACCGTCACCGTGCAAGTAAAAGTGAGAGAAGGTAACCGTGAGCGTCTGCAGGCGTTTCAGGGCGTTGTGATCGCGCGTCGCAACCGTGGCCTGAACTCTGCCTTCACCGTTCGCAAAATCTCCCACGGCGTGGGCGTTGAGCGTGTATTCCAGCTGCACAGCCCGCTGATCGACTCCATCCAGGTGAATCGTCGTGGTGACGTGAGCCGCGCCAAGCTGTACTACCTGCGCGACCGCTCTGGCAAGTCCGCACGGATCAAGGAAAAAATCCGGTAAGATCCCGGACATCAGTCTGCCGGGAGCGAATGTCGGTTCAGCCTTTGCTGTAGGGCATGCGGAACCGACCTCTGGCCCAGGCAGACAAGCTCCATCAAAAAAGCCGCTTCCCTTTGGGGGAGCGGCTTTTTTGTTCTGGCCTGCAAGACTGACTACGACGCTGCACACTTCGTAGGTCGGAAATGGGCGTAAGCCCATCTCCGACATGGCGTTTCCGCCGGTACCGAATTGCTGCCAGAAAGAAGGCGGAGATGCCTTGCGAGCCTTTTTGCCCTACGGTGACATCGCCGCGGTTCGACGTCTGGTGTCAGGCCTTCTTCACCACGCGGTAGAGAAACAGCAAGACCAGGGCGCCGACAATGGCGGTGACGAAGCTGCCCAGGCTGAAGCTGCCCATGGATCCCATGCCCACCAGCGAGCCCAGCCAGCCGCCCACGAAGGCGCCGGCAATACCGAGCAGGATGGTGATGATAAAACCGCCCGGATCCTTGCCGGGCATGATCCATTTGGCGATGATGCCGGCGATCAGACCGAATACAATCCACGATAGAATTCCCACAATGCCTCTCCTTGGTTAGCAGTCGTTTCGTTACATCCCGGTCCATTGTTGCCATAAATCGTGACGCTTGTCGTTAACGGGGGCCCGGGCAAGGCGTAATTTTTAGTAAAACGGTGGCTTGCACCCGAGCGGCGACAGGGCGAGACTGACCCCTAACTAACTGTTTTTACTGCGAGTCTCCGGCTGGCCATGAATGAATTAAACGAAGAGCATGCGCGCCTGATTGACGGCTGGCTGGACCAGCAATGGCTGGAAAAGGGCCTCAGCGAGCACAGCCTGGACAACTATCGCCGGGATATCCGACAGCTTGCCCTGTGGCTGCAGGGGCAGAAGGCCGGGCTGTTACAGTGCCAGCGCTACCAGCTACTGGAATTTCTTGCCGCCCGTCATCAGCAGGGTGTCAGCGCCCGCTCGGTGGCCCGCCAGCTTTCGGCAATGAAGAGCTTCTACCGGTGGCTGAAGCGGGAAGGGCGCATTGCCGAGGACCCGGCCCTGTTGATCGAGCGCCCGCAAACCGGCCGCCCGCTGCCCAAGACCCTGTCCGAAGCCGATGTGGAGGCCCTGTTGGCCGCCCCTGACCTGTCCACGCCACTGGGACTGCGCGACCGGGCCATGCTGGAAGTGATCTACGCCACGGGGCTGCGGGTCACCGAGCTGGTCACCCTGACCCAGAGCCAGATCAATCCCCGTCAGGGGTTGGTGCGGGTGATCGGCAAGGGTGACAAGGAGCGGCTGGTGCCCCTGGGGGAGGAATCGCTGTACTGGCTGTCGCGTTACCTGCGCGAGGCTCGGCCTCTGCTGCTGGGCAATGACCAGGAATTGCTGTTCCCCAGCCAGCGCGGCACCTGCATGACCCGGCAGACCTTCTGGCACCGGATCAAGCAGCTTGCCACTATCGCGGGGGTGCAAAAAAAGCTTTCGCCCCATACACTTCGCCATGCCTTTGCCACCCACCTGCTCAATCACGGGGCGGATTTGCGGGTGGTGCAACTGCTGTTGGGGCACAGCGATCTGTCCACGACCCAGATCTACACCCATGTGGCCCAGCAGCGGTTACAGGACTTGTACCAGAAACATCACCCCCGCTCGGGAACCTGATGGGGTTACCGGGCTCCAAACCCGCAGGACGAAGGAGAAACGACATAATGAAGAAATGGTGTGTACTGGCGTTGATGGGGTTGATGACAGCCTGCGGGGCGGACTCCGATCAGCAAGACGCTGCCGGCAACAAGGGTGAAAAGGCAAAGGCGGCTTTCGAGCAGGCCTTCGAGGGGATGGAAATCACTGAAGTCCGCGATGCCCCCATCGACGGCATGGTGGAACTGGACGTGAATGGTCGTGAAAGCGTGTTCATGACCGAAGATGGCCGTTACATGGTGGTCGGCAAGTTGCTGGAGATCAAGGACGGTGAAGTGGTCAATCCCGCGGAGCAGCGGCTGGAGAAGGTCCGCAAGGCCGGCATCGGCAAGCTCGACGAAGCGGAGATGATTACCTATCAGGCCGATGACGAGACCGCCGAGGTCTATGTTTTCACGGATATTAGCTGTGGCTACTGCCGCAAGCTGCATCGTCACATTGATGAGTACAACGCAGCGGGGATCACCGTACATTATCTGGCCTTCCCGCGGGGCGGCCCGGCCACGCCGGCGGCGGAATCCATGCGCCATATCTGGTGCGCCCAGGATCGCCAGCAGGCCCTGACCGACGCCAAGCTCAACAACGAAGTGGCCGAGGCCGAGATTGCCGACTGTGCCAAGCCGGTGGACGGGCAATATGAGCTGGGCCTGACCTTTGGTGTCAGAGGTACCCCGGCGATCTACTCCGTCGAAGGCAAGCAGCTGGGGGGGTACATCACCCCGGAACAGATGTCCCAGCGGCTCGACTGAACCGCTGAACCCCGCGAAATCCGGCGCTTTGGCGCCGGTTCTCCATAGCGAATCCATTGACGGCGCAGGGTTGCGCCGTTAATGTGTCCGCCTTCTTTTGACTCCCGCCCAAGGTGCTGTTGTGGAAACCGATTTCCAGCGAATTCGCCGTTTGCCGCCCTATGTCTTCAATATCGTTGGCGATATGAAGAAAGCGGCGCGAGCGCGGGGGGAGGACATCATCGACTTCGGCATGGGCAACCCGGACCAGCCCACCCCGAAGCACATTATCGACAAGCTCACCGAGACGGTGCAGCGTGGGGACACCCACCGGTATTCCCAGTCGCGGGGCATTCCGCGCCTGCGCAAGGCCATTGCCGACTGGTACCAGCGCCGCTATGCGGTGGATCTGGACCCGGAGTCCGAGGCCATTGTCACCATCGGCTCCAAGGAAGGGCTGGCCCACCTGGCGCTGGCGACCATGGGGCCCGGGGATACCGTGCTGGTGCCCAATCCCAGCTACCCCATCCACCCCTACGGGTTCGTGATTTCCAACGCGGATATCCGCCATGTGCCCATGGTGAAAGGGGTGGATTTCTTCGTGGAGCTGGAGCGGGCTATTAAGGAATCCTGGCCCAAGCCGAAAATGCTGGTGCTGAATTTTCCCGGTAACCCCACCGGCCAGTGTGTGGACCTGGCGTTTTTCGAGAAGGTGGTGGCCATTGCCCGGGAGCATCAGATCTGGGTGGTTCACGACCTGGCCTATGCGGACATCGTGTTTGATGGCTACAAGGCCCCGTCCATTCTGGAAGTGGAAGGGGCCAAGGACGTGGCGGTGGAGTTCTTCTCCCTGTCCAAGAGCTACAACATGCCCGGCTGGCGGGTGGGGTTCTGCTGCGGCAACAAGGAGCTGATCCACGCCCTGGCCCGTATCAAGTCCTACCTGGACTATGGCACCTTTACCCCCATCCAGGTGGCGGCCATTGCCGCCCTGGAAGGCGACCAGAGCTGCGTGGCCGAGATTTGCGAAATGTACCGCAAACGCCGCGATGTGCTGGTGGATGGCCTGGCCGAGATCGGCTGGCAGGTGGAAAGGCCCCGTGCCACCATGTTTGTCTGGGCCGAGATCCCCGAGTACTACCGGGAAATGGGCTCACTGGAGTTCTCCAAGAAACTGCTGACCGATGCGGGGGTGGCCGTATCGCCGGGCATCGGTTTCGGTGACTATGGCGACGACCATGTCCGCTTTGGTCTGATTGAAAATGAACAACGCACCCGGCAGGCCATCCGCGGCATCAAGAAGATGTTCCGCCAGGACGGGCTGCTGGACTAGCAGGCCGCTGGCGGCCTGGACACTTTGAAAATGGAACGAGGAAACGCTGTGAATCCGGTAAAGGTGGGTATTGCTGGCCTGGGCACTGTGGGCTCGGGCACCGTCAACGTGCTCAAACGCAACGCGCGGGATATTGCCCGTCGTGTGGGCCGTCCCATTGAGATTACCCATATCGGTGCCCGCCGCGACAACCCGGCCTGTGAGACCCAGGGCATTCGCCTCTCCCGGGACATCTTCGCGGTGGCTTCTGACCCGGATATCGACATCCTGGTGGAACTGATCGGTGGCACCGATACGGCCCGTGAACTGGTGCTGACCGCCATCCGTAATGGCAAGCATATCGTTACCGCCAACAAGGCGCTGATCGCCGAGCACGGTAACGAGATCTTCCAGGCAGCCCAGGACAATGGCGTGGACGTGGCCTTCGAAGCGTCCGTGGCTGGCGGCATTCCCATTCTCAAGTCCCTGGGTGAAGGCCTGGCGGCCAACCATATCAACTGGCTGGCCGGCATCATCAATGGCACCGGCAACTTCATCCTCACCGAAATGGAAGAGGGGGGCCGTGATTTCAATGACGTGCTCGCCGAAGCCCAGCAGCTTGGCTACGCGGAAGCCGACCCGACCTTCGACGTGGAAGGTATCGATGCCGCCCACAAGCTGACCATCCTGGCCTCTATCGCCTTCGGTATCCCGCTGCAGTTTTCTCGGGTTTATACCGAGGGCATCAGCCGCATCACCACCGAAGACGTGGCCAGTGCGGCCCACTTTGGCTACCGCATCAAGCATCTGGGTATCGCCAAGGACACCGGCAAGGGCATCGAACTGCGGGTGCACCCGACCCTTATCCCCAAGGAAACCATGCTGTCGGCGGTGAATGGGGTGATGAACGCGGTCATGGTGGACGGTGATGCCGTGGGGCCGACCATGTTCTATGGCGCCGGCGCTGGCGCCGAACCCACGGCTTCTGCCGTGGTGGCCGATATCATCGAACTGGGCCGGGCCCTGACCGTGGACCATGATGAGCGGGTGCCCTACCTGGGCTTCCATACCGATCACATGTCCGACGAGACGATCCTGACCATCGACGACGTGACCTGCTGCTTCTACCTGCGCCTGCACGTGCAGGACAAGCGCGGGGTGCTGGCCGATGTTACCCGCATTCTCAGCGACAATAATGTCAGCATCGATGCCATGGTACAGCGGGAAGTGGACCAGGGGCTGGTGCCCATCGTGATGATGACTCACCAGGTCCGCGAGGGCGACATGAACGCCGCGCTGGCCAAGATCGCTGCCCTGGACACCGTGGATAGCGATATAATGCGTATCCGGGTTGAGTCCCTGGACGCCTGATAAACAACGCTTGCAGGCCGACACGCAGCACGCCTGCACGCCAAAAGCGTGATGCGCGTTAGCGTGTTGCGCGTAAGCCAATCAAGAGAGATTTTGTCATGCCTTTTCGTGACCGTTACACCGGCCTGATCAACCGTTACCGTGACCACCTGCCGGTCAATGATGACACGCCTATTATCAGCTTGGGTGAAGGTAACACCCCGCTGATTCGCCTGAAGAACATCCCCAGGATGCTGGGCAAGGACGTGGACATCTACGTCAAATACGAAGGCCTGAACCCCACTGGCTCGTTCAAGGACCGTGGCATGACCATGGCCGTGACCAAGGCCGTGGAAGAGGGCAGCAACGCCATCATCTGTGCCTCCACCGGTAACACCTCTGCCGCCGCCGCCGCCTATGCGGCCCGTGCCGGCATTACCGCCTTCGTGATCATCCCGGAAGGCAAGATCGCCATGGGCAAGCTGGCCCAGGCGATGATGTACGGTGCCGTGATCATGCAGATCCGTGGCAACTTCGACCAGGGCATGGAACTGGTCAAGCAGGTGGCCGAGAAAGCGCCGGTGACCATCGTCAATTCCGTGAATCCCTACCGCCTGCAGGGCCAGAAGTCCGCAGCGTTCGAAATCGTTGAAGAGCTGGGCCGCGCCCCGGACTACCACTGCCTGCCGGTGGGCAATGCGGGCAACATTTCCGCGCACTGGATGGGCTACAGCGAGTACCACAAGGCCGGTATCGTCAACGCGGCACCGAAAATGGTGGGGTACCAGGCCGAAGGCGCTGCGCCTTTCCTGCGTGGCGAACCGGTGACAGAGCCGGAAACCGTGGCCACCGCCATCCGTATCGGCAACCCGCAGTCCTGGGACAAGGCCTGGGCGCTGCAGAAGGAATCCGGCGGCTGGTTCGATGAGCTGAGCGATCAGGA
>JAKSCQ010000041.1 GCA_022360555.1 Pseudomonadales bacterium
CAGAATGATGCCGTGCCAATGAATAGATGTGGTTTCCTTCAGCCGGTTCGTCACTCGAATGGTGATGGTATCGCCTTCACGCCAGCGTAATGTTGGGGCTGGCAGTGATCCGTTAATGGTCGTGGCTATGCGGGGGTTGCCCGTAAAGTTGACAGCGGACTCACCTATCTCTAAATCGAACTGGGTACCGCTCAGAATATTTGCCGTACCCGTTTTCGTGCCCGCAGCTGATAGCAGGCCTGTAGCGCGCGCCAATGGAGAAAGGGCCAGCAATACACCACCGGCTGCCAGGCCTTGAACAAAACGGCGTCGAGACAAGCCCGGGTTAAGAATGGGGAGTTCAGTTAAGTGTTTCACGCAATGAGAATCCTTTATCAGGTAGTTCGATGACTCAATGAGATACGCTGGGACTGGACCATCGGCAGCGGTTACTTGACTCTAGTCAAATAGAGCTGTCGCACGCGTGACGCCTGCATTACTTTTCTGTAATCCCGGCGTCAGGAATACGGGGCGTATTCAAAGCAAATAACCGAAAACTGGATTGAGTTATATAACACTGAACGACCACACGACTCACTGAATGACATGACGCCGTTAGAGTACCGAAATGCGGCATAAATTCTCTACGAGATGACTGAGTTCCTGGAGAGCGCAAACCACTACGCCGATCTTGGCGAGCATCGGCAGCAATTCTCGGCGTTCCTAACCTATGCAGCATTGGGTCCGACCGAGGAATACGCTGCAGATGAGTTCCGATCCGCGATTGGTGAGCTTCCGCAAGAAGGCCTGGAGGAATCCGCGCAGGCGCTTTTCCAAGCGCTTGAAGGTGCAGGCGATCAGCGTGAGGACTACTGGAAAAATCGTGTCCAGCCGTTCTGGAAACAGATCTGGCCAAAGTCCCGCGACTTGGCCACCCCGCGAATCGCCGAGTCCTTGACCCGGTTGGTCATTGCTGCTCGAGGCGAGTTTCCGGCGGCCTTGGCTGCGGTGCGGGACTGGTTGCAACCCATTGAACACCCTGACTACGTCGTTCATCTACTTGCCGAATCTGGCCTGTGCAAACGATTCCCAGCGGAGGCACTGTTGCTGTTGAATTCAGTGATTGGCGACCAACAGTGGGCGCCACGGGAGTTGGGGCAATGCTTGGACGACATCGTGCAAGCTGATCCACAGCTTGGGCAAGATGCTCGATACCAGCGACTAAGAGAATACTTTCGAAGGCGCGGCGTGTGAAAGTGACGGGAGTGGCGTCACACGATCGATGGGGTCTAACAAGTGCACTCGGACGGCAGAAAGCCCGCACAGAGCGGGCCAAAGGTTGATGGGCAAGCAGGCGGTTCGAGTTCCCGAGTCGATAGACTCAGTCAGTGATTAAGCTAGAGGTTTATCTGTGTTGAACTCATTGGCAGTTGTCGAGGAGGTGTTCATCAGGAATTTCGGCCAACGCGGCTCAGGCAGTATCGCCAGCAACCCTGCCTGCGCCAGATACGGTGTCAACTGAAGCACAGACCTAGCGGCCAATGTAATTGTCTCTACCAGAAACTTAAAAAGTTGGGCCCAGATGGGATCCGTCCGTAGACGTCCGTTCTGGTAAATACACACCCATGGAGTTGGAGTGGATTAGTGTAGGTTGTAGTGTAGGTTTTTGCTTTAAAAAATATAATAAAGCTAATTATTTCAATGGTAACGCGCCAATGCATCAGAGGTGCATGAGTGGTGCAATGCTGTCTGCGACTTTCTGGTGGGCCATCTTTCGCTCTTCAAAATAGTCATGCCGGTCATAAATTCCCTCAACCCCCTTCAGCTTGTGATTCAAACATCGCTCCGCCACATGTCCAGGCACGCTTTCCGCAGCTGCAAGGCTGCGGAAGGTGCGCCGAAGGTCGTGAACGGTGAAGTGATCCAGGTTGCCCATCTTGTTGGGTGGCTGAACCTTGCGTCCTGCTTCCCGGCCAAATAATTTGCTGATGGCACGGTTCAGCGTGTCAGGGCCCATGTGGGGGCGCTTGCTGGCGCGACGTGCAGGAAAAACGTAGGGGGCGCCACAGGCGTGGCCATGAAGGATTTCGAGCCACCGGATAGCCTGTGTGGGCAGGGGGATGGTGATGGCTGCTCCAGTCTTACTTCGCTCTTTTGACAGGTTCCAGATGCCGGCATTCAGGTCAAATTCATCCCAGCGAGCTTCGCAAAGTTCGCTCTTTCTCACGCCGAGCACAAGAAACAAACAACATGCCAGGTGGTTGTCTCTCCCGAAACTGTTGATGTTCTCATGGAAGACCTGAAAAGCATGTGTTAGCTCTTCCAGGGAAAGGGTTCGTTCGCGGCTGCGCTCTTCTCCTCCGGCGTCACTCAAAGAAAAGGGTGAGGCGGGGTTGGTTTGTATCAGGTCCAGTTTAATGCCATGGCGAAACAGCTGTTTCATGTACATCAGGGTGTCATTGGCAATAGTGGGTCTGTCACTGCTTTGAACCTTCTGCAGTACGGCGCGAATGTCCCTTGGGGAAACATCGCCGATGGCATATTTGCCGATGATCGGGGCGATCTCCTTTCTGAAGATGCGTTCGGGAATGTTGGGATGCTTCAGACGCTTTGAGAGGTCGCTGTCGTACCAGTCGTGAAACAACTCCGAAACGGTATTGAGCTCCGGCAGCGCCAGTTTGGCTTTTTCCTGGATGGGATCTGAGCCTTGTCGGAGGCCTTGCTTGGCCATGACCGCATCCTCTCTGGCTTGGGCCAGTGTCATCTGCGGATATTGCCCCAGAGTGACCTCGCGTCGTTTGCCCTGGTTGCTGTAGCGCAGCATCCAGTAGGGAGAGCCGGATGGCCGGACACAGAAATACAGGCCACCTCCATCAGCGTGTTTCTTGGGGGGCTGGTTAAGCAGCGACTTGATCTGCATGGCTGTCAGTTTACTCATCCCTATCCTCTGCTCTTGCCGTCACGAAATGGCTGCCCACCGCTTTTGAATTATGGATTGCAGCTGTGTGGCGCGGCTTATGGGCCTTTCAGTGAGAAGCGGTTATTGCTGCCCACCATTTGGTGTCGAGAATAGGGGGTGGTGGGCAGAAAGTCACGTTTTGCCCACCATTTTGCCCACCAGGATGGTCTGGATTCTGGCGGGTTCTGATGGATCGCTATGGACAAAGTTGTCAGTTAATTTCTTTTAAAACAATGAATTGAGGATAGGTGTGGATCTCTGTGGATTCTATTCGATATTCTGAATCTGTTCCCGCATCTGCTCAATCAGCACTTTCAATTCCACTGCCGCCGCCGTGGTTTCACTGTCTACGGACTTGCTCGCCAGGGTGTTGGCTTCGCGGTTGAGTTCCTGCATCAGGAAATCCAGGCGGCGGCCGATGTGGCCGCCTTTGTTGAGGATGCGGCGGACTTCGGTGACGTGGGTGAGGAGGCGGTCCAGTTCTTCGTCCACGTCCATTTTCTGGGCGAGCATGACCAGTTCCTGTTCCAGGCGGTCCGGGTCGGGGGAGTCGATGACGTCCTGGATGCGGTTGCGCAGGCGTTCGCGCTGGGCGTCCTTGATGCGCGGGATGGCGGCCTTGACGATGTCCACCTGGGTGCCGATGCCATCCAGGCGGTCGGTGATCAGGTTGGCCAGTTGCTCGCCTTCGCGGCGGCGGGTGTCGACGAGGGCGGTGAGGGCTTCGTCGAGCAGGCTGAGGGATTCGGTCTGCAGCAGCTCCACGTCCAGTTCCTTGCTGCTGAGCACGCCTGGGTAACGCAGGATTTCCATGGGGTTGACCTGGCCGGGGTGCTGAACGATATCGCCCACCCGGCGGGAGACGTCGGAGAGTTGCTTGACCAGCTCCTCGTTCAGTTCCAGGGAGGCGTCGCTGTCGTCCTGCTGGTAGCGCAGGGTGACTTCCACCTTGCCACGGGCCAGGGCGTTGCGGCATTTCTCGCGCACGGCGTTTTCCAGGGCGCGCAGGCTTTCCGGCAGGCGCGGGCTCACTTCGAGGTAGCGGTGATTCACGGACTTGATCTCCCAGGCCAGGCTGTAGCCTTGCAGGTGGCGGTCGGCGCGGGCGAAGGCGGTCATGCTGCAAATCATGGGTGAACCTCGGTGTTGGTGGTGGAATGGGGCGTCCCGGCGTTCATGCCACTTGGCGTTTTCGGCGCCTTGCAAGCGATAAAGCCTTTGCGAGTGGCGAGACGCGAGTTTCGAACGGCAAAACCCAAAGATAGGAAAGCCGGGTTTTCGCAACTCGTAACGCGGTACTCGCTGCTGGCGTTGTATTTCGCCTGCAGGCAGCCTCCTGCGGCGTGATAACCGTGGGTGGTGCCGGCTCCCTAGTCTAGACTAGCGGGTAATTGGCGCAAGGCAGGCAGAGCAGGGTGGCTCTTTGCTACAATGGCGGTCCTTTTCATCAAGATGACCTTCAGGAGATCCCATGCGTCCTTCCGGCCGAGCCCCCGACGAGCTGCGTGAACTGAGCTTTACCCGCAACTACACCGTTCATGCCGAGGGCAGTGTGCTGGTGGCCTTTGGCAACACCAAGGTGCTGTGCACGGCCTCCGTGGAGGAAGGCGTGCCGCGCTTTCTCAAGGGCAAGGGCCAGGGCTGGCTCACCGCCGAATACGGCATGCTGCCCCGTTCCACCCACACCCGTTCCGGTCGCGAAGCGTCCCGGGGCAAGCAGGGTGGGCGTACCCTGGAAATTCAGCGCCTGATCGGCCGCTCCCTGCGCGCGGCGGTGGATCTGAGCAAGCTGGGCGAGCGCACCATTTTCCTGGATTGTGACGTGCTGCAGGCCGATGGTGGCACCCGTACCGCCTCCATTTCCGGGGCCTGCGTGGCACTGGTGGATGCCTTCACTCACCTGCTGGAAACCAAGAAAATCAAGGACGACCCGCTCACTGGCCTGGTCGGCGCGGTGTCCGTGGGGGTTTACAAGGATGAGCCGGTGCTGGACCTGGATTATGCGGAAGATTCCAACGCCGGCACCGACATGAACGTGGTGATGACCCAGCAGGGCGGTTTCATCGAGATCCAGGGGTCCGCGGAAGGCGCGCCTTTCACCCGTGAGCAGTCCGATACGCTGCTGGGGCTGGCCGAGAAAGGCATCGGCGAGATTATTCAGGCCCAGCAGGCGGTACTGGGGTGGTAAGGTAATGGCCATGAAGAACTACAAGAAGCATTTCCTGCGCTTTGCCCAGGAGCGTGAAGCGCTGAAATTCGGTGAATTCACCCTCAAGTCCGGCCGCAAGAGCCCTTATTTCTTCAATGCCGGCACCTTCAACACCGGCGAGGCCCTGGCCCGGCTGGGGCGCTATTATGCCGACGCCATCGTGGAATCCGGGTTGCAGTTCGATATGCTGTTCGGGCCGGCCTACAAGGGCATTCCGCTGGTGGCGGCGGTGGCCGTGGCGCTGGCCGAACACCATGGCCGGGACCTGCCCTGGGCCTTCAATCGCAAGGAAGCCAAGGATCATGGCGAGGGCGGCTGGCTGGTGGGCGCGCCCTTGCAGGGGCGGGTGCTGGTCATTGATGATGTGATTACCGCAGGGACCGCCATCCGCGAAGTGGCGGCCCTGTTCGACAAAACCGATGCCAGGATGGCGGGGGTGATGGTGGCGCTGGACCGCCAGGAATGTGGGCAAGGGGAGCCTTCAGCGCAAGGAAAAGGGCTGTCAGCGATTCAGGAAGTGGAACGATCTTTGGGGGTGCCGGTCGGCAGTATCGTGGCAATGAGCGATATTATTGACTGGCTGACACAGCAACCGGACAGTCAGCCCATGGTGGAAAAAATGCGGGCGTACCGGGAGCGTTACGGAGTGGAATAAGAATGAAGCTGCTTGTCCTGGTATTGGCGTTGGTGCTAGCCGCGCCGGTATGGGCTCAATTTGGTAAGCGTGCCAGTGAAGTGATGCCCGACGGGGCCTATTTTCGTCATACCTCGCCTGATGGCGTGGTACACCTGAACCGCACCCTGACCACGGATGCCATCCGCAACGGTTACCAGCTACTGGACCAGCACGGTCGTGTGCTGGAAGAGGTGGAGGGCGTGCCCCTCAATGATGAAGAGGCCCGCGCACTGCGCATGGAAAAAGCGCGCCAGGCCCGTGAGGACAAGGAATTGCTGCGTCTGTACGCCGGCCCCGAGGACGCCGTGCGTGCCCGCGACCGCAAGATTGATGCGCTGGAGCTGAGCATCAGCTATGAGGAGAACACCCTGGCGCAGCTGCAAATGAAGCTGGATGACGAGATCGCCATTGCCGCCCGCAATGAACGGGCCGGGCGCGAGGTGCCGGAAGCCGTCCAGAAAGCCATCGACCGCCTCAAGCGTCAGATCGAGACGTCGGAAGAGAAATTGGCGGAGTTCGAGCGGGAAATCGACAACGCCGAAAAAGAATTCGCGCCGATTATCCAGCGCCTCAAAGAGATCGAACAGGAACAATAAACCCGGTTTCGGTGGCCGTCTTTCGGGCGGCGAATTCCCCGGTGTTTTGGAAATTCGCCGTCCGAGAGACGGCGCCTACGGGATTATTCCCGAAACAGGGAGGGGGCCAGCAGGGCCCACTGGGCCGGCCAGTCCTGGCTGGGGCGGGCCTTGAAACCGGAACGCACGAACTGGGCGATACGCCCTTCCACCACGGCCAGCAGCAGGTTGGCTGTTACCGCCGGGCTGGCCTCGGTGCGTAGTCCTTCCTTGAATTCCGCTTCCCGCAGCACCTGTTTGAGCTGGCTTTCCACCCGGTCGTAGAACTGCTGGATGCGCTGGTGCAGGCGGGCGTTTTCGCCGGTGAGGGCATCACCGGTGAGTAGCCGGGTGATGCCCGGGTTACGCTCGGTGAAGGCCAGCATCAGGGTCAGGATCTGTTCCACCTGGGCGGCGGCATTGCCTTCTTCGGTAATGCGGTTAATGCGCGAAAAGATGGCATCCTCGATAAAGCTGATCAGCCCCTCGAACATCTTCGCCTTGCTGGGAAAATGCCGGTACAAGGCCGCCTCGGAGACCCCCACTTCCTTGGCCAGCCCGGCGGTGGTAATGCGGCCACCGGGTGCGGCTTCCAGCATGTGGGCGAGCGACTGCAGGATCTGCTCTTTGCGAGACGGTTTTTTTTCGGTCATGAATCGTCGTTCCCGTATTTAAACTGCAAGCGACAAGCTCCAACGCGAGTGTGGCTAGAGGTATATCACATGCCGTGCCCGCGCCCAATCTTCCGGGCCTGTTGCTGCGATGTTGTTGCGGTTGTAGCGGCTCTCATGGCCTGGTTTAAACGGCAATCCCCTTTGCCGCGGATGAGCAGCAAGTTCCAAGATGCAAGTTGCAACGCGGGCTGGTCCGCAATGTCCTGACGGTTTGTGCCCGCGGTGATGGCGTGTGCGCGGGCAATGCCTTTCCGTATGCGAAAACCTGTCTCGCGCTTTGCAACTTGAAACTTGCTCCTTGCAACTTAGTTCTTGCTGATCAACGTCCCGATCCCCTGGTCGGTGAGGATTTCCAGCAACACCGCGTGGGACACTCGGCCATCGATGATGTGCGAGGTGTGCACGCCGTTTTCCACCGCTTCCAGGGCGGTGCGGATTTTGGGCAGCATGCCGCCGTGGATGGTGCCGTCGGCGATCAGTTCGTTGACCCGTTCGGCGCTGAGGCCGGTGAGTACCTTGCCGCTCTTGTCCTTCAGACCGGCCACATTGGTGAGCAGGATCAGCTTTTCCGCGCGCAGGACCTCGGCCACCTTGCCGGCCACCAGGTCGGCATTGATGTTGTAGCTGATGCCTTCGTCGTCCACGCCGATGGGGGCGATAACCGGGATAAAGTCGCTGCCGGCGATCAGGTCGATGATGCGGGTGTCGATGCCCTGCACTTCGCCCACATGGCCGATGTCGATGATCTCGGAGGTGTTCAGGGCCGGGTCGTTTTCATCCTGGGCCAGCAGTGTCATCTTGCGGGCCTTGATCAGGCGCCCGTCCTTGCCGGTCAGGCCGATGGCCTGGCCACCGTGGTGCTGGATCAGGTTGACGATGTCCTTGTTGACCAGGCCGCCAAGGACCATCTGTACCACGTCCATGGTTTCCCGGTCGGTGACGCGCATGCCCTGGACGAATTTCGATTCCTTGCCCAGCCGCTCCAGCAGGTTGCCGATCTGCGGGCCGCCACCATGCACAATCACCGGGTTGATGCCCACCTGCTTCATCATTACCACATCGCGGGCGAAGCTCTTTTTGAGCTCCTCGTTTTCCATGGCGTTGCCGCCGTACTTGATCACCACGGTGCTGCCGGCGAAGCGCTGAATGTAGGGCAGCGCCTCAATCAGAATCCGCGCGGTATCTTGTGCGCTCTTGGCGTCCATTATGTCTCCTTGAATATTGCTTACACGCGGCACGCTTCACGCAAACACGCTCAATGAGCGGTCTGGTTTTCCCAGAGTCGTGCTGTGTGGCGGAGATGGCCTGCGGCGATTTCCGCCCTACGGTTGCTCGCGATTATACGCTGCGGCGCGCGGCTTGTGCGGTGCCTTGATTAAAACGGCACGTCCAGCCCTTCATCCACCGCCTTCAGGTGGTTGCGGAACTGGGTCTGGACCCGTTGCAGGGCGTCTTCGTCCCGCCCTTCAAAGCGGGCCACCAGCGATGGCGTGGTGTTGGAGGCGCGGACCAGGCCCCAGCCATCCGGGAAGTCCACCCGCAGGCCGTCGATGGTGGTGGGCCGGCCACCGCTGAATTTGTCGGCGCGGGCCACCAGGGCGTCCACCAGGGCGAACTTGGTATCGTCGCTGACATTAATGTACAGGGCCGGGGTGGTCATGCCGGTCTTCAGACCGTCGAACACCTGGCCGGCGCTGGCGTCCTGCAGCGACAGGATTTCCAGCAGCCGGGCGCCGGCATAGAGGCCATCGTCGCAGCCGAACCAGCGGTCGCCGAAGAAGATGTGGCCGCTGATCTCGCCGGCCAGGGGCGCGCCGGTTTCTTTCATTTTGGCCTTGATCAGCGAGTGGCCGGTCTTGTACATCACCGGCCGGCCGCCGCTCTTGCGGATAATGGCCGGCAGGGCGCGGGTGCATTTTACGTCGAACAGGATATCCGCCCCCGGGGTGCGGCCCAGCAGGTCCTTGGCAAACAGCATCAGCAGCCGGTCCGGCCAGATGATCTCGCCAGTGTTGGTGACCACGGCCACCCGGTCGCCGTCGCCGTCGAAGGCCAGGCCCAGATCCAGGTTGTCCTGCTTAACGATGCGAATCAGGTCGGCCAGGTTGTCCGGGTCGCCCGGGTCCGGGTGGTGGTTGGGGAAGTTGCCGTCAATCTCGGTATACAGGGGCGTGACCTCGCAGCCGAGCTGGCTGAACAGGCGCGGGGCCAGTTCGCCGCTGGCGCCATTGCCGCAGTCGATGGCGATTTTCAGCGGCCGCGCCAGCACGATGTCGTTGACCAGGTCATTCAGGTAGCGGTCGCTGATGTCCCGCTCTTCTTCCTTGCCATTGCCTTCGCTGAAGGCCTTCTCCCTGACGCGGGTTTGCAGGGCGGTGATGCGTTCGCCGTGCAGGGTGTCGCCATTGATCACCACTTTCAGGCCGTTATGGTCCGCCGGATTGTGGCTGCCGGTGACCATGACGCCGCTGCGGGTTTCCAGCACTTCGGTGGCGTAGTAGAGCACCGGGGTGGGCACCAGGCCCAGGTTGATCACGTCGCGGCCGGATTCGCGCAGGCCCTTGATCAGCGAGCGGGCCAGTTCCGGGCTGGACAGGCGCCCGTCGCGGGCCACCAGCACGCTCTGCTGGCCGGCTTCGCCGGCCTCGGTACCGATGGCCCGGCCCAGCAGGTAGACGCCGTGGGCGGTGAGGGTGTCGCCGGCAATGCCGCGGATGTCGTAGGCGCGGAAGATGCTGTCCGGCAGGCTCTCGCCCTGTTCCTCGTCCACCAGCAGGATGCTGTCGTCGTCGCTTTCTTCCACCACCAGGGTTTCCTGTGGCTGGGCGGCGGCGGGTCTGGGGGCGGTGGAGCCGCCACGGTTGCGCAGCTTCTGGGCCATGCGCGCCTGGGCATCGGTGACGGCGCGGAAGACGTCGAAGGTAAAGTGGTTGCGGGCGGTGGCATTGGGCTGGCGGCTCAACTCATCGCTGTAACGGATCAGCTCCGAGGCATCCTGGGACAGGGCCCGCCCGACCAGACGGTTAACCACCAGCAGGGCGGCTAGTACCAGGGCCACGCCGATGGCCATGGCGATAACGGCAATAATCAGCAGGTCGTTGTTGGTCGCCGGCAGGGTCAGGTCGACGCGCAGCGGGCCTGCGCTGGCTTCAGCGCTGGGGCCATTGGCACCTGGCGGAGATTTGAATAACGGGCTGCCAGCATAGGTCATGACCAGGGCGCTGCCAGGTGGTGCCACGGCTTGCAGTTGCTTGACCAGCGGTTCCAGGGAGACCTGGAGCAGCAAGGCGCCGTTTCGGTTCTTGCTGGCGCGGGCCATGACCAGCGAGGGCGGTGAGCCGGCCATGATCACCGGGCCCGGTTCCTGGCCCAGGCGGACTTGCTTGAGCATTTCCTGGGCGGTGTAGCTGAAATCATCGATATCCGCACCGCGGCGCGGGATCAGATGCAGGGTGGCATCCGGGAGCCACTGGTGCTTGTGGGCGTTGAAGCGGGCTTCGTTGCCGCTGCTCAGGGCCTGCTCCACATCGGCACGTTCGCTCAGTAGCGCCAGTTGCTGGCGGCTGTTCTGGATGACGGCGTTGGTCTGGGTGGCAATGATCTGGGCCACCTGCTGGGCCTGGGCCTGCTGCTGGCTGCCTGCCAGTACCTGATTCTGGTAATAGAACACGGCCCCGCCAGCCAGTACCGTGGCCACGATGGCGGCGACCAGTAGCGGCAGTAGCTGTTTCATGGCGCTGGCGTTTTTCGCCTTGTCGTTGTTTTTCTTGCCCATATCCCCTCCCCAAAGGTGCGGCTTTATTATTGTCGCGGGCGGTTACTGACGGCCACTGTGGCCAAATCCGCCGCTGCCACGCTGGCTGTCGCTGAAGGTGTCCACCTGCTCCAGTTCCACCTGCATGACCGGCACGATTACAAGCTGCGCGATGCGCTCGCCGGGTTCCACGGTGAATGGCTGGTTGCCCCGGTTCCAGCACGACACCATCAGCTCGCCCTGATAGTCCGAATCAATCAGGCCGACCAGGTTGCCCAGCACGATGCCGTGCTTGTGGCCAAGCCCGGAGCGCGGCAGGATCATGCCGGCGTAGCCCGGGTCGCTGATGTGAATGGCCATGCCGGTGGGCAGCAGCTCGGTGTCACCCGGATTCAGGGTCAGTGGTTCCTTGACCATGGCGCGCAGGTCCAGCCCGGCGGAGCCGTCGGTGGCGTAGTGGGGCAGCGGGATGCTGTCGCCCAGACGCGAATCCAGAATCCGGTATTGCAGTTTCATGGTTGTTCCTTGTTGTTGGTCGCATGCGTGCAGCAGGCCCATGCGTGCACGCGGAAATCTTGCTCATTGTGGATGCGGGTACATACTCTTGGCGTGCCAGCGTGCCAGCGTGCCAGCGTGCCAGCGTCTAGTCTTTATACCGTATCGCAATCAGCTCGATGAGCTGCTTGGCAATCTGCGCCTTGGAGGCCAGTGGTAGTACCTTGTGACCGCCGGGCCAGATGACCGTCAGGGCATTGTTGTCGCTGTTGAAGCCCACATTGCTGCCGGAGACGTCGTTGGTGGCGATCATGTCCAGTTTTTTGTTGACCAGTTTGCCCTGGGCGTAGGCCATCACGTCCTGGGTTTCGGCGGCGAAACCTACGGTAAAGGGGCGTTTGCTGTGTTCGGCCACCGAGGCGACGATATCCGGATTCTTCACCAGGGTGAGGTGGATTTCCTCGGTGGATTTCTTGATCTTGTGATCGGCGGTGACGGTGGGCCGATAGTCGGCCACGGCGGCGGTGGCGATAAAGATGTCGCAGCCTTGCTCCACCACCTCCAGGCAGGTGTCGTACATGTCCACGGCGCGCACCACATCCACCCGGTTTACCCGCGACGGAGTGGGCAGGTTCACCGGGCCGGCAATCAGCGTTACCCGGGCTCCCGCCTCGGCGGCGGCTTCGGCCAGGGCAAAACCCATCTTGCCGGAGCTCTTGTTGGTGATATAGCGCACCGGGTCGATGGATTCCCGCGTGGGCCCGGCGGTGATCACCACATGCTTGCCGGTGAGCAACTGGTAGTCGAATACCTCGGCGGCATGCTGAAGAATGTCCAGTGGCTCCAGCATTCGCCCGGCGCCCACTTCCCCGCAGGCCTGGCTGCCACTGCCCGGGCCGAACACATGGATGCCCTTCTCCTGCAGGATCAGCAGGTTCTTCTGGGTGCTGGTATCGGCCCACATCTGCTGGTTCATGGCCGGGGCGATGGCGATGGGGGCACCGGTGGCCAGGCACAGGGTGGTCAGCAGGTCATTGCCGTGGCCATGGGCCAGGCGGGCCATGAAGTTGGCGGAAGCCGGGGCAATCAGCACCAGGTCGGCCCAGCGGGCCAGTTCGATATGCCCCATGGCCGCTTCGGCGGTGGGGTCCAGCAGGGTGGTATGCACCGGGTGCCCGGACAGCGCCTGCATGGTCAGCGGGGTGATGAATTCGCAGGCGCCCTGGGTCATCACCACCCGCACCTGGGCGCCCACGTCCTGAAGCCGGCGAACCAGATCGGCGGCTTTATAGGCAGCAATGCCCCCCGTGACTCCCAGAAGGACGCGTTTGTTAACCAGACGGTGCATGGCGGAATCCTGCGCAGTGGTGACGACGGCTTGGAACAAGACGGCAGTGGCTTACATCAACAGGGGCAATTTTCCGGTGCCGGAGACGCCGGAACCCTGCTATCACATAGGCTGCATAGGGTAGCACTAAGGTATGAGCGCTGCCCACTGTGCAAACGGTATGGAATATCAAGACCTTAGAAGGGAATGCAAGGTTATGGCGATCACGGACTGGCCCACTCAGGAACGGCCACGGGAGAAGTTGCTGGCACGGGGGGCGGAAGCGCTCAGTGATGCCGAGCTGCTGGCCATTTTCCTGCGTACCGGGCAGCAGGGCATGACGGCGGTGGATCTGGCCAGGCAGCAACTGGCCGCCGGGGGTGGCTTGCGGGCCATGCTGGATACGAGTCCGGAAGCCATGGCCCGCCTGCCGGGCATGGGAACGGCCCGGCGCGCCCTGTTGCTGGCGGCGCTGGAGCTGGGACGTCGCTATCTGGCGGAACCCCTTGAGCGGGGCTTGCCCCTGGATAACCCGGACAAGGCCGGCCAGTTGCTGACGGCCCGGCTTCGCGGGCTGCCCTACGAGGTGTTCGCCTGTCTGTTTCTGGACAACAAACACCGCCTGATCGCGTTCGAGCAACTGTTCCAGGGCACCATCGACGCGGCGGCAGTTTACCCTCGCGAGGTGGTGCGCCGGGCCATGGAGCACAACGCCGCCGCCGTTATCCTGGCCCACAATCACCCCTCTGGCGTTGCCGAGCCCAGCCAGTCGGACCACGCCATCACCCGCCGGCTGGTGGAGGCGCTGGGCCTAATGGAAATACGCGTACTCGACCATCTGGTGATTGGTGACGGCGGCTGGGTGTCGCTGGCCTCGCGCGGGGCCTTGTAGCAAGCCACGAGGGCGCCGCAGGGCGGAAATCGGCGAATGCCGATCTCCGCCGTTGTGCCCGGCTGGCTCGGGTTTGCGATAAGTCCCTGAATTTTGGCCAATCGTGAACATTGCTCAAGATTCTGCTTGAAACTTGAGCGTCGGATTGGTATAAAACGCGCCTTTTCCGGGGCTCTGCCGTCCCCCCGCAAGAAGATTTACGGAGCAAGACAATGTCCAAAGTTTGCCAGGTGACCGGTAAGCGCCCTGTAACGGGCAACAACGTTTCTCACTCGAACATCAAGACCAAGCGTCGTTTCGAGCCGAATCTGCATCACCACCGTTTCTGGGTTGAGTCCGAGAAGCGCTTTGTTCGCCTGCGCGTGAGCTCCAAGGGCATGCGCATTATCGACAAGAAAGGGATCGACGCCGTACTGGCTGGTCTCCGTTCCCGCGGCGAGCGTGTTTAAGGCTGATTGAAGGAGTTAACCCATGGCTGGTCCGATTCGCGAAAAGATCCGTCTGGTGTCCTCTGCGGGCACTGGTCATTTCTACACCACCACCAAGAACAAGCGTCTCCATCCGGAAAAGATGGAAACCAAGAAGTATGATCCGGTCGTGCGCAAGCACGTGGCCTATAAGGAAGCCAAGATCAAGTAAGACGATCTTGCGGCTTTCCGCCTGGCAGCGGACATAAAAAAAACCCGGGAAACCCCGGGTTTTTTTATGTCCGCTATTTGGCTGATATCATACTGCCTGCATTTTGTCGCGTATCCACTCTGCAAAAACATGCGGCGCCAATTCCATTTGTCGCCTTTCCTGCCCGGTTGGGGCTTTCCCCTATTGGCCCGAATGCCTTCAATGATAGCGTTACAGTCAGTGAGCAAAGCCGCAACAAAAGAAAACACAGCTTTTGTTGTGAGGTGGATCACAGAAACATAGGATTGATGCCAGAAGTTCATTTTTGCGCATATGTAATATTATTGGTTTGGCAAAGGGATGTGTACGGAGAGCGCTATGAGTACCTTGACTAGATTGACCCAGATTCTGTTCGTTCGTCTTTTCACCCAACTGCCCGGCCGGGCCCGCAACCAGCGGGGGGCCAGTGCACTGGAATACATTGTGTTGGCGGCGGCCATTGTGGTGGCTCTGGTGGCGGCCAGCGCGATATTCGGTACAGAAATTCCGGAAATCTTCAGCGGCCTCTTTGATGAGGTGCCGAGCACAGGTGGCACAGGTGGCGGAGAGGGCTGATTCTCTTTGCAAGGATCGGTCAATTGTCATGAGTGTTATGAAAGGATTAAGTCGAGAAGAGCAGGGGGCGGTAGCCCTGGAGTTCTTGATTTTATTCCCTTTCATCGTGGCCATGCTGTATGGCGCCGCTGTCTACGGGCTGACATTCTTTGCTCAGTACCGCATGCAGGATGCGGTGGATACAGCGGTAGTTACGGCGCTATACATTGACCGATCTGAGCAAGAGAGCGGCTCGCTGGCAACGGCTGTTACTCAGCGTGCCAATGATGCCCTGGCCGGTTTGGCAGACCGGCTTCCTGGCAATCTAAACGCCTTATGTGCGCTGGAAACCGTGGGGGGCATCGAAATGCTTCACTGCAACCTGGTGTACCCGGATTATCAGTCCAATCCGATTGTGCCGGCATTGGACTTCGGCATGCTGGGGCGCTTCCCGCCCCTGCCTGCCCGGCTTAATGTGGATGCAAGGGCTGCGTTCTGATACATCCTGACCGGCCCGGCATAACAACAGAACAGACAGGGATGTTCCGGAGAGGACATGGGATCAAGACTGCTCTACATGCTGCCGGCGTTGCTGGTGGCGTTGGTGGCGCTGGTGCTGGCGTTGGTGGGATTGAGCCGGGACCCGGCTTCTGACCTCAAGGCCGGTCGGCAGGCACAATCCGAGTCGCAGAGTGAATCTCAGGCGCCCAGCTACCGTTACTGGGTGGTTACCGAGAGCCTGAATGTGGGTGACAGCCTGGATGAAGCGTCCCTGGCGGTTGTCTCCTCCCCCGCCCCTATTTCCAATGTGCTCACTGCGGACGAAACTGTCGTCGGCAAGGAGCTGCGCCAGTTCACCCGCCCGGGTGAGTTGTTATCCCGTAATCACCTGGAAGCCGGTGGCACACTGCCGGGCTCGGTGCCTGCCGGTTACCGGGCGGTGGGTGTGGAAGTGGACAATGTGGTCATGGCCGGGGGCCTGCTGACACCGGGTGACCTGGTGGATGTGGTGGTGGCGTTTGATGAGGCTGAAGACGAGACGCCAGCGGCGTTGGTTCTGCTGAATAACATCCAGGTGCTGGCAGTGAAGGGAAGCATGGGGCCGGCCGAAAGCGAGCAGGATCGAGAGGCCCAGCGGCGTAACAATACTGTTGTGCTGTCGGTGCCGAAGGACAAGGTGCCGCCGCTTTTGCTGGCTTCCGAAGAGGGCACCCTGCGTCTGGCGGTGGTGGCCAACGAAGACAGGCAACTGGCTGCCGCGGACGATGAAGCGGCTGACGACAAACCGGAAGCGGAAAAAGCCAAGCCGGTTTATTACAGGGATCTGTTCCCGGCCGCCAAGGCCAAGCCGGCGCCGCGGCAGAACCCGGGACAGCGAGTCGAAGTATATGAAGGATCAGACTCAAGGAGCACCTATGTGCGCTAAGTGGTTGTGGAAAGGATGGATCCTGGGGCTGGGATTGATGCTGGCGATGGGCGGCCAGGCCAATGAAATGAACGAGTCCATGCGGGTGGCGCCGGGTGACCAGAAGGTGCTGACATTCCCGGCCACGGTGACCAAGGTGGCCACCTCGGATCCGAACGTGGCGGCGCTCACCGTGACCGGCAGTCAGGAATTGCTGCTCACGGCCAAGCAGGAAGGTTCGGCGGTGCTGTCGGTCTGGCTGCGCGGGGAAAGCAAGCCACTGCGCAGCACTGTGGTGGTGGCCACCACGCTGGGGTCGTCGCTGCCGTTCGGGACCCAGGTGCAGACGGATATCCGCGTGCTGGAAGTCAGCCGCTCAGAGCTGAACCAACTGGGCTTCAGCTACAGCAATGTGTTCAATGGCGGCCAGTCCGGTGCCGGTATTGCCACCCCCGGCGGCGGTTTCCAGGTGCCGGGAACGGCCCCCACGCCGCTGAATGCGGAAGGCTTCAATATCTTCAGTTTCGGTCCCAATTCCGTGGTGGCCATCAATGCCCTGGAGGCCGGCGGCTTTGCCTATACCCTGGCGGAACCGTCCCTGACCAGTCTGTCCGGCCAAAGTGCCAGCTTCCTGTCCGGGGGCGAATTTCCGATCCCCACCCGCAGTACCACCGACGGGGTGCAGATCGAATTCAAGGAGTTCGGTATCGGCCTGAGCCTGACCCCCACCGTGATCGACAAGCACCAGATTATTCTCAAGGTGGCCCCGGAAGTGTCCGAGCTGGACTTCTCCGCCGGGGTGGAAACCGGTGGGGTGTCGGTGCCCGGCCTGCGGGTGCGGCGTGCGGAAACCACGGTTTCCCTGGCGCCGGGGGAAACCTTCATCATCAGTGGGCTGGTCAGCCGCAACACCATCAACAACAGCGACCGCCTGCCCGGTATCGGCAATATTCCCCTGCTGGGAGCTTTCTTCCGTTCCTCGCGGATCGAGCAGAGCGACAAGGAGCTGGTGATGGTGGTGACACCGCATCTGGTGACGCCCCAGAAAAGCACCGAGCCGCCGGTTACCCTGCCGGGGGCGGGGTACCACAACAGCAGCATGGGTTGGCTGGACATGGCCACGGAAAGCCGCCGTGGTTCCCAGCCGATTCGTCACGGCCTGAGCTGGTGATGCTATGAGTGATCATGACATTGTTCTCTCGGTGGTGGATGACGACGGCATCGAAGCCTGGCTGGACCGGGTGGTGGAAGAGCCGTTCCGGCTGGAACAGGTAAGTCGCGCCGACCTGACCCGGGTACTGCGTCTGCTGGAAGCTACCACCGCCCATGTGGTGATGGTGGAAATTTCCGAAGCGGACATGGACCAGTCCCTGGCTATCATTACCGCCCTCACCAGCGCCCGGCCCTGGGTGACGGTGATTACCGTCTGTGCCCGGGCCAATCAGGAGCTTTTGCTCCAGTCCATGCGCGCCGGGGCGCGGGATTGTTTTGTGGCGGGCAGTGATGCTGGCGATGTGCGCGAGCGGTTGCGGCGCCACCAGCTGATGCGGGTGGGGCACTATGACGACCAGGTGCGTTCCGCCACCAGTAATCTGACCCTGGTGGCCTCGGCCAGCCCCACTGTGGATACCCGTTTCCTGGCCCAGAATGTGGCGCTGGGACTCAACCGCCTGTTTCCGGATGAGCGCTGCCTGGCCATCGATACCCAGCCCTCCGAGCGCGGCATTTTCTATCTGGATGTGCACAACGAGTACACCCTGGAAAACCTGCTGGCGAGTCCGGAAACCCTGGACGAAACCCTGATCGCCACGGCGCTGGAAGAATACCGGCAGGGGCTGCGTCTGCTGTCCGCGGGCATGGACAGTCGCCAGCTGGAAGGGGACCGCAGCGCGGATCTCTTTATTGCCCTCAATCACCTGATGCAGATGTTCGACCGCATCGTGATCAATGTGGGCACGCTGGAAAGCCGTCACTGGGTCAGGGCGCTGGGGATTCACGCCCGCCACCTGTTGATCGCCATGCATCCGCTGGTGGACCAGGCCCACGCGGTGCGCACCCTGGGCAATGAATGGCGGGCCCATCTGGGCAAGGACAGCCAGGTCAATCTGATCGTGGATGGCATGGAAGGCAAGATGCCGCCGTCGCTGGAGGAATTGGGCGACACCGCGGGCATCAACGTGCTGGGGGGGCTGCCCATGGACTGGCGCCACCGGCTGATGGCCATGAACAGTGGCCTGCCGATTCAGGAGCAGTCCGCCCGTTGTCGTTACAGCCGTCACCTGCAGGGCATGATAGCCCGGCTGGAACAGCAGGGTGGCGAGGCAAGCGAAGGCTGGTGGCAGAAACTGCGTAGCAACGGATAGCAGGAGCGGATGTGGCCGGACGGATTGATACGGAATACCAGCAGCTCAAGGACCGTGCCCATCGCTGGGTGGTGGAGCGGCTGGATGAAGAAGGTATCGAGGTCGGCAATGCCGGTCGCGATCAGCTGGCGGACTTTGTCCGCACGGCCGTGGGGCAGTTCATTGCCCTGAACCGGGTGCCGCTTTCCACCCAGGACCTGAACCAGTTGTCCCGCGACACCCTGGATGAGGTCACCGGCTATGGTCCGCTGGAACCGCTGCTGGCGGACCCCGAGATCAACGACATTCTGGTCAACGGGCCGGAGAGTGTTTTTATCGAAGTGGCCGGGGTGCTGCAGAAAGCCCAGGCGCGCTTTATCGACGACAGCCATGTGGTGCGGGTGATTCGCCGGATGCTGGCGCCACTGGGGCGCCGGCTGGATGAGTCCAGCCCCATGGTCGATGCCCGGCTGCCGGACGGTTCCCGGGTCAACGCCATTATTCCGCCACTGGCCCTGGATGGCCCCAGCATCAGTATCCGTAAATTCACCGGCAATCACCTGACCGCCCAGGAGCTGATCCGCAGCGGCTCCATGACCGAAGCCTGCCTGGACATTCTGATCAAGACGGTGGAATCGCGCCGCAATGTGATTGTCAGCGGCGGTACCGGTACCGGTAAAACCACCATGCTGAACCTGATCAGTCAGTATATTCCCCGCCAGGAACGGATCCTGACCATCGAGGATTCCGCCGAGCTGGTGCTCAATCACCCCCATGTGGTGCGGCTGGAAACCCGGCCCGCCAACACGGAAGGCAAGGGGCGCATCAGTGCCCGGGAGCTGGTGGTCAACTCCCTGCGCATGCGACCGGACCGGATCATTCTCGGCGAGGTGCGTTCCAACGAGATCATTGAGCTGTTGCAGGCCATGAACACCGGCCACGAAGGCTCCATGAGTACCATCCATGCCAACAGCACCCGGGATGCCCTGGTACGCATCGAGACCCTGCTGGCGGTGAGCGGCTATGAAGCCAGTGAAAAGGCCATTGCCCGGCTGATCGGGTCGGCCCTGGATGTGATTATTCAGCTTGAGCGTCTGCCGGATGGGCGCCGTCGGGTCAGTGAGGTGGTGGCCCTGAATCCTTCCGACGACGACCAGTATCACATGGATTACCTGTACCGGAGTCATGATGAGCACGGTTGAGCTGCTGGGTATGGCCCAGATGCTGGGCATCATCGCGGTACTGACCGTGCTGATGCAGCTGGCCTGGTTTCGTTACCGCCAGCGCAACCTGCTCACCGAGCGGGTCCGCCAGCGCTTGCAGCAACGCACCGAACTGCACCAGGAAGCCGCCCAGGTTAAGGTGGTGAATGGCCCGCTGGAGCGTCTGTTGCTGCGGGCGGATATTCGGCTTTCCCGGTTCCAGCTGGCCCTGCTGGGCATTGTCATTTTCCTGGTGCTGGTACTGGTGCTGGCCTCGTCCGGGGTGATTCCCGCTCTGGCGGTACTGGCCCTGATTGCCGCCAGCTTGTGGATGTACTGGCGTTTTCGGTTTCAGCAACAGCGCCGCATGATTTTCGAATCCCTGCCGGGGATCATGGAATCCGTGCTGCGCTACATGGACGCTGGCCGTTCACTGGAAGGCTCGCTGCAGGAAGCGTTTCATGATGCCCCTCCGGTCTTTTCGCCACTGACCTTCCGTCTGCGTAGCGCTGTGGAAGCCGGGCGGGACTACACCGGCCTGTTTGACGACTTCTCCCGCCTGTACAAGGTGCCCTCGCTGGTGCTGGTGTCCATTGCCTTGCGCACCTCTGCCCGTTTCGGTTCCTCGGTGCGACCGGTGCTGCAGCAGGTGGCCGAGTCCCTGCGCTCCCAGCAGGAACTGCGCCGCGAATTTCTCGCCTCCACGGCGGAAACCCGCTTCACCGCCGGGGCCTTTACCCTGCTGCCGCTGGGGCTGGCGGTGTACATGATGCTGATCAACGAAAAATATGCCGAGGTGCTGCTGCGTACGGATACCGGCCATACCATGCTGATGGTGGCCGGTGCCTTGCAGGGCATCGCTGTCATCATTATCTGGCGCATGGTGCAGGGGGTGGGGCGTGAATGACATCCTGCTGATCCTGGCCGTGGTGCTGGTATTCGTGTCGCTCTGGCTGATGTTCAAGGCGCGTGAATGGCAGTTGCGCGCACGGATCAGCCGGCGTCTGACCGACACCAATGGCCGGGTGGAAAATGAAGACCGGGGCTTCTGGCTGTGGCGCCTGTCCGCAGCTCTGACCGAATCGTCTATCGCCGACAGCGATTATCAGGAAATCCGCCAGGCGCTTGCCGGCATGGGCAAGAGTCGGGAGCAGTCCCAGATGATCTACCTGCTGGCCTGCTGGGTGCTGCCCGGGGTGTTGGCGCTGGTGGGCTTTCTGGTTTTCGGCATGCTGGGCGGGCTGCTGACCGCGGCGGCGGCTTTCATCATCCCCCGACGGATGATTCGCAGTATGGGCTCCCAGGCGGAGCTGAAGCAGAACCTGGAAGCCGTGGAGCTGTGTCACATGACACGCATGCTGATGGAGGCGGGCCTGTCCCTGGAGCGGGTACTGCGAATCATCGGTGTGCAGGGGCGGCCCCTGCTGCCGATTCTGAGCCTGCGTATCGATCGCTTTAACCGCCTGATGCAGTCGGGCGCGGAGCGTTCCCAGGCGCTGGACGAACTGGGTGACAACAAGCGCATTCCGGTGTTGCGCAGTTACGTCACGCTGATGAAGCAAAGCAGCCAACTGGGGGCCGGTGTGTCTCGAAGCCTGGACAAGATTATCGAAGAAGCCCAGAACGTGGAGCGCAACCGGATCCGGGAAGAAACCAACCGGATCGGCGCAAAAATGACGGTGGTGATGATGGCATTCATGCTGCCGGCACTGTTTATTCTGATTGGTGGTCCGGCGGTTATATCCATCGCCGATGCACTGACGCGATAGCAAAGGGAGTAGCAAGATGCGTGGTTGGGTTTGTGGAGCACTGGTGTTACTGGCGGGGTGTGCCCACCAGGCGCCGCAGCAGGCCGCTCCGGGTGGGGTGGATGTGTCGGGCATCGTGTGCAAGCCGGCGGAGCAGCCCGAGCAGAAAGTGGCGCTGGAAATGGTGGACACGTTGATGGCCAAGGGGCGCAACTATGCCGCCCTGGCCCAACTGGAAAGCAAGCCCATGAGTGCTCTGGACCACTGGTTGCGCTATGGCCAGTTGCTGGCGGCATCCGGCCAGCTTGATGATGCTGAACAGGTTTTTCAGGCCATGGTGAACCGTTGTGGTGACGGGCGCAGCGAACATGGCCTGGGCATGGTGCTGCTTAAAAAACACGAGGTCCTGCCGGCGATTTCCCACCTGGAAAAGGCCCGAACGCTGTCGCCTTCGGCGGGACAGGTCCGCAACGACTATGGTTACGCGCTGATGCTGGTGGGGCGCTATGAAGAAGCGGCCTTCGAGTTGCGCACGGCCCTGGAACTGGCCAACGGCCAGGGGCCGGTTCGTCAGAATCTGGCGGTGGCCTATCTGCTCACCGATGACCAGAAAGGGTTGAAGGAATTACAGTCACAGTATGGGTTCACGGCAGACGAAATGGCCTATGCGGAAAAACTCAGTGAACAGTTCGGGAGGGCCAGTCAATGAAAGTATTCGCCCTGATAGTCCTGGTGCCGGGGTTGGCCCTGGCGGGGGAGCCCCAGTCGGATTATGCCTTCGGGGTATCGGACAAGGTGGTCAGCAACCAGCCTGAAACGGTGACTGAATGGTTGCTGGAGCAACAACGGGATTCGCGCGAAACCGAACAAAGCGAATTGCCGGCCCCACTCTATGTGGACAGCCAGCGCCGCCTGGCCGATTCCTTCCGTACCGCTATTCCGGACAGCTTCGGTGAACAGACCCGGGATGACAACTAACGCCTTCCGGCATCAACGCGGGGCTCTGTCCGTAGTGACCCCGTTGTTGCTGGTGCTCGTCATTATCCTCGCGGCCATGGCGCTGGATGGCGCACGGTTGTACAGCCTGCGCGGGGAGATGCAGTCCATCGTCAACGTGGCGGCTCAGGCCGCGGCCGGTGAAACCCAGAGCTGTGGTGGTCAGTTTGTCAGTACCGCACTGGTGCGACAGCGAGCCCTGGCCGCGGCCCGGGCCCAGGGGTTCGACGGGGAAGATGCGGATCTGACCATCCAGACCGGTCTGATTGATGATCAGAATGACGACGGCGTACTGGCCTTCTCGCCGGTCAATCTGATTGAGCAGAGTAACGCGGTGCTGGTGTCCTACACCCGCAATGAACCGATCTCCATGCTGCTGCCTCAGTCCGTTTTCGGCAGCCTGGATATCACGGTGAATGCGGCGACTCGCAAGGAAGTTGTTGCCACTATCAGTGCTGCTGGCGGTACGGCCGGGGTGGGCGGTGATGCCAGTCTGCTGGGGGCATTGCTGAGCGTTATTTTGGAGCAGCCGGGGTTTTCTCTGGACCCGACCAGCCTGGATAGCCTGGAAAATGCGACTGTCCGACTTGGTGATCTGCTGTCCAATCTCGGGGTCGATGACGTGGCAGAATTTCTGCACCTGGATGCCGACTTGCTGGCAACGGCTATCGGGGATGTTGGCGGTGTTGCGGCGCCGATTGCCACCATGCTGGATGATATCGCCGTGTCTCAGGGCATCGAAACCATCAAAGTCGGTGACATTATTGAAGTGGTTGAGGGCGCGTCTGTTCCGGAAGACAGTGAATTCCCCGTTTATGATCTGGTGATCAGTCTGGTGCTGAATCTGGCAGAACAGCAACAAGCAGGCGAGGGAGGAATACTGGACCTGCCTCTCAATATCAATGATCTCAACATCCCGTTAATTGCTAATATCAATACTGTAGACCTCGGGCTTCATGTCGGTGAGCCTCCAACCGTGGTGACAGGCCCAGCCAGGCAGGATCAGGATGGCAACTGGAAAACGCAGTTCTACGCACCGGATGTGACCCTGCAGCTTTCCGCCAACGCACAAATATTTCCTGTCGGTCTATTGGGAGTTGTAGAGTTTTCGCTTGCAGATCTGGATATTCCCCTGTCGGTCAATGCTGGTGGTGGCCAAGGGGCTCTGGTGTCGGCGGAGTGTGCCAAAGGGGCTCAGAACACCGTTGAGTTTGCGGTAAACCTGGAAAGGGAAGTGGCGCGTATCGTTACGGGTTCGCTGGATAGTGACGGAAATCTGCAGCCTGCAGCGCTTGATGCCGATGTCGGCGAACTACAACTTCTTTTCGGAATTTTGAGGCTGGGGCCGTTATTGCATCTCAATGCGGAAGTGGATGGTTCTGTTCCAGGAGTGGAAGAAACCGTTGTGCTGGATCCCCGTTATGACCTCTATTGCGACCCCGTAGAGGGTTGTTCAGATCTGTCTCACGAGGAGCTTGGTGATGGCCTGTCCGGTCTGGATCTGGGGATAACGATCAATGAGGCAACATTGCTGGAAACCGGCCAATTTGGCGGTATTCCCCTGGGCTCGCTGCTTAATCCGGTTGTGGACCTGATCGAAGATTTATTGTCCGATGTGGTGGCCAGCCTCGGTGAAGGTCTGATCAATCCGCTGTTACGCACACTGGGTGTGGGATTGGGCGGGATATCCGTCAATATATCGGCAGCCAATCAGGATGGGGTTCAACTTATCGAAAACATCGATGTGGCGGACTGATGCCTGAATAGGAAAGAAAAAAGGCCGCTTACGCGGCCTTTTTTGCTATCAGGCGGTTGTGGCCTGCTGTGGCCGGTAATGGGCCAGACGATCTGCAAAGTCCTGCAGGGCAGCAATGCCGGAATCCCGGGCATCGTGGTACCACTGCTCCAGGGCTTCCACCATTTCGGTGGAGTTGCGGCTGGTCTGGGACCAGATGTCCTGCAGGCGCAGGCGGAACTGGTAGATGGCGTGCAGGGTTTCGTTGTTTTCGGTCAGGCTGGCCAGCCGTTGTTGCTGGCTGGGCTTGATCAGCGAAGTGTCACGGTGGAACAGCGCTTTGGCGCGGGCATACAGGTCGCGGGTGGCATCACAGGCGCGGGCCTGTTCCTGCTTGAAGACCGGCGTGATCACGGTCTTGCGGTAGTTGGCCATCACCTGGAAGCGGTGCTGCATGATACCGCGCAGGGCATCCAGGTCGATCTGTTTGGCGTTCTTTTCAAAGGTCGGCTTGGGCGCCACCTTCTTCACCTTGGCCAGTTTCAGCATTTCAAACAGGCGAATCCACGCCCAGCCCATGTCGAACTCGAAGCGGCGCACGGACAGCTTGGCGGAGTTCGGGTAGGTGTGGTGGTTGTTATGCAGCTCTTCGCCGCCAATCAGGATGCCCCAGGGGGAAATGTTGCGGGAGGCGTCGGCGCATTCGAAGTTGCGGTAGCCCCAGTAATGGCCGATGCCGTTGATCACGCCGGCGGCGAACAGCGGAATCCACATCATCTGTACGGCCCACACGGTAATGCCGGCGACACCGAACAGCAGCAGGTCGATGGCTCCCATGATGGCGACACCGCCAATCGGGAAGCGGGAATAGACGTTGCGCTCGATCCAGTCGTCCGGGCAGCCAGCGCCGTATTTGTCCAGTGTTGCCTGGTTTTCGGCTTCTTCACGGTACAGCTCGGCCCCTTCGCGCAGGACCTTCTTGATGCCCTTCACCTGTGGGCTGTGCGGGTCTTCCTCGGTTTCGCATTTTGCGTGGTGCTTGCGATGGATGGCGGTCCACTCGCGGGTGTTCTGGCCGGTGGAGAGCCACAGCCAGAGACGGAAAAAGTGCTTCAGCGCCGGATGCAGCTCCAGGGCGCGGTGTGCGGAATAGCGATGCAGGTAGATGGTGACGCTGACGATGGTCACATGGGTCATGGCCAGGGTGATCAGCACCAGGGCGCCGAGGCTGGGCGCAGCCAGGCCGTTGTTCAGAAAATCAAGCATGAGTGTTGCACAACAAATAAACGGAGCCGCTATTGTGCCCAGTCCGGGTGACAGTAAGAAGATGCCGGACAGGTCAAATTCGGACTTTCGGCCCGGGAGCTGACCGGGGCGGATGAACGGTAGGCGCCTGCGTGCCGGCCTTTTTGCCGGTTCGGCATCTCGGTGGGTATCGCGGTCGAACGACCGCTCCCACTGAGGTCGGCACGGGGGTCAGTCGCCTGTCCGTTCCAGCAGCAGGTGGCCGTGGCGGTCCACCCGGGCGTACCAGCCTTCGGCCAGCCAGGTGGTGCCGACGGCTTCGTGGATCAGGGCCGGGCCGTCGATGAGCTGTCCGGCGCCCAGGCTGTCGCGGGCGTAGACGGCGGCTTGGGAGGCCACCCCGGGCAGTGAGCAATGCCTTTCCGGTGCGCCCCGGGTGGCGGGCCTGTCCGGCAGGGTGGGCGGCACGGTCAGGGCCTGGCTCTGTACCCGCAGGTTGACCTGTTGCACGGGCATGGCCAGGCGATGGCCAAAGCGCTGCTCGTGGGCCTGGTGGAAGTGGTTTTCGCGGTCCGCCAGGGTGGCCTGCCAGGGAATCTGCAGGACCGAGGACTGCCCCCGGTAGCACATGTCCACGAAAACCCGGTGCTTGATCTGGTCGTCTGCGATGCCCTCCGCGGCCAGCTCGTCACGGCCCTGCCGCTGGAGGGTGTCGATCATGGTCGCAAGCTGCGCCGGGCTCACTGTTTCCGGAAGCGCCTGTAGCAGTTCGCGTTTGCGGGGCGCGTAAACCAGCCCTTCCGCTGACAGCACACCGGCCCGTTGGGGCACGATGGCGCGTTGCATGCCCAGGTTGTCGGCCAGGGCGCAGACATGCAGCCCGCCAGCGCCGCCGAAACTCATCAGGGCAAAATCTGCCGGGTCCAGCCCCTTTTGGATGGAGATGACCCGCAGGGCCTGGGTCATGTGCTCATTGGCCAGGGCCAGGACCCCTTCCGCCGCTTCCCGGGCATTCAGGCCCAGGGACTGGCCAAGCTGCTCCATGGCAGTTTCGGCGGCGCTCACATCCAGCGCCAGGGAGCCGCCCAGGGCGAAGTCCGGTTGCAGGCGGCCCAGCACCACATTGGCATCGGTGACGGTAACCTGCTGGCCGCCCCGGCCATAACAGGCCGGCCCCGGGTCGGCCCCGGCGGACTGCGGGCCCACGTGCAACAGGCCGGCCTCATCCACGTAGGCCAGCGAGCCGCCTCCGGCACCGATGGTGTGCATGTCGACCATGGGCACGGCCACCGGGTACGGGCCGATGTGGCCTTGCTGGGTCAGACGGATGTCGCCGTCCAGCAGGGCCACATCGGTGGAGGTGCCGCCCATGTCGAAGGTCATCAACTGAGGTTGGTCCAGTTGCCGGCCCAGCCGCTGGGCGGCGGCCAGGCCCCCGGCCGGGCCTGACAGCAGCAGGTTGACGGCCAGGGCGCTGGCCTGCTCGGCGGCAATGGTGCCGCCATGGGACTGCATGATGGCCAGCGGCGCCGGGTGGGTAGCCTGCTGCAGGCGCTGCAGGTAATCGGCCACTTTCGGGGCCAGCCAGGCATTGAGCCAGGTGGCCATGCCACGTTCGTACTCGCCCCGGGTGGGCAGAATGGCGTGGGAGCCACTCACCGGCAGGCCGGCCTGTTGCAGCGCCTGGGCAATGTGCTGTTCCTGTTCCGGATTCAGGTAGGAAAACAGCAGGCAGATGGCCACCGACTGCGGGTCGTGTTGCTGTACCCGCTTCACCAGCTCTGCCAGCCCGGTATCGTCGAGCGGGGTCACGGTCTCGCCATTGGCGGCCAGCCGGCAGGGAGCGCCCTCGGTGGGCAGGGTGTCCAGCACGGACTGCGGTGGTTCGGGCGTCAGGTTGTACAGCTCGGCACGGTTCTGGCGCCCGATACGCAGAATGTCTTCCAGCCCTTCATTGGTGATCAGTACGGTGCGGGCCCCCTTGCCTTCCAGGGCCGCGTTGGTGGCCACGGTGGTGCCATGGACAATGGCCAGCTCACCCCGGGCCATGACCTCCCTCAGCCCCAGTTCCTCAATACCCTGCAGGATGGCCTGCTCCGGCGCGGCGGGGGTGGACAGTACCTTGTGAATACGGGGCTCACCGCCGCCCAGCAGCACAAAATCGGTAAAGGTGCCGCCGGTGTCGACGCCGAGCCAGAAAGAAGCGGACATAGAGCTAATGAATAATTAATAATGAATAGTTAATAACTAAGAACGAAAACAGTGTAGCGCAAGACTTGCTCACAAGATGGGTTTCAGGGATGTTTTCGTTATGAATTATTCACTATTAACTATTCATTGATCTTTTCATGCCCGAACTCCCCGAAGTGGAAACCACGCTGCGCGGTATTCGCCCTCATCTGGAAGG